>NZ_JADPUN010000160.1 GCF_015690345.1 Plantactinospora alkalitolerans | reverse complement strand
CCACCAGCGTGGCACCCCCGGTCCGGGGCGTCAGTACGCTCAGCAACCCGCCGCAGAGCAGCGTCGTCCCGATCACCACCGCCGCGAGTACGGCGGTCAACCGCGCGACGACCAGGTGCACTCCGACGTGGCGCAGCCCCCAGCGCAACAGCACGACCGTGACGACGGCGGCGGTGATAGCGAGCCCGGAGAACGTGTCGGTCGCCCGCGCCAGCCACAGGTAGGCCGCACCGGGCTCGGTGGTGCCCCACAGTTGCTGCCAGCCGCCCACCCGGCCCATCAGCTCGCTCGAGACGAACTGGGTGCCGAGCACGGCGAGCAGCAGCCCCGCCGTACGACGGGCCTGGTCAACGGCCAGCACGTCCTGTAGCCCCGCCGCGATCTGCCGCGCCGACCCGAACTCCAGTACGGCGCGCCGCTCCGCCTCCGGCGTACCGACCCCGTTCCGTTGGTGACTCTCCGCCGCGTCGACCAGCGCATCGCGGATCTCGGTCAGCATGTCCGCGCGGAGTCGGGCGGATCCCCGCAGCCCCGAGCGCACGGCGGAGACGTAGTCGTCGATAACGGCCGTCACCGAGCCAGTCTCCCCGGTCGGAAGGGAGTCCGCCATCCGGAGGATCCCTGACCGGGCTACGGCGCCTTTCACGTGGGCTGTGCCTTGACGCGACGGATGTACGGATTCGACCTTTCCGGGGTGTCTCTGAGGTATCGGGTATTAAGTCCTTCCGACTCACCGTCTGCTTTTCCTTGCCCGGAATGAATTGATGGGATCTGCCCGCCATCGATATGGATCGCACTTTTCAAGCGCGCAGCGGCCTAATTCCACTTGATAGTGGGTTTTCTTCACGTAAGCCCGCGATGCCCGGAAGGGCGCCGTACGGTGACATTCAGTGGCTACAACCCATTTGTAGCCCTCCGCGCCCCACTTGGTGCGGCCGTGTCTTGTATTCGAAAGGCAGGGAGCTTGATGTCCGAATTCCAAGGGAGCCATGTGGATCCCGGTGGTCAGCCCACAACGCGGCCCACAAGGCGGCGATCCCGGTGGTTCTTAGCCGGAGGCATCGTCGCAGGCAGCCTGGTGGTCGGAGCGAGTGGCCTGACCGGCGTGGCAACGATGGCCGGCGACAAGGGCCTGACCGATCTGAACCTGGGAAACCTGTCAGTCGTCGCCTTCGACAACGACAAGGGCGAGAACGGCAAGGATCCCGGCAAGCACGACGAGAACCCGAAGGACAGGCAGGACGAGGGTCAGAACTCTGGCGGCAGCGGCTGGCAGGGTGGCGGCGAGAAGGACAAGGGCTGCGACACCGGGAACAGCGGAGGCTGGAACGGCTCGTGGCAGGGCAAGGACGGGTCCGAGCAGGGCAAGGACGGGTCCGAGCAGCGCGAGGACAAGAAGCACGAGGACAAGAAGGACCCGAAGGCGGGACCGGCTGAGTCCAAGGACCCGAAGGTCAAGCCCGAAGAGTCCAGGGACCCGAAGGCCGGACCGGCCGAGACCAAGGACCCGAAGGCCGGCCCCACGGAGACCAAGGACCCGAAGGCCGGACCGGCCGAGACCAAGGACCCGAAGGTCAAGCCCGAGGAGTCCAAGGACTCGAAGGCCAAGCCCGAGGAGTCCAAGGACTCGAAGGCCAAGCCCGAGGAGTCCAAGGACTCGAAGGCCAAGCCCGAGGAGTCCAAGGACTCGCACGGCTCCGGCTCGCAGGGCGGCTCCGCCTGGCAGGGCGGCTCCCAGGGTGGGTCGCAGGGCGGCTCCGCCTGGCAGGGCGGTTCGCAGGGCGGATCCCAGGGTGGGTCCCAGAGCGGCTCGGAATGGCAGGGCGGCTCCGAGGGCGGCTCCCAGGGCGGCGGCGAGAACGGTTCGTCCGGGGAGACCCCCGGCTCGGACGGTTCGCGCTGGCACGGCGGGTCCGAGAGCGGGAGCGAAAGTGGCTCCGGCAGCCAGGGCTCGGCCTGGGAGTGCGGTTCGGACGAGGAGAACAAGGACGTCAAGTCCGTTCCCTGTGACCCGGACGAGCTCATCGCGGCGCTGGTACACGCCAACGCCGAGGGTGGGGCCAGCCTCAAGCTCGCGCCGAAGTGCACGTACGTGCTCACCGCGTACGACGACAGTGGTGAGAAGCACAACGGCAAGGGCGGCAAGGACGATGGCAAGGCTCCCGTGGACGCCGCGGGTGGCCCGGCGCCGTCCGGCACCGCGACCGGTGTCAACGGCACCGGCAGTGTCAACGGCAAGGACGGCAAAGGCGGCAAGACCCGCAAGCACGGTGACAACTCGGGTCTGCCGGTCATCAAGACGCCCATCAAGATCAAGGGCGAGGGCGCGACCATCACCCGGGACTCGTACGCCAAGGACTTCCGCTTCTTCACCGTCCGCGACGGTGGCGAGTTGGAGTTGAGCGACGTGTTCCTGAAGAACGGTCGGGCCTCGGACGGCGGTGCGATCTCGGTCGACCACGGCGCCAGCGCCGTCGTCAAGCGCATCACCGTCGCGCACAGCACCGCCCTCTCCAAGGAGGGTGGCGGCGGGGCGATCTTCAACGACGGCCACATGGCGGTCCTGGAGAGCAAGTTCGTCGACAACAGTTCGGCCGGCAACGGCGGCGGCATCCTCAACGGGGGCGTCCTCACCGTGGAGAAGTCGGAGTTCTTCGACAACAGTGCCTACGGGGCTGGCGGCGGGCTCGCCAACCACCAGGGCGCGGCCGACATCTACAAGAGTGCCTTCGAGCGCAACAACGCGGCCGAAGGCGGCGGCATCGCCAGCGTCTCGGCCCGGACGAAGATCGACGGTGGCGAGGTCAACGGCAACACCGCCAAGGTGGGCGGCGGCCTCTTCAACAAGGACGCCACCCTCACGGTTCGGCACCTCAATGTCAGCCACAACCTCGGGACCGCCAACGGCGGTGGCTTCGCCACCATCAAGGGCCTGCTCGTGGTGGATGACAGCAAGATCCTCGGCAACACCACCCGTGGTGACGGCGGCGGGATCTTCGCGGAGAAGTCCGAGGTGATCGTGCGGAAGACCGAGATCAGCCGCAACAGCGCTGTCGGTCCCCGCTCGGTCGGTGGCGGTATCGCCATCAAGGGCGGCTCGCTGAAGCTGTCCTGGGTCAAGATCACCGAAAACGACGCCACCAAGAAGGGTGGCGGCATCTTCGCCAAGGACGTCAAGGTGAAGGTGGACGACGATTCGTTGATCATCAAGAACCGGCCCGACAACTGTGGCGGCCCGGAAGACATCGACAACTGCTTCGCCTGATCCTCGACACGAGGAGCGGGTGGTCGACGTCCGGTGAGCGGTACGAGCACCACCGTCGACGACGAAGCGGGCGCATCCGGTTCCCCGGGGGAACGGTCCTCAGGACCAGACCTCCGAGGAGCCGGATGCGCCTATCGCCGGGTGGCGACCGCGCGGGCGAAGAACGCCAGGTTGGCCGGACGCTCGGCGAGCCGCCGCATCAGATAGCCGTACCAGTCGGTGCCGTACGGCAGGTAGACCCGCACGGTGTGCCCGGCCTCGACGAGCCGGGTCTGCTCGTCGGGGCGTACGCCGTAGAGGAGTTGGAACTCGAACTCGGACGGCGCCCGGTCGAACCACCGGGCCCGGTCCTCCGTGATCGCGATCAGCCGGGGGTCATGGGTGGCGAGCATCGGGTACCCGGAGCCGGAGAGCAGGATGTTGAGACAGCGGACGTACGACTTGTCCACCTCGCGGGCCGACTGGTACGCCACCGACTCGGGCTCGGAGTACGCCCCCTTGCAGAGCCGTACCCGGGATCCCGGGGTGGCCAGCTCCCGACAGTCGGATTCGGTCCGCCGCAGGTACGCCTGGAGCACCGCCCCCGTACCCGGGAAGTCCTTGCGCAGCTCGGCCAGGATGTCGAGGGTCGAGTCGGTGGTGGTGTGGTCCTCCATGTCGAGGGTGACCGTGGTGCCGGCCGCCGCCGCGGCGGCGCAGATCGCGTGGGCGTTCTCCCGGGCCAGCCGCTCGTCGAACTTCTGTCCCAGTGCGGAGAGTTTGACGCTGACCTCGGCCGGCGGGGTCAACCCGGCCTCGGCGAGGCCGGCGAGCAGACGCAGGTACTCGTCCCGCACGGCGGTGGCCTGGTCCCCGCCGACGGTGTCCTCACCGAGGTGGTCGATGGAGACCGCCAGACCATCGGCGACCAGCGCGCGGGTGGCGCGCAGCGCGTCGTCGGTGGAGATGCCGGCGACGAACCGGCGTACGACGTCCCGGGTGAAGGGGGCCGTCTCGACGAGCCGCTCGAACCGGGTTGACCGGGACGCGGCGAGGATGACCGATCGGAGCATGAGCCGAGCGTAACGCCAGCCGGTTCCCCGTACTCGGGGACGCCGACTGCCGGCCGGCGCCGCCGGGAGCCCGGAGGTCGGGGCGGGGGCGCCGGAAGCCGCCTCGACGCACCCGTCCACCCGGATCGGGCCGCACCCCGGGGTATCGGGCGGTGGCACGCATCGGTTACAACGATCTCGTGGAAAAACTATCGCGACGGCGTCTCCGGTCCGCGAGCGTGCACCTGGGTGCGCTCACCGCGCTCGCCCTGACCCTCACCGGATGCAACCAGGTGGGTGACGACGACGACTGTGACTCGCGGTCGACCAAGCCGAAGAACCGCTCCCTCGCCAGCGCCGACCCGGCCTCGGCGGGTGTGGTCGAGGCCAGGGTCGGTGGCGGAGGCGGAGGCGTCGAGCCGGTCGCGGCGGTACCCACCCAGAGCGGCTTCGGCACCCACCTCGCCTCCTGCGGCGGTTGACGGTGCGGCGGGAGAGCAGCACGCCCCGCCCGGACTGGTCGGCGACCGTTCGTGGCCAGGGTCTGGTCTACGCCGACACCGAACTGCCGGACGGCAGGTTCATGTCGTACTGGGACGAGAGCGCCTGCTACCGGATGGAGCTCGACGAGGTCCTCCGGCTGGAGGAGGCGACCGAGGAGCTGCACCGGATGTCGGTGGCGGCGGCCGAGCACGTGGTGGCGAAGAACCGGTTCGCCGAGTTCGGCATCCCGGCCTGGGCGGCCGAGGCGGTCACCCGGTCGCTGCGGGAGCAGCCGCCCACCCTCTACGGCAGGTTCGACCTCTGGTACGACGGTTCCTGGCCGCCGAAGATGCTGGAGTACAACGCGGACACTCCGACCGCGCTGGTCGAGGCGGCGGTGATCCAGTGGTACTGGCTGGAGGACACCCGTCCCACCCTGGACCAGTGGAACAGCCTGCACGAGCGGCTGGTCGAGGCCTGGCGGAAGATCGGCGCCGGACTGCACGACCCGCTGCTGCACGTGGCCTGGTCGGACGAGGAGGAGACCGGCGAGGACCAGATGACCGCCGGCTACCTCGCCGAGACCGCCCACCAGGCCGGACTGAAGACCGAGATGCTGCCGATGCTCGAGATCGGCTGGGACGGCCGCCGGTTCACCGCTCCGGCGGGCCCGGACGGGATCCGTACGCCGATCCTCACCTGCTTCAAGCTCTATCCGTGGGAGTGGATGCTCGCCGAGCCGTACGGCCGGCCGGCGCTGGACCCGGGCACCCCGACGACCTGGATCGAGCCGGCCTGGAAGTTGCTTCTGTCCAACAAGGCGCTGCTCGCGGTGCTCTGGGAGTTGTATCCCGATCATCCGTTCCTGCTGCCCGCGTACCTCGATTCGCCCCGGGGAATGACCGAATACGTGGTCAAGCCGTTGTTGGGCCGGGAGGGTGGATCGGTCCGGATCGTCACCGGAGCGGGAGAGATCAACAATCCCGGGATCTACGGTGACGAGGGATGGTGCTACCAGGAATTCCGCGCACTACCGTCGTTTTCGGATAACCATGTGGTGTTGGGCAGTTGGGTGGTCGCCGGAGAGTCGGCCGGGGCGGGCATCCGGGAGAGCAGGAGCCTGATCACCGATGGCTACGCGCGGTTCCTTCCCCACTACGTGGACGCGCCACGGGAGCCGTGAGTCGTCTACGGTTGTCGGGTGAACTTCGACGCGTACGCCCGGACCGGGGTTGATCTCGTCAACGCGCGACTCGACGACCTCGACGACCTCCGGGCCGTTTTTCCCGAGGAGCACGGTTGGATGCGCGATGAGGTGACCGAACGCGATGTCGCCGCCTTCCGCCGAGCCCAGAAACGACTCCGAGACGTCTTCGAATTCGGATCCGCCGGCCGGGACGCCGACGCGGTGACCGAACTGAATTCGCTTTTGGAGAACTACCCAGTTCAGCCACGCATCTCCGGTCACGACGCCAAGGACTGGCACATGCACGTGACCAGCCGGGGCGCCTCGGTCAGTGCCGAGTACCTGGCCGGCGCGGTCTGGGGTCTGTCGGTCTGGCTCTGCGAGTACGGCAGCGCGCGGTTCGGCCTCTGCGCGGACGACCGGTGCGGCAACGTCTACCTGGACACGTCGTCGAACTGCTGCCGCCGGTTCTGCTCGGAGCGCTGCGCCACCCGCTCGCACGTCGCGGCGCACCGGGCCCGCA
Organism: Plantactinospora alkalitolerans; assembly: GCF_015690345.1. Lineage (GTDB taxonomy): Bacteria > Actinomycetota > Actinomycetes > Mycobacteriales > Micromonosporaceae > Plantactinospora > Plantactinospora alkalitolerans. The sequence continues at coordinate 16,774 of NZ_JADPUN010000160.1, read as the reverse complement.
AACGGGCCGCCGTCGAGGCGAAGACGCCGGCTCCGGTCGAGTTGACCGTCGCGGAGATGGCTCCCGCGTCGGTCGGCTGACCGGCGCCGCTGTCCCGCACCGGTTCGACGGCGCCGACCGCCCCGCTCACCGAGGTCGCCACCGAGCGGGGCGGGTGACCTGCGCCGCCGTGCCGCCGCCAGCCCCGTCGGCACCGTCCTCACGGGCAGGGGCGCCACCGGCCGCCCTCCTTGACCAGGAGGAGTTCCCGGGTCCGGACGGCACCACTGGCATCGGTGATCCGGAGGGACGGTCGCCGACGCGCTGGACCGATCCGGCGGCGTCCGTGAGACTCCGGTACACCCGGTAGCCGCTGGCCGCCGCGACCACACAGGACACCGCCAGCAGGGTCACCAGAACGTTTGAGCAGGACGGGCATGGGGTGCCGGATTGACGGCCGTGCGTCGATCCTGACGCACCACCCGCCCCGATTCCGGTCAAGAAACGGTTGGTGGAGGAATCGATCCGACGACGTCCGGCATAGCAGGTATCCGCATGGCGGCGTTATCCGATGTCCGACAGGATCCGAGGTCGGCTCACCTGTATGCGGTGAGTAACCGAGAACGTCCCAGGTCCGGTGGAGCCAACGGGACGACCAACCGCCGACGGTACGCGGTGAAGCGACAAATCGCCTGCGTACCCGTGGTGACCTGGCATGGCCAGCACCTTGTGCCGCCTCCGGCGTCCGCGCACCATGAGCGATATCCCCGCGACTCCGGACCCCGGTCGCGTTTCGACATGGCGCGAAGCCGTCGGTGGCCGGAACCCGACGCACGGCTGCGCCGGTCGTCGCGCTCGCCGCTGCGGTGGTCAACCCGGCGACCCGTACGGCATCAGCCGCACGTCGCCCTCAGCATCGAGCCGGATCGCGTCCGGCACGTCCACGGCGATCAAGAAGGTGACTTTCGGTGTGTGAACGATCGCGTAAGGGAGTTGGATTCGTCCTGACCGCCACGATGGTGGCCGGAGTCGGAGTCCTCGGAGCGAACGGCCAGCCGGCGTACGCGGGCGAACGTGGCACCCTGGCGCACCGGTCGATCGCTCCGGTGCGGATATCACTCGGCTGGCCGCAACAGGTGAACAACCGGGGGCAGGTCCTCAGCCTCCTGGCCCTGTGGCAGCGCGGCGTTCTGACAGAGATCGATGGCCTCGACGGCTCCTCGGTCATCACCCGGGACATCAACGGACGCGGTCAGGTCGTGGGCCAGAGCGGTACTCCGTCGGGCGACCTGCACGGGTTCGTCTGGCAGGGCGGCGTGATGACCGACCTCGGCACGCTGGGCGGCGCGAACAGCGCTGCCCTGGGCATCAACGAGCGCGGCGAGGTGGTCGGCGTCAGCAACACCGCCGACGGAGCGAACTCCTACTTCGTCTGGCGGCGCGGCGTGATGACCAGGGTGCCGACGCCCGGCCCCGTCGACATGGGGTACAGCACGGCCCGGATCAACAACCGGGGCCAGGTGGCCGCCACCTACAACAGCGACGAGCCGCCGCCACCGGGCGCCATGCCGCCGTTACGGATCCTCCTGTGGGACGACCGCAGCGGGCTGACCGACCTGGGTGACCTCGGCGGCCACGACGCCCGGCTGTACGACCTCAACGACCTCGGGCAGATCGTCGGCACCGACAACCCGGTGGACCGGAACGCGTCCGTCTTCTTCTGGGACCGCGGCGTGCGCACCCTGCTGGGGGAGATGAACTCGTCACCGCCGCTCGGGTCGATCGACGTCAACAACCGTGGACAGGTCGTCTTCACCGGCATCTCCGCCAACCGGGCTGATCGGGCGTACCTCTGGCACCGTGGCGTTCTGACCGACCTGGGCGACCTCCCCGGCGTGCACTCGTCCACGGCCGCCGCGATCAACGAACGCGGTGACGTGACGGGAAACCTCGTCGGACCGTCCGGCCTGCGGGGGTACGTGTGGCGGCGGGGCGTGGTGACCCAACTCGACGTCTTCGGCGCCAACGACAACACCGGCCACGCGACGGGCATGAACGACGACGGCATGGTCGTGGGTATCAGTTTCGATGCCGAGGAACTCGGGGTTCCGGCAAAAGGTCTCGTCTGGTACACCGATCGGCGCAGGTCCTAACCGAGCGACGGGCGGGTGATCAGCCGGGTGTGGGCGCGGTGAGGTCGAGGCGCCAGTCGTTGGAGCGCATCGGCCGGCCCGGTGGAAACTCGAACTCCGTCTCGCCGAGAAGTAGGAAACCGGCCTTGCGGCAGACCGCGTTCGAGGCGGGATTGTCGACCGACGGGAACGCGTGGGCGTACCGGTAGGTCCGCCGGGCCCGCACCACGTCGACCACGGCGGCGAGCGCCGCGGTCGCCAGCCCCCTTCCCTGGTACGTCGGCAGGATGCTCCAGCCCATCTCGAAGATCTTCTCGTCGTGCCAGAGGCGGATCCAGTAGCCGATACTCCCCACCGGTACGGCCTCCGGCAGCGCCAGGACCCGGAACATGCACCCCTGACCGGAGTCGGCGAACCGGACGTACCGCTCGTGCCGGGCGAGCACCTGCTCGTCGGTCTCCGGGCCGCCGAGGTGCCGCTTCATCTCCGGAGAGTTGATCCGGCGCAGCAGGTCGAGGTCGTCCTCGCTCCACGGCTCGATCCGCACCCGCTCGCGCGCCTGCTCCTGCGCCTGCTCCTCGGCCATGCCACCACCATCCGTCGGTCGTCCGCGTGCCCATTCAACCTGGCCGGGCGGACAGAACCGACGGCATTTCGCCACCACGCTGCGACGGCTGATCGGGTGTGGGACGGAGTGTCCGGGACGCGACGGGCGTCGACGAACGATTTTTCGGCCCGGCACGGTGCCCGCCCACCCGGTGTGAGCAGGGCCGATATCCGAACGCATATCGGTCGGGCCGGCGGATGGTCTTGGACGGGGCCGGTCCGCCGATGATGTGGTTTCGACGGCATTCGACCGCTCAACTCGCACAACGATCGGAGGGCACAGCCATGCCCGAATCTCGAATCGACCGCCGGGACCTGCTCCGGACCGCCGCCGTCGGCGCCGCCGCCCTGACCTCGGTGGCCGGGCTGTCGACATCCGCGTCCGCGTCTGTTTCCGCCTCTGGTTCCGCCTCTGGTTCGCTGGCGGCGAACCGGAGCAGGACCGGAGGCGGGAGCCGGGGCGGGAACGCGGTCGCGACGTTCCGCTGGTTCGGTACGTCCGGCTGGCGGATCGACATCGGCGCCCGGACTGTGCTCGTCGACCCCTACCTCAGCCGGTTCGACACCGGGCTGTTCAAGGGCGCGTTCAACCAGGCGACCAAGCTGACCGTGGACGTCGACACCGTCGCCGAGCACGCGGGTCGGCCGGAGACGGTGCTGGTGACGCACACCCACTGGGACCACTTCAACGACGTACCGAGGATCGCGGCGACCAGTGGTGCGCGGGTGTTCGGCACGATGACGGCGTACCAGCTCGGGTTGGCGTACGGCACGCCGCCGGCGCAGTTGAGTCCGGTCAAGGGCGGGGAGTTCCTCGACTTCGGCGACTACAGCGTCGAGGTGGTCGCCTCGCTGCACAGCCGGAACGCGTCGTACTCGATGGCCTTTCCCGGGGTGCGGCTGAGCCCGCCACGGAAGCCGCACACCATCGCCGACCTGCCCGAAGGCGACACGCTCGCCTACCAGTTGACGGTCAAGGACGGGCCGGCGGTGTTCTTCATGGGCGGCAGCGACTTCGTGGAACGGAACGTCGCCGGCCTGGCCCCGGACGTCGCCATGATCGCGATGGCGTCCAGCGACGCCACCCACGAGTACGTGCCCCGGCTGCTCGACGCCCTGGGTCAGCCGGAGATCGTGGTACCGGTGCACTGGGACAACTTCGAGACGCCGCTGCGGAATCCGCCGCAGGTCGCGCCGGCCGACCGCCTGCGCCTCGACGCCATGGTCGAGGCGGTCCGGAGGGCCGCCCCGAAGAGCAGGATCGTCGTTCCGGAGTACCTGACCAGCTACACCTTCTAGGCACGCCGTCCGGAGAGCTGGTCGACATGCTCCGCCCCCCATCGATTGACATCGTTCAATGGGGGGCGGAGCATGTCGGGATGGGCCACAGGCATCTGCTCGGCATCGCACTCGCCTTCGCGTTGGTGACCGCCGGACCGGCGCCGGCACAGGCGAGCGCGCCGGTGACCCCGCCCGGCGCCCCACGGGCCGCCGGCACGCAGTTCCTCTCCGCCACCACCGTCGACCTGGCCTGGATGCCGGCCGCCGTGGGCAGCAACCCGATCGCGGTGTACGAGGTCTACGCCCGCCGGCCAGGCTGGATCTACCCGGACCAGTTGGTCGCCACCACGACCAGCGTGTGGGTCTTCGTGCCGATCGGCGGTTTGCGTCCGGCCACGTCCTACGAGTTGTACGTGCGGGCGCGGGACACCGCCGGCGTCCACGGGCCGGCCTCGGCGCCGGTGAACATCACGACCCTGCCGAGCGAGATCGTGCCCGGCCCGCCGGTGGCGACCGACGTCACGGCCACCACCGCCACCGTTTCGTGGCGACCACCGGCGGTCGCCCCTGAACGGATCGCCGGCTACGACCTGATCGCCCCGCCCGCGACCCCGACCCAGCCGATCCAGGTCCGGGCGAGCACGGGCCCGTCGACGACAAGTGTGGGGCTCACGGGGCTCAGGCCGGGCACGAGCTACACGTTCATCGTCGTCGTCCGCTTCACCGACGGCACACCGCGCTCGGCCACGTCCGCCCGCGGCACCGTCACCACCGTCCCGTCGGTGCCGCCGTCCCCGCCGTCCGACCTGACCGTCAGCACGCTCACCCCGACCTCGTCGACGTTGTCGTGGTCGGCATCGACGCCCGGCGACTTCCCGATCTCCCGGTACTTCACGTACGTCAACGGCGGCACCCTCGGCGTCTCGAACCCCGCCGCAGACGTCCGGACCGTCACCTTCGCCGTCTCTCCCGGCAATACGTACGAGGTCTACGTACGCGCGGTCGACCAGGCGGGCGTCTACTCCGCCCCCTCCGAGACGGTGACCTTCACCGCGCCCAACGAGTAGGTCAGCGGACCGGCAAGGGGTATCGACAGCGGCCCCGGAGGCTCGTGGTCCTGTCGGGTCACGCCCGGAGGAAACCGCTGGGCGGCAACGGCCGGTCGACGATGCGGATGTCGCCGATCCAGCCGTAGAAGCCCTGCTCGACGATCCGGTTGTGATGGTGGGCGCCGACGAGCCACGGCTCGCCGGTGGTGGCCAGCCCGGTCGCCCCGGCCGACGGGTTGCGGAGCAGTCTGATCCCGTCGATGTGGAGCGTGCTGTGCCGGCCGTCGTTGACCACGGCCACGTGGAACCACTCGTCGGCGCGCATCTCGTGGCCCCAGTTGGCGACCCGGCCGGGCTGCTCGGCGGGGAAGACCGCCCACAGCACCGCCATCCCGTCGGACATGCTGAGTGTCGCGATCGGTGCCGCCGGGTCGCCGCCGAGCTTTCCGGCGTCCCGGCCGGCACCGAACCGGCTCAGGATGCTCATGTAGCCGTGGTCGCCGGTGGACCGGACGTCCGCCGGCAGCCTGACGAACGCCTCGACGGTGTAACCCTGGTCGAACGTCGCCGCGTTCAGCGGCGCCCCGTCGACCGTACGCAGATAGGCGCCGCGTGCCGGTTTCCTGCCTCCGCCTTCCTCGGACTGCCTGCTTCCGTCGAAGAAGAGGCTCGCGTGGGCCGGCTGGTCGGGATGGTGCCCGGTCGACCAGCGCAGCGCCGCCGGGCCGCTGCCGGAAAGGGTTACCCGGGTCAGATGGTTGCCCCGGCCGGAGAGGTCGTCGATCCGGACGTCGTCCGGTACGGCGGCCCCGTCGGCTCCGCCCCGGTCGAACCGCCAGTAGGCCACGGTGCCGTCGACCAGTACGGCGGCCGGGTCGCGCGGCGGGCGTGGGGCGACCGGGGCGAACCCGGCGAACCGGTCGGCGAAGTCGATGGCGAGGGAGAACCGGTTTGCCGGGTCGGTCAGCTCGACCTCCCGTCGCGCGAGCGCGTTCCGCTGCTCCGGACGCTGGCCGAGGATCCACGGCGAGAACGTCTCGACGTCGATCGTGTCGCGGGCCAGGTCGAAGTGGTAGAGCCGGAGCATCGCCGCACCGCCGTGGTAGCGGTCCTGGTAGTTGGTGATGTGCACGTGCACGTCCCGGCCGGCGGCATTGCGCCGGACGAGGCGTCCCGGCGGCCAGTAGTGCCCGTTGATGGTGAGGAAGATCTGGTCGCTTTCCGCGATCAGCCCGTCCCAGAGCCGCCGGCCATGCTCGGAGAGCCAGGCGACGCCGGTCTCGTCGGAGTCCGCGAGGTCGTGGGTGGTCAGGATCGCCGGGGTACGCGGATGCGCGGCGAGCACCGACCGGGCCCAGTCGAGGGTGCCGTCCGAGGGCCGCCAGTCGAGCGCGAGCAGCAGCCACTCGCGTCCGGCGGCCGGAAAGCGGTGGTACGTGTTGTAGCCGTCCGGCGTGCCACCACCGTACGTCGGCAACCGGCCCACCCGGTGCGGCCCGAAGACGTCGAGGTACGGGCTCGGTCCACGTTGGTCAGTGGCGGAGGCGTCGATGTCGTGGTTCCCGGCCAGCACGCTGTACGGCACCCGGTGCTGGTCGAAGACCTCGAAGACCTGGCCCGCCTCGGCCAGTTCGGCGGCGGCCGCGTTCTCGACGATGTCGCCGAGGTGGGCGGTGAAGGCGATGTTCCGGTCCGCCCGGTGGTCCAGAATCCAGCTCAGTGTCGCCGCCAGCGGTGCCGGATCGCCCCGGTCGCCGTCGAAGAGATACTGGGTGTCCGGGATGACGGCGAGGGTGAACCGGGGCGACGCGGAATCGTAGCCGTCGCCGGTACGGTCGCCGGTCCATCCGGTCAGGTCCAGGGCCGGAAGAAGCGCCCCGGCCGCCGTGCCGCCGCCGACAAGTCCGGCCCCGACCAGTCCGGCACCCTGGAGGAAGCGGCGTCGACTCGGAGTCTCATCCATGATCGCGCTCCTCGGAGGTCGCCGGGCCGCGGCTGGTACGCGGCGTCCATCATCCGCCGGTCCGCCGACGTCGAACTGTCGGGCTCGAACCACTAGTCTCGACCGCCATGTCCGACACACAGTTTCTCGCCGACACCCGGGATTCCTACGACGCCACGGTCAACGAGTACGTCGACATGTTCGGCTCGGACCTGGACGGCAGGCCCCTGGACCGGGCGTTGCTGGCCACGTTCGCGGAACTCGTACGCGCCGGCGGGAACGGCCCGGTCGCCGACGTCGGCTGCGGACCCGGCCGGGTGACGATCGTGTTGCAGAAGCTGGGGCTGGACGCGTTCGGCATCGACCTGTCGCCCGGGATGATCGACCACGCCCGCCGCACCTACCCGGCCCTGCGGTTCGAGGTGGGCTCGATGCTGGCCCTCGACCTGCCCGACGCGTCGCTCGGCGGCCTGCTCGGGTACTACTCGGTCATCCACGTTCCGTGGGAGCGCCGCGCCGAGGTCTTCGCCGAGTTCCACCGGGTGCTGGCGCCGGGCGGGCTGCTGATGCTCGCCTTCCAGGTCGGCGACGACCGGTTCCACCTCGACGAGGTCTTCGGCAAGAAGATCAACTGCGACTGGTACCGGCAGCAACCGAACGACATCGTCCAACTGCTCCGCGACGCCGGCTTCGACCTGTGGGCGACGGTGGTACGGGAGCGCGACGGCGTGGACAAGACCCCGCAGGGTTTCGTGCTGGCGCGCAAGCCGGCTCCGGAGGTCTGAGGTTCGGGGTAACACCTCGGGAGGTTCGGGGTAACACCTCGGCGGGAACGTCGGGCGATGGCCTGACAGTGGGTCCCCGGACCCCTGTCAGGCCATCGCTCCTGCTGGACTCAGCGGTGCTCCGTCCCCTTCGACGGCTTCGGGCTCTGCGGCTGGCCGTCACCCTTGCGCGGGTGCGGAGGCGGCGCGTCGGTCGTGCAGGTCAGCGGCACCCCGGTGGAGATCAGGCGCTCGACGGACCCGGGAGAACCGTGCGTCACGGCCAGTTGGGCCGGGTTCAGGTACCCGATGAACAGCTGCTTCCCGGCCGGCATCGCCGAGGGGTCGAAAACGAGCGTGACCTTGCCGTCCGTCTCGGACCTGCCCTTCATCACACGCTCGACCCCGGGCCCGGTGCCGCCGGGGTCCAGCGTCCCGTCGTCGTCCGGGCCCTTGCAGAACTCACCCTCCCTGATGAGCACCGGGAAGCCCGCCTCGCGCAGCGCCGCCTGCAATTCCTCCCGGTCGTCGAAGTAGCGCTGCTTGTCCCAGGTGACCTTGACCGTGCCGTCCTGGTTCTTGTTGACGGTGTACGCGACCGTCTGGATCTGCAGGGTGCTGCCGTCCGACGCGCCGGGCGGCGCCGCCGGCGGGTTGGCGTACGTCGCCACGCCGAGCGCGACGCCAGCGACCGCGACCAGGGCCGTCGCGGCGCCCGCCAGGCGGCGGCGGTTCAGGCGGGTACGGCCCGTAGCCATGATCTGCTCGACCGGCGTACCCATGGTGACCCCGTCCAGCGACTCCTTCAGTACGTCCAGCACCTCTGGCGTGCCCGTGTCGTAGTTGTTCATGATCCACCCTCTCGGCTCTGTTCGGTGACGAGTTGGCCGCGAAGCGTCGCGACCGCGCGTGACAGATGGGCGGTCACGGTTCCCCGGGCCATCCCGAGCGCCCGGGCCGTGGCCTCCGTGTCGAGGTCGAGCAGGACCCGGAAGACCACCACCTCCCGCTGCCGCTGCGGTAGTTGACGCAGCACGGCCAGCAGTTTGGGATCCACGGCCGGATCGCTGCCGGTGGCGTCCGCGACCTCGTACGCGTTGCCCAGTTCCACTTCCCGTCGTCGTCGACGCCACCACGAGACCCGGAGGTTCAGCGCGGTACGCACGATCCACGCTCGCGGTGCCGGATGCCGGCGAACCTTCTGCCACGACATCCACGCACGCGTGAACGCCTCGGACACCAGGTCCTCGGCCAACTGGCGGTCAACCACGACCGCCAGTACCGCCCGCAGGCACCTGTCCCGCTCGGCCTGGTAGAACTCTGTGAACTCCAACTGCCTCACGCCCCATACACGCTCGAGGGCTCCGATCCACTTACCTCAGCGGGCCGCGGCTCTTCAGGCCAGCGAATGCCGGCAAGGCGGTCGGGGCATCCTCGGATGGTGTGGTCTGGGACATTGGGCCACGCGAGCACAGCTGGCTGGCCGGGGAGACGATGGGCGCAGAGGACCGGATCGAACGAGCCAGGCAGGCATGCGACCGGGCCGTCTTCGTGGGCGACATGGCCACACTGGACACGGCGGCGCGGGAGCTGGACGCGGTCGAGGCCGATCTCGCCGTGGCGCGCGGCCGGATCATGCAGGCCCGTTCTCGGGAGCGGCGGACCGAGAACCCGGCCGAGCTGGCGTCGTTCGAGCGTGCCGCCGACCTCTACCGAGGCCTCGGCGACGTACGAGGCGAGGGCGAGGCGCTGTTCTGGGTCGGCACGTACCACCAGATGTCGCTGCGGGACGACGACACGGCGGTTCCGGTTCTACAGCGGTCGTACGAGCTCGCGGCGCAGGTCGGCGACAAGCTCACGATGTCGTACGCGCTGCGGCATCTCGGGTACGCGGACCACACCGCCGGCCGACTGGCCGCCGCGCGCGAGCGTCTGGAAGAGTCCACGCGGCTTCGACGGGAGATCGGGCTTCTGCCCGGTGTCGCCGCGAACCTGGTCGGGCTGGCCTACGTCGCGGCCGCCCAGGGCCGCCGGGATGACGGGTTGGCGCTGATCGAGGAGGCCGGCTCGATCGCCGAGGCCAGCGGCGCCGAGGCGATCCGGCGGCAGGTCGAGGAAGCGAGAGTGCACCTGGGGACGGCCCAGACGTGACCGGCCCGACGCCATCGGCCCGGAACGCACCACCGACGGTCAGGTCCACGACGATCCGCTGATACGCCTGGTCCGGACCTGCCGCCGTCCCGCCGGTCGCGGCGTGACCGGCGGGACGACACGTACTCGGACGACAGGTACTCAGGCGGTGGGTTCGGCCCCGCCCGTCGGTTCGTCGCCGGCCGGCGTGGCGGCCTCGTCGACCGGGGTCGGCTCGGGCAGCCCGGTGTCGCGCAGATGCCGGTTGTGTCGGGGTTCCTGCCGAGTTTTCGCGTCGTTGAGCCGACGCCGGAGGTCGTCCCGGACGTCGTGCAGACCGGCCCTCAGATCCTCCTCGGACGAGGTCGTGACGATCTTCGAGCGGCCGGCGATCCAGCACTCCAGGGTGATCTTCTGCCCCCTGGCCTCCCGGTCCTTCACCGACACCTCGAGTTCGGTGCCGTCGGCCGGGAAGGCGGCCAGCCGCGCGTCCAGGGGAGTGAACTGCTCGGCGATCCAGTTACGGTCGCCCTGCGAGAAGCCGGCACCGACCCGCAGGCAGTCCGCCACCGTGGCCGGGTTCCCTCGGGCGCCGCTCATCGCCGCGCCTCGCCCTCGACGAGTACGGATCCGGTGACGCGACACGAGCTGTCCATGACCATCTTGGCTGACCCCTTCGTTCGACACGCGCTGCGGTTACCAGCGGTTGATCAGTCGGTACCCAGCGGACCCGCCCCTGAAAACGCGCGGCGGCCACTACCGGCGTCACCATTCCGAAGCGGATCAGGTGCTCCGATCTTGTACGACACGTCACCGAACGACAGTTTCGGCAGGCGTACGGCCAGGAAGGGCGACCTGTCGCCTCGCTACCGTTATGCGGCGGTTGCCACTATGGTCGAACGACCCGTGCCCGCGACTCGTGGAGCCGCCGTCCCATGTCTCTTCCGTGTGCGAGCAGACGATGACCGAGCCGCAGAGTAACGCCGTCGCCGAGTTCCACCTCGAACGCTACAAGTACATCCTCCAGCAGTTGCACGCCAGCAACGAGAACGTCTACCGGTTCCTGGCCATCTACCAGGCGCTCGCGACGACGCTCGCCGGAGGCGCGCTGGCGGTCTTCGTGGGCTTCCGAAAGTGGGAGATCAGCGCCGAGACGGCCCGCGCCGGAGTCATCGGCATACTGTGCCTGATCACCCTCGTGGCCGCCTTCACCACGCTGCTCATCTTCGTCGGCATCCTCAACTGGCTGGACTACCGCCGGGAGGAGTGCGAACTGACCGACGAGGCCGTACGGCCCGGGTTCCGGAAGCCGCCCCGGCACAGAAACCTCGTCCGCTGGTACGAGACGTACATCATCCTGTTCATCGTCGCCTCGGCCATCCTGATGTGGGTGTTCGCGCTGACCCTGGTCCTGCCCGAAATGGACTGACGCCCGGCCGAGGAGTCGCCTGGCCATGGGCCGCTCAGGACCACTGTTCGAACGGTTCGTCGATCTCCTCGCCGTCGAGGAACGGCCCGAGTAGTTCCGGCAGGCGCCCCGGGTAGAACCTGTCGGTGCTGCCGACGATCTCGGTCATCGGGTACCAGCGGTAGTCGAAGTAGTCCTCGTCCTCGAACCCCACCCGGGCCGCACCGTCCACCGGTGGACCGGCCACCGACAGCCGTACCACCACGACCACCTCGTTGTTCAGCAGCCGTTTGCCGCGATAGCGGAACGTCGCCCGTCGCCGCCAGGTCGGCGCGCCCACCTGCTCCGAGCTGATCGCGATGCCGGTCTCCTCGGCCAGCTCCCGGATCGCCGCCTCGGGAACCGTCTCGCCCGGCTCGATCCCGCCGCCGGGCAGTTCCCACCAGGTGCCGAGCTCCGGGTAGGTGGGATCGCGGGTGTGGAACAACAGCACCTGACCGAGCGCGTCGAGGACCACGACCCGCACGACACTGCGCTCGATGACGTTCACCCGTACGAGTATGGCCCCGTACTTCGACATCATCGAAGCGGGACGCCGCCCAGGCCCGGCCCGGTCACCTCGGGCTGCTGGGCACCGGCGACGAAGCGTAGACAGTAGATCGCCGGCATCGGCATGTGCTGCCAGAAGTGCCGGTCCACGGCCGCGCCGAACCCGCACAGCGCCCGGGAGACGAAGGTGCCGTGGCTGCCGACCAGCACCCGCTTGCCGGCGTACCGGCCAGCCAGCGTCCGTAGCGCGGCAACAGCACGGCCGGTCAGCTGATCCATGCTCTCTCCACCGGGCCGCGCGAACGAGGGATCGGCCCAACTGTGCTCGTAATGCGGGATCCAGTCGTCGGTGAACGCCAAGCCGTCGTCCCACTCGCGCAACTCCCACCGGGTCTGCACCTCGAGCCCGTGTGAGTGAGCCGTCGGTGCGACGGTCTGGATCGCGCGGAGGTACGGGCTCGACCACACCGCCGCCGGACGCGGCACGACAAGCGGTTCAGCCAGGGCGAGCGCCTGCCGAAGACCGTCGAGGGCGAGCGGTCGCGTGAGTTCGTCCGGGCCGTCCGCCGTTCGCGGTACGGAGATCGCGTGCCGGACCAACACCACCTCGGTCTGCAATCCAGATCAACCTTTCCGGCCAGTGTTCGGAAACGACAATATCGCCGAATGTCTATGCTGTCGGCATCCTCATGGTCACCTGGGTCAGGCGGCCCAGCCGCGTCGACCGTCGGCCGAGACAGCCGGCACCGGCAGGTCGTCGACGTGTCCCCAGTGCAGTAGGTTGTCCCGGCCCAGGGCCGCTTCGCCCCAGGAGATCCGCAGCAGGCCCTGATCCGAGTTGCAGGCGTAGCCGATCAGCAACACCCTCGGTTCGGGGGAGGACTCCTCGATCGCGTCTCGCAGCTCGGAGAGGTCGCGGTCGTCGTCCGGGTGTGCCGGCATCAGTGCCTTCTGGCCGGCCGGGCGTGAGGGTGGGTCGGGAGTCCGCCGTACGCCTTGCAAGCCGGCGGCGGAAGTCCTGCCAATGTCGTGGGGGCGGCGGTGCGGCGCTTTCGGTCACCGCCGCTCCCACCCTCGGCCTACCGGAAATCCGCCGAGTGGTCCGTGGCCCACTCCGCGAACGTACGGGCGGGCCGGCCGGTCAGTCGTGGGACGACACTGGCCCACTCCTCGTTCACCGGCTCCGGGTGCCGCGCGGACTCCGCCCAGAGCATGAAGATCCAGTCCACGAACGCCTCCGGATAGCCGTCCCGGATCCACTGCCCACGGGCCTCGACGGGATCCAGTTCCTCGAACCGGACCTCGTCGCCGATCGCCGCGCCGATCGCGTGAGCCTGGGCGACCGTCGTCAGCGCCTCGGGCCCGGCGAGGGTGTACTTCCGGCCGGCGTGACCGTCCTCGACGAGAACTGTCGCGGCCACCGCGGCGACGTCGGCCTCGTGGGTGGGTTGGGTCACCGCGCCGCCGTACGGGCGGCGGACGACCCGCTCGGCCTTGATGGCCGCCGCCCAGCCCAGCCAGTTCAGCGCGAACTCGCCCGGCCGGACGTGTGTCCACTCCAGACCGGAATCCTCGACGGCGCGCTCGACGGGCAGGTAGCCGCCTGGGCCGTCGTCGCTGCCGGCCATCGCCCCGGAGAGCACCACTATCCGGCGTACCCCGGTCTGCTTGGCTGCGGCGACGACCTCCCGGGCCGTACGCCCGATCGGAAACAGGTACATCCGGTCGACGCCGTCGAAGACGCCCTCCAGCGAGGCCGGATCCTCGAGATCGCCGCCAACCACCTCGACCCCGTCGGGCAGGTTCGCCGCCGCCGGCGTACGGGTGAGCGCGCGGACGTGCTGCCCGGCGTTCAGTAGTTCGGCGACGACGAGCCGTCCCACCGCGCCGGTCGCGCCGGTGACCAGGATCGTCATGCCGCGACCTCCGTCCGGGACGCCGTGCGGAAGCCGGCCGGGTGGTGGACCCGGAAGTCGGCCGCGTGGTCGACGGCCCACTGCGCGAACGTACGCGGCGGTCGGCCGGTCACCCGCTGGATGGTGGCCGTCGGTGGGAGCACCCTGGTCCCCTCGACCGCGTCGGCGAGCAACGCGATCATCCAGTCGACGCTCTCCTCGGGATAGCCGGCCCGGAGCCACTGGAGACGCGCCTCGGCCGGATCCAGCTCCTCGAACCGGACCTCCACGCCGATGGCGGCACCGATCGCCACCACCTGCTCCACCTGGGAGACCTTTGCCGGACCTGTGAGGGTGTACGCGGCGCCGACGTGATCGTCCGTCAGCAGCGCCGCGACCGCCACGTCGGCGACATCGGCCTCGTGCACCAACGGATAGCCGGCCGTGGCGTACGGCTCGCGCACGACCCGCTCGGCGCGGATCGGCTCGGCCCAGCGCAGGGCGTTGACCGCGAGCAGCCCTGGCCGCACGTGGGTCCACTCGGCGCCGGAGGCCTCCACCGCGAGTTCCAGCCCTCGGTGCGCCTCCCGTTCCTCGGTCAGATGCCGCCGCAGCGCGTCGCTGCCGCCCCCGGCGTCGGCCGGGAGTCCCGCTGCGGCGGCAGAGTGGACGACGAACCTGCGGACGCCCGCTTGCACCGCCTCCCCGACAAAGCCGGGAAATCCGTCGCCGGAGTCGGGGGCGTAGTAGGCGAACGGGAACAGGTGGACGCGCTCGACTCCGTCGAGCGCCGCCGCCCAGGTCTCCGGCCGCAGAAAATCTCCCTGGACCACCTCGACACCGTCCGGGAGGCGCGCGGCTCCGGGCTCGCGGGTCATCGCGCGTACCGTCTGCCCGGCCGTTACCAGCCGGTCCACCACCTGGCGACCCACATTGCCGGTCGCACCGGTCACTAGAATTGCCACGTTGCTCCCTCTTGAAATCCCTGGATGGGGCGATAGACCGCCGTCGCGAAGCCACGGCCAATGGCGCGGCGGCGGTCACCAGGGAGAGTAGGTCGGATTCGAGAAGGCCGCACATAGCACATGTGTACGAACGCGTGCCGCCAACGGGTCTGGCGCCCCCGGAGTTCGGCTGTGGGTTTCCATTTGATCTGCTCTAAGTACTGCAACGGCAGTGTCAGGGGTAGCCGTGTCGTCGGTAGTGGCAGAGTCTGGCCTGGTACTGGCGTCGTCGGCGCCATCGGGACCAGGCCCACAACTGTTGCGGTGGCCGGGGTTGTCGCACGGTCAGTGCGGTGAGCAGTCGTCGGATCTCCGGTAGGGTGTAGCCGATCACCATGCCGTTGCTGGCGGCGGTTCCCCTTTTACGGCAAGAGATCGGGCTATGACCAGCCAGGTGTAGGCAGCCACCGCGAGGGTGATGTGGGCGTACCAGGCCCGCCAGTCCCTCACCTGGTACTCGTCCAGACCAGCCTCGTTCTTCGCCTGCTGGAAGCATTCCTCGACTGCCCACCGGGCACCAGCGACGCGGGCGTGGTCGACCAGGCGGGTGCGACGGGAGCCGTAGCAGGACGTGGTAGGCGATCTGGCCCGTGGTGATGCTGCGGCGGGCGAGGAGCCAGTGCCCGCGGCCGGGTTTCCACCAGGCCGGCACCCGGACAGGCACCCGCGCCCACCAATACTCACGAGGCCCGTGCGCACCCGCACCGGCCGACAGTCGACACCATGCCTGAACGACTCGGCACACTAGGGGCGATGCGCCCACACGTCTAACCTGAATGAATGTCGATGCCAGCGCTGCCACCACCCCCCCGTTGGTTCAACGCCACGGACATCCTCTCGGGGCAGGTGCGACTGCACGGCTACCCGCTGACGTTCGTCTGCGTCGGCACCCTCGGCGGGCTGGGTCCGCGCGCGCTCGAAACCACGATGGCTGCGGCCGAGCTACTCGAGGCTCAGGGTTGGCGGGTGGTCAGCTTCGGCGAGGACGGCCGACAAGTATTCCTCCGTCGCGAGCATCGCCCGCTGTCACCGGGCGCGCCGCCGCCGGTACAGCAGTCCGGCCACTAGGCCGGCGATCAGGATCGACAGTCCCACCATCGCTACTCCCCCGACGAGCCACAGCTGCCAACCGTCGCCGGGATTGCCGTCGCCGTTCGATTGACCGCCTGGTTGTCCCAACGGATTGTCGGCGATAGGCGGTACGTCGGCGGTCAACGCAGCCACAGGGCTGACGAGGCCGCGCCCGTACAGAGGAGGCGAGTCGGCGAGGGCGGTGGCAGTGGACATGATCCGTTGGATGGTCGTATTGGCGTCCGCCTCCGGCTAACGGGCACGGACCAGCGCGACAACGCCGGCCACCAGCGCGGCCGCCGACACATCCGCCGACGCGGACGCCGCGTGGCTGGAGCCGAGCGCCAAATTCCCCGCACGGTAGCCGAGGAACATTCGTAACGACATCGACGTCAGGTCGCCCGACAGCCCTCATCGGCTCGCCCTGCTATCCGCTCAGCGGACGAAGTCGGCGGTGGACCTGGCACCAACCTCGCCTTCGGGCCGGAGGCGTACCCAACCCAGGTCCATCCTGACCAACGCTTTTGCCGCCCGTAGCAGGCCCGCACGCTGGGCGGCGGCGTCGTTGACGCCAATCTCCAGGTCGAGATGCCACCTGCCGCTGCCGGCACCCGCGCCGGTAACCTCACCGTCCTCGCCGACCGCCTCCACGATCGCGTCCTCGACATCGTCCCGATCGACCGAATCGGGCAGCGGCCTGTCTCCGATGACTTCGACGAACAACATGGCGGCACGGTAGCCGAACCGGGACGGAGCCCGATCGATGACCATCGGACAACAGGCCGCACTGCCAGACGCGGCTTCGCTTCAGCCGCTTGCGCAGGCGCCCGGGTGGTTGGCGAACCGCTGGCAGCGCCGGCTGCCGGGGCCGGCGCGAGGTTCGCCGATCGGGGCGTCACACCAGATCTGCGTACGCCTCGACTGCTCGTCCTCCTCGGAGATGGTCGCCTCGCCGAAGTCGAGT
>NZ_JADPUN010000197.1 GCF_015690345.1 Plantactinospora alkalitolerans | reverse complement strand
ACGGGCGGCGTTCGGCCCGGAGTTGCCGGCGCCGTCGTCGACGGCGCGGCGGGGGCGGGGGCGGGGGGCTGTTGGTAACCACCCGGCGGAACCGTGAAGATCGCGGTCGAGTCCTGCCCGTGGGACCGGAACCAGACGGCTTCCATCTCCCGGAAGATCGGCGCCTCGCCGGTGTCCTCCACCCGGGGCGCGACCGCGGCCGCGCCACCGACCGGGGTACCGGCCACCGGCCCGGACGGCAGGCCGGACTGGCCGGCCGACCCCGGGTTCGTGGTGTGCGCGGTGCCCGCACCGGCGCCGCGCTGCGGCAACGACCCGACCGTCGGGTACGCCACCGTCGGCGAGCTGACCCCGGACGTGCCCGCCAGCCCCTGGTGGGGTTGCGGGGTGGCCGGCGCCGCCTGCTGATACGCCGGAGCCGCCGGCTGGTACGTGGGAGCAGCGGGCTGGTACGCCGGAGCGGCCTGCTGGTACGACGCCGGTGTCGTCGTCTGGTACGACGGCGAGGGGGCGGGCGGCAGCTGGGTCGCCGTCAGGTGGGTCACCTGCTGGCCGGCCGTGGCCGGTACCTGGCCGGCGGGATCCCCGGCCGTCTGCCACTGGTTCGGCGACGCGTTGCGCCACTGCTCCGTCAACGTTCCGGCGGAACGGGGTGCCCCGACCGGTGCCAGGCTCTCCTGCCAGCCACCGGCGGACGACGACGCGGCCGCGGACGGTCCCGGCTCGACGGCCAGCGGCTGCCGGGGGCGCCCGAGGATCTGGTCACGACCACGCGGCTTGGGCAGCACGACCGTGCTACCGGGCAGGGTGACCTGGGCGACGGTGCCGCCCTCGACGTTGCGACGCAGGTCCACCCGGATGCCGTGCCGGTGGGCGAGCCGGCCGACGACCGCGAGGCCCATGAGCCGGAACGCCGCCACGTCGACGGCCGGCGGCTCCGCCAGCCGTCGGTTCAGGGCGTCCATCTGCTCCTCGCTGAGCCCGAGGCCGCGGTCCTCCACCTGGATCAGCACGTAGTCACGGATCCGCCGGGCGTCGGCGACCACCGTGGTGTGCGGCGGCGAGAAGCGGGTCGCGTTGTCGAGCAGTTCGGCGACGAGCCGGACGACGTCGTTGACGGCGTGCGCGGCGACGGAGATGTCCGGGTCGACGGTGCCGAACTCGATCCGGTTGTAGAGCTCGACCTCGGACTGCGCGGCCCGCAGCGCGTCGATGAGCAGGGCGTCGTCCCGACGTGGCGCGGTCGAGTCGGCGCCCGCGAGGACGAGCAGGTTCTCGTCGTTGCGGCGCATTCGGGTGGCCAGGTGGTCCAGCTCGAAGAGCTGGGCCAACCGCTTCGGGTCCTCTTCGCCGCGCTCGATCGCGTCCAGCTCGCCGATCATGCGGTCGACCAGGGTCTGGCTTCGACGGGCCAGGCTCAGGAACATCGTCGACACGCTGGTCCGCAGGGCCGCCTGTTCGGCCGCGACGCGGACGGCTTCCTTGTGGACCACGTTGAAGGCCAGCGCGACCTGGCCCACCTCGTCCTTGTTGTCCAACCGGATCGGGTCCCGGACCTGGCGGACGATCTCGTCGACACCGCCGTCGCCGAGGTTGCCGATGTCCCGGAGCCGCTTGACCGCCTCGGGCAGGTCGTGGTTGGCCACCGAGAGCGCGCCCTCGCGGAGTCGGCGCAGCGACTGGTTGAGCGAGCGGGCCAGCACCACGGCGAGCGCGAGCGCGACGATCAGCGTGATGAGCACGATCACCGACTCGATGATCGCCTGCTGGACGACCTCGGACCGGGCCTGCTCGGCCTGGGCGAGCAGGTCGGTTTCGAGCTGGGTCTCGGCCCACCGAATCAGGTCGTTGATCGCGCCGATCGCGATCGCCGCCGAGTTGGCGGCGATCGGGCTCTTCGTTCCCACCGACGCGGTCAGGTCCCGGGTCACCTGGTCGGCGAGCACCGTCGCGTCACCGGTGACCGCGCCGTTCACCACCGCCCGCTGGCGCGAGTCGGCGGAGGCCGCGAAGGTCAGCAGCGCCTCCTGCTGGCTGGTCAGGGTGGCGACGAAGGCCGAGAACTGCTCCTCGTCGAGCTTGCCGCCGACCAGGGCGCTGTAGACGACCGCCTCTTCCTCGGCCACGGCCTCCTTGGCCTGGGCGAGCGCGGAGAGCGTACGCAGGCTGTCACCGACGGCGCTCTCACCGGAGATCTGGCCGAGCGCCTCGCCGTACGACACGAGGTCGGTGATGATCACGCCGTACCGCAGCGCGGCCTCGGACGGTGCCATCTGCTTGCGGTCCAGCACTTCCTGCCGGGTCCCGTTGAGGGTGGCCAGGTGGTCGTCGATGGCGGCGAGCCGGTCCTTCACCGAGGCGGGTACGTCGCTCACCTGCGCGCGCCGGTCGTTGTAGGCGGCGATCCGGGCGTCGGTCCGCTTCACGTGCGCGTTGTAGACCTCGGGGCCCAGTTTGGTGTCCGCGAGAAGTCGTGACGCCGCCATCCGCTCCTTGTGCACGTCCTGGGTGAGCGCCGAGACGTCGGCGGAGAGTTCGGTCAGCGACCGCACCACTCCGGCGTCGTAGGCGCCCTGGCCGATGTCGACCAACCGGATCGTGGCCAGCGCGAGTACGGCGGCAACGGGGACGACGAGAATCAACGCGAGCTTGGACCGGATCCGGGTGTCCCGTAGCCGGGGGAGCCAACGACGCGGTGCAGCGCCCTCCCGCGGTCCTTTAGCGGGCAGGGTCGTAGGTCCGGTGCTCACGACATCGCCTCCGTCGTTTCTTTACGTGACCCGTCGACCGATGCCTGCTGCAGCGGATCGAGCCGCACGCGGCACGGCCGCGATTTCATCAGAAGAAGGCCGCTTTGGGAAGCGACGGCAGGGCAGCAAAGGGCCATCATGGGGTGTCTACTACCCTCGGAGCCGAGAGATCGGCCGACCGCCAAGTCTCTGATCAGCACATATATCTCTAGAGTGGTCGTTTGTATCTGGAAAGTAATGCCGCACCCCTACTCCCTCTTATCACTATGTGGGACCGGTCATCCCGAAACCGGCCGAGGTATCCCCCGCTTGACCCGGACGGCCGGCATTGGCAAGGTTTTGCGGGTTTGAAGGTTTCGAGCGAACCATACGGCAGATCACTTGCCATCCATTGTGGACGACCCGACCGGCGGTTGGGCAAGCGCCCCGCCCGTGCCGGATAACTGGAGGACTGAGTTGAGGCCCATCCGCTCCGCGATACCCGCGCTGCTCGCGTCGGCCATCCTGGCGACCTCGCTGACCGGCTGCCAGTTCGGCGCGCCCGAACAGGAGGGCGGGGAGATCCTGATCGGTGCCGATCTGGAACTCTCCGGCGCGGCCGCCCAGGTAGGCAAGGCATACCAGCGCGCCCTGGAGCTCAAGGTCGAGCAGCTCAACGAGTCCGGCGTGCTCGGCGACCGTACGGTCAAACTGGACGTCCGGGACAATCGGTTCGACCCCAGCGTCTCGGCGAGCAACATCGGTGACTTCACGTCCAACCCGGCGATCAGCGGCATCATCATGGGCAGCTGCAACGACTGCGCCATCGGTGCCGCGAAAACCGTCAACGACAAGCGGGTTCCGACGATCGCGCTGGCACCGGCCGGCGACGTGTCCAGCCCGGCGGCCGAGCGACGTTACATGTTCAAACTGGGGCCGAATGCCCGCGACAACGTCGCCGCCATCGTCGCCGAACTCAAAGCCCGGAACATCAAGTCGGCGGCCCTGCTGCACACCGACGACAGCTACGGAAAGGAGGGATCGGCACTGATCAGCTTCGAACTCGATCAGACCGGCATCGACCTCCTGGCCAAGCGATCCGTAAAGGTCACCGACACCGACGTCAGCCAGTCGGTACGCACACTGGTCACCGAGGAGCCCGAGGCGCTGATCGTCTGGGCCCCCGCCGAGCAGGCGACGCTCGCCTCCAGCAGCCTCGCGCAGGAGAAGTTCGAGGGTGACGTCTTCTTCGACGCCGTGGCGGCGGGTGAACTGTTCGTCGGCGCCGGTGGCGCCGCGACCGAGGACACCACCATGGTGTTCACCCAGACGATGGTGATCGACGACGTGATCGCGACCACTCCGGCCAAGGCAGCCCGCAAGCAGTGGTTCCGGGACTACACCGCCCGGTTCGGGGGCTACTACGGATACTCCTCGTTCGCGGCCGACGCGATCCAGTTGATCGTGGACGCCGCCGCCCGGGCCGACGGCAACAGCGAGACGCCGAACCGGGACAGCATCCGCAACCTCCTGGAGACCGCGGAGACCGACGGGCTCTCGGGTCCGATCCGGATGACTCCGGAGAACCACTCCGGACTGATGCCCCAGGCCCTGACGCTGCTGGTGGCCCGTGGCGGACGGTGGCGCCTGGCGAGCTGAGCCGGGGCGGGCGTACCGGGCGAATCCGGACGGCCGCGCCAGGAAGCCGACGAGAAAACACTCCTCGCCCCCGCAAAGACATCCGGGTTAGCCTGTCGGCACTGTCGATCCGTCGAATGAGGTGGCCTAGCGATGATCCGACTCACCGGCGTATCCCGGACCTTCGGCAGTCGGTCCGGGGGCGCGGTGGAGGCGCTGCGCGGGATCGACCTCGACGTGGCGGACGGGGAGTTCCTCGCCGTGGTGGGCCGCTCCGGTTGCGGTAAGTCGACCCTGCTCCGGCTGATCGCCGGCCTGCTCCCGGTCAGCGACGGCGAGGTGCGGGTCGGCGAGACGGTCGTCAGCAAACCGCGTCGGGACATCGCCATGGTCTTCCAGCGCCCCGCGCTGCTGCCCTGGCGCTCGGTGCTCGACAACGTGATGCTGCCCACCGAGATCTTCGGTTGGAGCCGGTCCGAGCACCGCACCCGGGCCCGCGACCTGCTGAACCTGGTCGGACTGAGCGAGTTCGAGAAGCGTCTCCCACACGAGCTGTCCGGCGGCATGCAGCAGCGGGTGTCGCTGGCCCGGGCACTGATCCAGCAGCCCAAGGTCCTGCTGATGGACGAGCCGTTCTCGGCGCTCGACGCGCTGACCCGGGAGGAGCTGTCGGTCGAGCTGCAACGGATTCACATGGAGCACTCGGCGACGATCGTCTTCGTCACGCACTCGATCGACGAGGCGGTGCTGCTCGCCGATCGGGTCGTCGTACTCAGCCCGCGTCCGGGGCGGATCCGCAAGGTACTCGACATCGACATCCCCCGCCCCCGGTCCCTTGGCCGCAACGCGCACTTCGAGGACGTTGCCCGGTGCAGCGCGGAGCTGCACGAACTCCTCATCGACCACGACAGGGGCGACGCCGACGGCGGTCCCGGACTGGCGCTGAGCGGCAGTGGTCAGACCGACCGACCGGCCTGACCGACGACGATTTCGACCACCACGTCGATAACTACGAGTAACCGGGCCGTTCCGTACCGCTCGATGGTGCGGAACGGCCCCGCCCAGGGTGGCGGTGCCGGAGGGCGAGTGCGTAACGTGCCCCGCATGGCCTTCCGGACCTGGGGCAAGGTGCTGCTCGCCGCACTCGGCGTCGGGGTCGTTTCCGGCGCCGGCCAGTTGGGCATCGCGTACGGGCTCGGCCTCGTCCGCTTCAACCGCACCTTCGACGCGGTCATCGCGAATCAGTGGCCGGCCCAGCGGGTCTGGGTCGGCTGGTTCGCGATGGTGGCGGCGATCACCGGTGCGTTGATCGCGGACCGGTTGGCCCGCCGGTACGACCTGCCCACCACACCGGGTGTCCAGGCCGCCACCGCTGCCGCCGGGGCCCTCGGCGCGCTCGTCGTCGCACCGCTCTCCATGCAGCCGGCGCGGACGGCCCAGCTCGCCTCGGCCGACCCGGTGGTGTCGGTCGGCGTGATCGCGGCGCTCGGAGCCGGGATCGGGTTCGTCGCCGCCCTGGCCACGCTCGTCCAGCGCCCGGTCCGGTGGAACGCCGGTGCGGTCATCGCGGCGGTCTGGTTCCTCGCGGTGCTGTCCGTGATGCCCTCCCTCGGACCCGACGATCCGCTACCCGCCGTCCGTCTCGGGGTGCTGGACCCGAGCTGGCTGGGCGCCGGCACCGCCCAGCGTCTCGCGGTCGTCACCATGCCGGCGCTGGCCCTGGTCGCCGGTGCGCTCACCGGAGCACTCGCCCGATCGCGCGGGCTCCCGATGCCGGCGGTGGCGAGCTGCGGCGTCGGCGGGCCGGCGCTGCTCGCGCTCGCCTACCTCGTGGCCGGGCCCGGCGGTTCGTCCGACGGGTACCAGGCCGCGCCGTACTGGGGAGCACTGATCGCGGTCGTGGCCGGCGGTCTCGGGTCCGTACTGGCCGCCATGGCACGTTGGCCGCTGACCACCGGCGGTACGGCCGAGACCGGCGGACCGGCGTCCACCGTCGACACCGCCGCCCCGGACACGACGACGACGTCCGGGACGGTTGACATCCCGGCACCCCGCCGGTCGACCGAGCAGTTCGAGGCCGCCGGACAGTTCGAGGCCACCGGACAGTACGCGCCCGCCGGACAGTTCGAGGCCACCGGACAGTTCGCGCCCGCCGGACAGTTCGAGGCCGCCGGACGGGCCGGGGCGACGGAGTACCCGGAGTTCGGCACCCGGTCGGAGGGCACGAACCCGTCCGCCGTCGCCGATCAACCCTTCGACGCCGACCGAACCGCCGTCGCCGATCGGCTCAGCGACATCCACTGGCCGCTGGCCGACAGGTACGGCTCGGTCGAGGGGTTCGGCTCCTCCGCCGACCGCACCGATTCCGGTACGTCCCAGGCAGAGCCCCGGAAATCGTGGGAAGAGCCGGTCACCTGGCCCGACACCCCGGTCACCGGCGCCGCCGGCCCCAGCGGAACTCCGGCCGGTGGATCCGCGCCGGCCGAGTTCCCCACCGACTGGTCAGGGGTACGGCGTCCGCGTACCGAGGACTTCTGGCCGACACAGTCGCTGGCGGAAGTGGCGTCTCCGGCGGAAGCCGCACCGCACGCAGAAGCCGTGCCACCCGCAGAAGCCGCACCGCGCGCAGAGGCGACCCGAGCGGCGGCAGCGCCGGCAGAGGTCGCCCCGCCGGCAGTGGCGCCGCCACCGGTGATTCCGGGACGGGCCGTCCCGCCGCCGGTGATACCGGGACCCGAGACCCCGGCACCGGTGACTCCAGGGCCGGCGGCGCCACCACCGGTGGCGCGCCCCGCCGCGACGCCCTCGCCGATCACCAGTCCACCCACCGCCCCGGCCCCGGTCACCGCGCGCGGCGCCGCGCCGACTCCGGTCAGCGGGCGGAGCACCGCACCACCCCCGGTCGGCGGGCCGGACGCCGGACCCCCGCCGGTGCGGGACGAACGGGTGCGCGACGAACGGGTGCGCGAAGAACGGGTGCGGGAAGAACGGGTGCGGGAAGAACGGGTCACCGACGAGTCGTCCGACCGGGCCTCGATCGGAAGCCCGGTGGCCGCCGTCCGGCCACCCGACGACGAGCAATCACCCCCGAGCCTGCCCACCGGAACGGACGAAAGCTGGGACGCCTTCGCGCCGACCAGCCGACTCCGCCCCGACCGCGACGCGACGCCGACCTGGTCGTTCCACCAGTCCATCGAGTTGGGCGGGGATCAGGCGCCGACCGGTCCCCATCGAGGTTCCGCCGGGCGGGCGGACGCGGAGCAGTCCGGCGGCGCCCCGACGAGTCCGACCCACGCGGAGCCGAGCCGGACGGAGCCGGGTCAGTACGGCCGAGCAACCCCGACAGGGCTGGGCCGGACGGAAACGACTCCGGCAGAGACTGCCCGGACCGGGACGGGCCGGTCAGAGACCTACCGCATCGACCCGGGCCAGGCCGACTCAGGCCAGACCGGTTCAGGCCAGACCGACTCAGGCCAGACCAACTCGGGACCGGCTGATTCAGGGCAGCCGCACTTCGGCGGCGGTGACGGGTTCCGCGCCGACGCGACCCGGACCGACCTCGAGGCGGCAGAAGGCAACCGGCCCGAGGCCGACTCCGAGCAGGAGACGGCGCCGGCCGGCAGCGGAGACCCGGTCACCTCGACCGGACGGATCCGGCGCGGCCTGTTCCGCCGCAACCGGTCCGGCTCCCAGTCCGCTCCGGAACAGTCCCGGAAGACCGACAGCGACACCGACACCGGACCGACGGAGTCGAAACAGCGGGAGTCGAAACAGCGGGAGTCGAAGGGCCGCAACCGTACGGACGAACCGGTACCGGCCCGCGACGAGGAGTACGTCGAATGGGTCAGCGGGCTGAGCGAGCCTGACCCGGCGGCTGACGACCTGAGCCGCGAATCCGGCGGACGGCGGTCACTGCGCTCGACCGGTCGCCACCACGCCGACTGAGAGCGCTGCGATCACCCGCACGGCCGGGTCGGTCCCGACTGGTCCGTTCGGCGTGGTGTGCCGAACGGACCAGCCGGGACCTGCGGTGGGTCAGGCCAGCGGCAGGTACACCTTGCCGCCCGAGGACAGGAACTCGGTCGACTTCTCCCGCATGCCCTGCGCCGCGTACTCCTTGAGCTCCTGGGTGATCTTCATGGAGCAGAACTTCGGACCACACATGGAACAGAAGTGCGCGGTCTTCGCGGGGCTGGCCGGCAGGGTCGCGTCGTGGTATGCCCGCGCGGTCTCCGGGTCGAGCGACAGGTTGAACTGGTCCTCCCAGCGGAACTCGAACCGCGCCTTGGACAGCGCGTCGTCCCACGCCTGGGCCCCGGGGTGGCCCTTCGCCAGGTCCGCCGCGTGCGCCGCGATCTTGTACGCGATCACGCCCGCCTTCACGTCGTCGCGGTCGGGCAGCCCGAGGTGTTCCTTCGGGGTGACGTAACAGAGCATGGCGGTGCCGAACATCCCGATCATCGCCGCGCCGATCGCCGACGTGATGTGGTCGTACGCCGGCGCGATGTCCGTGGTCAGCGGGCCGAGGGTGTAGAACGGCGCCTGGTGACACAGTTCCTGCTGGAGATCGACGTTCTCTTTGATCTTGTGCATCGGCACGTGGCCGGGACCTTCGATCATCACCTGTACGCCGTGCTCCCAGGCCACCGAGGTCAGCTCGCCGAGCGTACGCAACTCGGCGAACTGTGCCTCGTCGTTCGCGTCCGCGATCGACCCGGGCCGGAGCCCGTCGCCGAGCGAGAAGGCGACGTCGTACCGGGCGAGGATGTCGCAGAGCTCGGCGAAGTTCGTGTAGAGAAAGTTCTCCTGGTGGTGTGCGAGACACCAGGCGGCCATGATCGAGCCGCCCCGGGAGACGATCCCGGTGACCCGGTTCACCGCGAGCGGCACGTATTCGAGACGTACGCCGGCGTGCACGGTCATGTAGTCGACGCCCTGCTCGGCCTGTTCGATCACGGTGTCCCGGAAGACCTCCCAGGAGAGCTTCACCGGATCGCCGTCGACCTTCTCCAGGGCCTGGTAGATCGGCACGGTTCCGATCGGCACCGGCGAGTTGCGGACGATCGCCTCCCGGGTCTCGTGGATCCGCCTGCCGGTGGAGAGGTCCATCACGGTGTCCGCGCCCCAGCGGGTCGCCCAGGTGAGTTTCTCCACCTCCTCGGCGATCGACGAGGTGACGGCGGAGGTGCCGATGTTGGCGTTCACCTTCACCAGGAACCGACTACCGATGATCATCGGTTCCGACTCCGGATGGTTGACGTTCACCGGTAGGACGGCCCGACCTGCGGCGATTTCCTCCCGTACGACCGCGACGGGAATTCCCTCCCGGAGCGCGACGAATTCCATCTCGGGCGTGGTGATCCCGGCGCGGGCGTACCGCAGTTGGGTGGGCCGCTGCCCGTCCCGTCCCGCCAGTGGGCTGCCGGCGCCGCGTACCGGGGCCACGTCCCCCCGTTCGGCGATCCACGGCCCGCGCAGCGGCGGCAGGCCCTCGGCCGGATCCGACCCGGGACCGGAGGTGTCGTAGAGCCGGACCGACGGTTCCGCCCCGGTCAACTCGACCTCGGCGAACGGCACCCGGACGTCCGGCCGCACCCCCGTCACATAGACCTTGCGACGAGCCTTCATGAGACAACCTCCCTGCTTCTTGACGCTCTCGATGAGCGGCACGGTCGTCGTGTCACTCCGACCCACTCCCGTCCCGGCCGGACCAGCCGTGGTGGTCCAGCGGCCCGTGACCGCCGCCCAACTCCCAGCGCTGGGCGCCGAGCAGCGCGCGGGCGACGTACCTCTTCGCGAAGACGACCGCCTCCGGCACCGCGTCGCCGAGCGCGAGCCGCCCGGCGATCGCGGCCGAGAACGAACATCCGGTGCCGTGGGTGTTGCGGGTCTCGACCCACGGTCCTCGGAGCAGTCGGACCGTCGCGCCGGTCCACAACGCGTCCACGGCCCCCTCGGCCGGCGACTCCGCGTCGGCATCGCCACCGGTCACCACCACGTACCGGGAGCCGGTGGCAGCGAGTTGCCGGGCCGCCTTCGCCATGTCGTCCGGAGTGGACACCACCCAACCGAGGATCGCGGAGGCTTCCGCGCGGTTCGGGGTCATCACCATGGCGTACGGCAGCAGCCGCTCGATCGCGTTGACCACACCGAGCCGCCGCCCGCTGGTCGAGACCAGTACGGGATCGACGACCAGATTCGGCAGCATCCCGGACCGCGCGGCTCCCGACACCGCGTCCGCGACCGCCGTGCTGCCGAGCATTCCGGTCTTCACCGCCAGCGGCGGCAGGTCGTCGGCCAGCGCGGTGAGCTGATCGGTCACCGTCTGGGCCGGCACCGGAAATACCGCCCGGACGTCACGGGTGTTCTGTGCGGTGATCGCGGTGATCACGGAGGTGCCGTACAACCGCATCGCGGCGAAGACCTTCAGGTCGGCCTGGACACCGGCACCGGCACCCGAGTCGGATCCCGCCACCGTCAGCACGATCGGCGGGGTCACCGGGTCCACCGCCCGGCGACCGGGGCTGCCGGGGCCTGCCTGCCGGCTGCCGAGCAGAGTGCGCGTACCAGCCGGCCGGGATCTTCGGCCCGCATCACCGCGCCCATCACCGCCACCCCGGCCGCACCGGCCGCGACGCACGCCTCGACGTGCCGCACGGTGCTGACGCCACCGAGGGCCAGCACCGG
Organism: Plantactinospora alkalitolerans; assembly: GCF_015690345.1. GTDB lineage: Bacteria > Actinomycetota > Actinomycetes > Mycobacteriales > Micromonosporaceae > Plantactinospora > Plantactinospora alkalitolerans. The sequence continues at coordinate 12,333 of NZ_JADPUN010000197.1, read as the reverse complement.
GACCCGGGTACGGGCAACCAGTCGGGCCAGCCCGGCGGCGCGCAGCGGTGGCCCGTAGCCGGGCTTGGACGGGGTCGGGAAGACTGGCGAAATGGTCACGTAGTCCTCGGTGCGCAGTCGGGTCAGTTCGGCCCGGTCGTGGCAGGAACGCCCGACCAGGCCCAGATCCGGCGGCGGACAGGGCTCGGCGGCGGTCAGGTGCACCGCGTCCCCGCCGAGCGGGTCCGGTCCGGCGACGATCAGGGCGCCGTCGACCTCGGCGAGGATCGCGCGCAGCCGCCCGGCCAGGTCCAGCCGCTCGTTCCGCGGCAGATCCCGCTCGCGCAGCAGCACCCAGCGGACCCCGCCGTCGACCGCCGCCCTCACTGTCTCGCCGAGCGGTCGGGCGGCCTGCCGGCGGTCGGTGACCAGCACGATCCCGTCGGGTACGCCGCCCCGCCCAGCACGCACACCAGGCACACCAGGCACACCGCGTGGGTTCACAGCTCCGGCCGCCCTTCGTCCGGTGTGGACGCCAGGGCGTGGAATCGCCGGGCGATCCGGCCGGCGCCGGCCGCCAGTCGACCCGCCTCCACGGCGTGCCGCATGGCCGTCGCCATCCGCACCGGATCGACCGCCCGGGTCACGGCGCTGGCCAGCAGCACCGCGTCGCAGCCCAGCTCCATCGCCAGCGCCGCGTCGGAGGCCGTGCCGATGCCCGCGTCCAGGATCACCGGCACCTCGACGCTCTGCCGGAGCAGCCGCAGGTGATGCGGGTTGCCGATACCGAGTCCGGAACCGATCGGCGCACCCGCCGGCATCACCGCGGCACAGCCGGCGTCGGCGAGCCGTCGGGCCAGCACCGGATCGTCGGTGGTGTACGGCAGCACCGTGAAGCCGTCGGCGACCAGCCGCTCGGCGGCGGAGAGCAGCTCCACCGCGTCGGGCAGCAGGGTGCGCTCGTCCCCGATCACCTCAAGCTTGATCCACGGCGTCTCGAACGCCTCCCGGGCCAGGTGGGCGACCGTCACCGCCTCGGTGGCGGTACGACAGCCGGCGGTGTTCGGCAGCAGCCGTACGCCGCACCGGGCGAGCACCTCCAGCATCCCGCCGCCCATCGTCGCGGTGCTGTCGATCCGGCGGAGGGCGACGGTGACCAGCTCGGCGCCGCTGGCCCGGATCACCTTCTCCAGCATGGCCGGGCTGGTCACCCCGCCCGTGCCGAGAATCAGCCGGGAACCGAACGTCGTCCCGCCGAGCGCGAACGCCGACTCGGGCGGCGGGGTCGACACGGCGCTCACCCGCCCTGGGCCGCGGTCAGTACCTCGACCCGGTCCCCGTCCCGCAGCGCCCGCGCCGGCCAGCCGGTCCTGGGCACCACCTCGCCGTTCACCGCGACCGCCACACCTCGGCTCTCCCCGGTGAGCTGGGCGACGAGATCCGCCAGGGTCACCTCGCCCGGCAGCCGGCGTTCGACACCGTTCACGGTCAGTTCCATCGCATCCTCCCGACGTGGGACGACTGGTCGTCGACAAAAGGGCCGCGCTCGGCGGCGAACCGGTCCGGGGCCAACGGCCCGAGCAGCGGATCGGCCACCCCGGTGGACAGGAGGTCGGCGACCAGGTCGGCGGTGATCGGCGTCAGCACGATTCCGTGCCGGTAGTGCCCGGCGGCCACCACCACCTCCGGCCGGTGCGCCAGCGGGCCGATCAGCGGCGCGTTGTCCGGCGTACCCGGACGCAGCCCGGCGCGGGCCTCCACCAACTCGTACTCGGCGATCTCCGGCAGCAGGTCGGTCGCGGCCCGGAGCAGTTCGAGCACGGCCCCGGCGGTGACGTCGAGATCGCCCCGCTCCTCGACGGTCGCGCCGACCACCACCTCACCGTCGGCCCGGGGCACGAGGTACACCGACCGGCCGTCCGCGTAGCCGCGGATCACCCGCCGGAAGCCGGGTCCGGCGCCGGCCGGCGCCCGCAGTCGGAGCACCTGCCCCTTGACCGGCCGGATCGGCAGGCCGGTCAGGGCCGCCGTACCGCAGCCGGCCGCCACCACGGTCACGCCCGCCGGGCGGGCCACGTCGGACAGTCGGCGCACCGGCGTTCCCACCAGGGACACCCCGGCCCGCCGGGCCGCGATCCGCAGGGCGGCGACCAGCCGGCGCGGATCGACCTGGTGGTCGCCGGGGGCGAGGGCGCCACCGCGCAGTCCCGGTGCCAGCAACGGTTCGTGGGCCCGCAGCTCCGCCGGCCGCAGCGGCGTCACCGGCAGGCCCAGCTCCCGCTGGTACGACCACAGCCGCTCCGCCTCGGCCAGGTCGTCGCCGGTCAGTGCCACCGTCAGGGTGCCCTCGGTGCGGTAGCCGACCTCCAGCCCGGTGCTTTCGGCCAGCTCGGCCACGAAGCCCGGCCATCGGGCGGCGGACTCGACCAGCAGCCCGGTCAGCGTCCGCTCGCCGAAGTACGTCTCCGCGACCGGGGCCAGCATGCCGGCCGCGACGCCGGACGCACCGGAGCCGGGATCGGGGTCGTACACAGTGACCCGCATCCCCCGGGTGGCGCAGCGCCAGGCGACGGCCAGTCCGATCGGACCGGCACCGACGACCACCACGTCGGGTAGGCCGGCGGCTAGCACCCCGCCGCTCCGGCGGGAGGCGCGACGGCGACACCCCCACCTGGCGGATGGCCCCGGCCGGATTCCGGCACCGGCGGCGTCCGACGCCGCCCCTGATCCGCGGCCGAGGCGGTTCCGGGCACGGGCAGCGTCGGTCGACGCAGCGCGTGCAGAAGGTCGACGGTGGCCCGGGCCGGGTCCGCGGCCTGGGACAGTGCCCCGACCACGGCGACCCCGTACGCCCCGGCTGCGAGCAGCTCGGGTACCCGCTCCGCCGTGATTCCGCCGATCGCGATCACCGGTACCGACACCGCCGAGGCGACCCGGCGGACCCCGTCCGCCCCGATCGGCGCCGGAAGTCCCGACTTGGTGGTGGTGGCGTGACACGGACCGACACCGAGGTAGCTGGCGCCGGCCGTCACCGCCGCCACCCCGGCATCCGGATCGCGGGCGGTGGCGCCGAGCACCGCCGCCGGACCGAGAACCCGCCGGGCCACGTTCACCGGAAGGTCGCGCCCACCGACGTGCCCGCCCGAGGCACCGATCGCGAGCGCGATGTGCAACCGGTCGTTGACCAGGCACGACGCTCCGGCCGCCGCGCACAGCGCCAGCACCCGGCCGGCCAACTCGTACGCGGTGCGGTCGTCGGTGTCGTCCTCGACCCGGACCTGGACGACCAGTTCGGGACCGGCCACCGACAGGGCGGCCCGGACCACCGCGAGCGGGTCCCGCCCGGGGCGGGTGTCGGTGACGAGATGCAGGCGACCGAGAGACGACACGGCAACGCTCCTCCCTGCGCCGGCATTACCCGGATCAGGTTCGACGGTCGGGGGCTTCAGCCCCCCTCTCAGCCCGGTGCACCGGGCTCCCGTGGGTTACTTGTCGGCGAGCGTACGCGCTCTGTAACGGATACGTAAAGACCCGTGACCCACCGCACACCCCAACGGGTGCCCGGTCACGTGTCCGGCCGTGCCGTCCGGCCGAGGGGTCAGAGGAGCGCGCGTAGGGCGGTCAGGTCTTCCGGGGACGGATGCCAACGGCCGGCCCGCGCGTTGGCGTACACCTGCTCCGGCGTGGTCGCGCCGGCGATCACCGACGTCACCGCGGGCTGGGCGGCCAGGCCGCCGATCGCCACGTCCAGTATGGAGAGACCACGCTCGGCCGCGTACTTCTCGATCGCCTCGATGGTGTCCCACGGGGCGGACGCCAGCCGGACGGCGTAGCGCGGAGAGCTGCCGGCCAGGCGGCTGCCCGACGGCGCGTCGGCTCCCCGCTTGTACTTGCCGGTGAGCAGTCCGTCGGCGAGCGGGAAGAAGGGCAGCAGGCCGAGGCCGAACCGCTGGGCGGCCGGCACCACCTCGGCCTCGACCTCCCGATGCAGCAGGCTGTAGTGGTTCTGGGCGCTGACGAACGGCGTGAATCCCCGGGTACGCGCCGTCCATGCCGCGTCGGCGATCTGCCAGCCGGTGAAGTTCGAGTTGCCGAGGTAGCGGACCTTCCCGGCCCGTACGAGGTCGTCGAGGGCGCTCAGCGTCTCCTCGATCGGCGTCCCCGGGTCGGGCTCGTGCAGCTGGTAGAGATCGATGTGGTCGGTGCCCAGCCGGCGCAGGGACGCCTCGACCGCTCGTACGAGGTAGCGCCGGGATCCCCGGGCACCATGGTCCGGCCCGTTCATCCCGGACATGTCCATGCCGAACTTGGACGCCAGCACGACGTCGTCCCGGCGACCGCGCAGGGCGGCGCCGAGCAGCTCCTCCGACCCGCCGTGCGGCTCCCCGTAGATGTCGGCGGTGTCGAAGAAGTTGATCCCGGCGTCGAGCGCGGCGTCGACGACCGCGCGGGTGCCGGCGGCGTCGAGTTTGCGGCCGAAGTTGTTGCAGCCGACGCCGACCACGGACACCACCAGCCCGGAGTCGCCCAACCGGCGGTAGGTCATCTCAGTCACGTGATCAACCTTATGCTCCCGGTTCCGGCCCGGCACCCCCGCCACCGTCGGGTCCACCCGGCAAGGAAAGACATTCATAAAACAGTTTCACAGCCATTTATATCGCCATCGGCGGCGCGTCGCCTACGATCCCCGAAAACTGCTATATCGTGGGCGGGAATTCGGCGACCGCCACGAAACCTGTGCCGTCCATGGTCGCCGTACGACTGTCGGAGGCGTGGGTTCACATGACGGTGAACGGCCGATTCGACCGCCCCGGCGCGGACACCTCGATCGTCCCCGCCCAGGTCAACAGAGACAACAGCGCGCCGACCGAGGTGACCATCGTACTGCCGTGTTACAACGAGCAGGCGCATGTCCTGACCGAGATAGAGCGCATCACCACGGCGATGGACCGCAGCGGCCTGCGGTACGAATTGCTGGCGATCGACGACGCGTCCACCGATCACACTCTGGACGTCCTGCGCGAGGCCGCCAACCGCTTTCCACAGTTGCGGATACTGGCCTTCCACCGCAACGGCGGCTCCGGCACCGCGCGGCGGATCGGCACCGAACAGGCTCGTGGTGCCATCGTGGTCTGGACCGACGCGGACATGACCTATCCGAACGAACGCATCCCCGAATTCGTCCGGCTGCTCCTTCGCGACCCGCACATCGACCAGGTCGTCGGCGCCCGCACCAGCGAGCAGGGCTCACACAAGCTTCTCCGGGTGCCCGCGAAGTGGCTGATCCGCAAGATCGCCGAATGGTTGGCCGGCACCCGTATCCCGGACCTCAACTCCGGGCTCCGGGCATTCCGGCGCGACGTCTCGCTGCCGTACCTCCGACTGCTTCCGGCGGGATTCTCCTGCGTCACCACCATCACGATGGCCTTTCTGCACAACCAGCACGACGTGCACTACCTTCCGATCACCTATGCCCGACGGTCGGGATCGTCGAAGTTCCACTTCGTCCGCGACGCCTACCGGTACATCCTCCAGGTGCTGCGAATGGTGATGTATTTCAATCCACTCAAGGTCCTGATGCCACCGTCGCTCTTCCTGTTGGCCATCGGATCAGGAAAAGTCGTCTACGATCTGGTCGCGCATCCGGTGCGAATAGCCACCAACACCGTACTGCTCCTCTGCGCCGGCCTGATCGTCGGAGCGGTGGCTCTCCTCGCCGACCTCATCGTCAGGTCCAGAATCGACTGGCTGCCCGGAAAACGAACGTGACCGGAACGTCGCCGACGACGGTAGAACTGTCCGCCCCCGTCGCGACCTCCGTCCCGACCGCCGGACGTCGGATCGAACGGTGGGGCTGGGGGGCGGTCGGCGCCATCACCGCCGTGGTCGCGTCGACCTGGGTACCACTGCTCGGCGAACCCTTCGGCGACAACCACCTGGGCCGGATCGTCGGGCGGTACGCCCTGCACGAGCGGAACCTACAGGAGCAGGGCATCCTCGGCTCCCAGTTCGGTGCCGACTGGGCGCCGTACGCCTCGGCGCCGTACGCCCACCATCCACCGCTGCTCAATCTCCTCACCGGGTTGACCGGACTGCTGCCCGGCGACGCCGAATACCAGATCTGGCTGCCGCCGTACCTGCTGGCGCTGTTGATCATCCCGGCCGGTGCCGCGTTGCTGCGCGGGTTCGGAGTCCGCTGGTCGGCCACCCTGCTCGCGATCGGGCTGATGGTGGCCACGCCCTTCTACTGGGTCTACAGCCCGCTGATGTTCGACCTCGGTCCCATCCTGGCGCTCTCCGCCGCCGTGGTACGGCTGCGCACGCGACCCGATCCCGGGCGCGCCCTCGTCGTCGGCACCTGTGCCGCCGCCCTGTCGACCACGCTGGTGTCCTGGCCCGGCATCGCGTTCGCGGCCGCGCTGGGGCTGTGGCTGTTCCTGGCCCGGCGGATCGACCGGGTGACGGTCCTGGTGGCGGCGAGCATGCTGACCGGACTCGCGATCAGCCTCGCCTTCGTGGTCGGCGTCACCGGGATGGACCTGCTCGGCGGGCAGGCCGAGCTACGCAGTACCGGCGGCGACTACACCGTGTCGCAGTTCCTCAGCCGGCAGTGGCACTTCGCGTACCTGCTGCTGCCGGTCTGGTACCTCGGCGCGCTGCCGCTCGGCGCGGTCGCCGGGCTGCTGGACCGGCGGACCCGGAGCTACCTGGCGATGGCGATCGGCTTCACGGCCGCCTGGGTGCTGGGGCTGAGCAACGGGGCGTACGTCCACTCGTACTGGTCGTATCCGGTCCTCGTGGTCGGGTTGGTCGGCATGGGCGTACTCCTCGACCGGATCGTGGACCGGCTGGCCGAGGGAATCGTGGGCCGGCGGTCGGTTCGGCTGGTCGCGGTCGCGCTGATCTGGGCCGCGCTCGGGACGTACCTCGGCGCGGGGCTGGTCGTCGGTCCGGTCCGGCACCGACTGCTGACCGAGCCGACCCGGGCCGGCCGGCTCGTCGCCGAGCACCCGCCGGCAGCGGGACAGCGGTACGCGTGGATCGCCGGGACGAGCGTGACGACGCCGCGCTGGTTCGTCTACTACTGGCAGTTGGCGCCCCGGACCCTCACCGTCGAGACGTTGCGTACCGAGCCGACCGCCCGCGCCGACGACCTGGTACTGATGAACGTGCGGCAGCGCCCGGACTGGTTGCCCGAGTCGATCGAGGCACAGGCCGTGGCCCGGGACGGGCCGTACGCCCTTGTTCCGGTGGCCGCCCTCCGGACCGCCGCCCGCTACTGAACGCCTCGGCGCCGAAGCGGTGCGACGACGGTGGCGGGCCAGAACCCCTCGACGGCCCGCCGTCGGGCCGCCCGTCGCAGTCGGGCAAGCCGGTCGGGGTCGCCGGCCAGCTCGCGAAGTGCGGCCCCGAGCGCGTCGACGTCGCCCGGCGGTACGAACAGCGCCGCGTCGCCGAGCGCCCGTCGTTGCGGGGCCGTGTCGGAGGTGACGATGGCACAGCCGGCCGCCGCCGCCTGGAACACCTTGGTCGGGACCACCCGACGCGCCTTCTCGGTGTCGCCGAAGATGCCGAGCGCGACGTGGTGCCGGGCGACGAACGCCGGCAGCTCGGCCGATGGCACCCAGTCGTACCAGGTCACTCGCGGATTGCCGGCGGCCGCCTGACGACACGCCAGGTGGTCCTGGCCGGTGCCGACCACGGTCACCTCGACCGACTCGTCGGCCGCCAGCGTGGCCAGGGCCGCTCCCAACGTCCGGGTGCCGTGCAACGGGGTGAACAGTCCGACGAAGACGACCCGCAACCGCGCGGCAGCGGAGGAGGCGAAACCGGTGGGACCGGCGGGTCCGGCGAAACCGGCGGGTCCGCCGCACCACCGCTCCCGGACGGTACGGGCGCCGGCCTCGAACCATTCGGCGCCGGCACCGACGGGCACGACGACTCCCCGGTCCCTCGTGGCCGCCGGCAGCCCGGCCAGGTGCTCGGCCGTGTCCACCAGGACGACATCGGCCCGCCGTAACGCGCCGTCGTCGATCGCCCGCAGCAACCGTCCCCGGACGCCACCACCGTCGCCGAGGCCACGGTCCCGGGCCGTTCCGACGGCGGAAACAAGATGGTCGAGCACGATCGGGGTACCCGGAAAGAGCCACCGGGCCAGGCGGACGTCGAAGTGGCCGAGGTAGCCGACGAGCACGGCGTCGACCGGGCTGTCCGCCGACCGGTACCGGTGTTGACGGGTCCGCAGGACGAGCAGCGCCCAACACCGGGCCAGCTTGCCGAGGAGCACGGGAAGCCGCCACGGCTGCCGGAGTACGGCGACCCGCCCCGCGGTGTCCAGCGCCAGCGGCACGTTCACCTCGTCGACCTCGTCGCCGGCCGCCCGGAGTCCCTGGACGAGTACGCCGACCCGGGGGTGCCGGCGCACGTCGTAACTGCCGAACACCAGCCATCGCACGGCAGCAGCGTAGCGCGCCGTACCCGATCAAGCACGATCCGTGGTTACGGCTGGCGCGTCGCCGGCTCCGACGTCGCCACCCGCTCCACAGTCGCCCCGTACAGCATCTTCCCGTCCGACGGGTCCACTCTGTCCGACGGGTCCACTCTGTCCGGCAGGTCCACTCTGTCCGGCAGGTCCACCCCGGCCGGCGGGTCCACTCCGGCCGGGGCAGCCGCGACGGTCGACGCCTCGACCCCGGCCTCCCGACGCCGCACCCGGCCGGCCAGGACCGACAGGGCCGGCAGGACCAGGTCCGCGGCGGTCAACAGCAGTCGGGACATCACCGCGACGACCAGTGCCGCCGGCTGGGCGACGCTCGAACCGAGAAGCAGCGGCAGCGCCACCTCCCGGGGCCCGACGCCGGCCGGCGCGACGGCGAGCAGGAATCCGATCGACCAGGAGCCGGCGAACGCGCCGACCGACCGGACCAGCAGGTCCGGGCCGTCCGCACCGATGTCGACGAGCAGCACCCAGAGGTGCACGCCGTACCCGAGCCAGGCCGCCAGGGACCAGCCGACGGCCCCGCCGACGCCGCGCAGGGTCAGCGGCCGGGGCAACGGGTCGCGGCGGGCCAGCCGCAGCAGCCGGCCGATGATCCGGTTGAGCAGGGGAGGCCAGAACACGGTCAGGGCCAGCGGGACGGTCAGCAGGGTCCACCAGAAGCGCGCGAACGCCCGGTCGTCCAGCAGCGGCAGCGCGGCGGCGGTCAGCAGCAGGCCGGTTCCCAGGGAGAGAAGCATGGCCAGCAGCACCGCCGCGGCCGAGGCCCGCCCCGGCACCCCGTACGGCCGGCCCAGCCGGGCCTGAAGCATGATCGGCCAGACCTTGCCGGGGATGTACTTGGCCAACTGCCCGACGAAGAAGATCCGCATGGCCCCGGTGGCCGGCAGGTCGACGCCGAGATCCGCCAGGATCGCCCGCCAGGCCAGGAACGTGCAGCAGCCGCCCGCCATGGCGGCCAGCCCGGCCAGTGCCAACCCGGGAACCGAGAGGTCGGCGAGTGCCTCCGGAACCTCGGCCCACCGCCGCGCCACCGACCAGCCGAGGAAGCCGAGAAACGCCATGGTGATCCCGACCTGGAGGATGCGCCGGGCCAACCGCGATCCGCCGGGTGTGGGCAGCGTCACAGCTGGCACGATACCCGGCCCGGGGACACCGGCCGGCCGGCCACGCCGGACCGACGGGACCGGCCACGGCGACGATCAGCCTCCGACGTCCCAGACGGGTTCCGGCGTCTCGACCACCTCACCGTCGCCCCGGAAGAGCAGGAAGCGGTCGAACGAACGCGTGAACCACCGGTCGTGGGTGACCGCCAGCACCGTCCCCTCGAAGGCCCGCAGCCCGGTCTCCAGGGCCTCGGCCGAGGCGAGGTCCAGGTTGTCGGTCGGCTCGTCGAGCAACAGCAGCGTCGCCCCGGACAGCTCCAGCAGCAGCACCAGGAACCGGGCCTGCTGACCGCCGGAGAGCGTCCCGAACCGCTGATCGCCCTGTGCGGCCAGCTCGTACCGGTTCAACGACCGCATCGCGGCGTGTCGGTCCATCCCGGCCCGGTGGTCGTCGCCCCGCCACAGCACCTCGACCAGCGTGCGGTCCAGCAGCTCCGGCCGGTCGTGCGTCTGCGAGAAGTGACCGGGCCGGACCCGGGCCCCCAACCGGGCCACGCCGCCGTGCCGGACCGGAGCCAGCACCGGAGCGCCGTCCACCGGCGCATTGGCCGGGTCGGGGTCGGTGCCGCCCCGGGCCAGCAGTCGGAGGAAGTGCGACTTCCCCGTCCCGTTGGCACCGAGTACGGCGACCCGGTCGCCGTACCAGACCTCCAGGTCGAACGGGAAGGTGAGATCCTCCATCTCCACCTGCTCGCAGACGATGGCCCGCTTACCGGTACGCCCACCGGTCAGCCGCATCCGGATGTCCTGGTCCTTCGGCGGTACGGGCGGCGGCCCGGCCTCCTCGAACTTGCGCAACCGGGTCTGCGCCGCGTGGTACCGGGAGGCCATGCCGCTGTTGTAGGCCGCCTTCTGCTTGTACATCAGCATCAGCTCGCGCAGCTTCTGGTGCTCCTCGTCCCACCGTCGGCGCTGCTCCTCCAGCCGGTCGTGCCGGCTGGACCGGGCCGCGTGCCAACTGTCGAACCCTCCTGGATGCACCCAGGCGCTGCCGCCCTCCACCGCGACCACCCGGTCCGCTGTCCGGGCCAGCAGCTCACGGTCGTGCGAGACGTACAGCACCGACTTCGGCGACTCGCGCAGCCGCCCCTCCAGCCACCGCTTCCCGGGTACGTCGAGGAAGTTGTCCGGCTCGTCGAGCAGCAGCACCGCGTCGGCGCCCTGGAGCAGCAGTTCCAGGGCGAACCGCTTCTGCTGGCCGCCGGAGAGCGTGCGTACCGGGCGGGTCCGGCTCCGTTCCCAGGGCAGGTCCAGCACGATCGTGGAGACGGTGTCGAAGAGCACCTCGGCGTCGTACCCTCCGGCCTCGCCCCAGGCGGCCAGCGCTTCCGCGTACGCCAGTTGGGCCTTGCCGGCCGCGCTGCTGAACTTTCCGCGCACCTCGGCGGCGTGCAGCGCGATCTCGGCCGCCGCGAGCCGCTCCCCCGCCGCGCGCAGTGCCGGCGGTGACAGCGACAGCACGAGGTCGTGCAGCGTCGACTCGTCGCCGATCATGCCGATGAACTGCCGCATCACGCCCAGGCCGCCGGAGGAGGCGATGCCGCCGCTCCGGGTGGGCAGGTCGCCGGCCACCATCCGGAGCAGCGTGGTCTTGCCGGCGCCGTTCGGTCCGACCAGGGCGATCTTGGCACCCTCGCCGACCCGGAAGGAGACGTCGGAGAACAACTGCCGGCCGTCCGGCAGGGTGTATCCGACTCCGGCCACGTCCACGTATCCCACACCGGCATCCTTCCCGAACCGCCCCGGTTACGGACAGCGAGTTTTGGACCCCGGCCGGTCGGGCCGCAGCCGGGCCGCCCGGGTCGGGCCGTCGGCGGTCACCGGACGACCCGGAGCACCCGGTAACCCTTCTGACTGGCATGCCGCTCGACCCGCCAGCCGTTCTCGACGAGCCAGCGTTGCAGCGAGTCGCCGCCGAGATGCCGGGCCACCACCAGCCAGGCCACTCCGTCCGGCGCCAGCCTGGGGAGCCAGCGCCGCAGCATGTCGTGCAGTTCCTCCTTGCCGACCCGGATCGGCGGGTTCGACCAGAGTTGGGTGAAGGTGACGTCGTCCGGAACCTCCTCCGGCGCGTCGACCCGTACCCGGTCGGCGACGCCGAGCCGCTCGGCGTTCTCCACGGTGAGCTCCCGGGCCCGGGCGTTGACGTCGACCGCCCAGATCTGCGCCTGCGGCGCCCGGGTGGCGAGTACGCAGGTGATCGGCCCGTACCCGCACCCCAGGTCGAGCAGTGCCCCCGAGGTCTCCGCCCCGGGCAGTTCGGCCTTGCGCAGGAGTACGGCGGTTCCCGCGTCGAGCCGATCGGCGGAGAAGACCCCGGTCGACGAGGCCAGCGAGTAGTCGTGCCCCTCGACGGAGAACGTCACCTCGCGCCGCTGGGCACTGACTGCGGGATCGATGCTGAAGTAGTGGTCGCCGGTCACGCCACGCATTCTCGCCTATCGTGCCTACCGCCTCGACCGGTGGTCAGGCCACCGGCTTCGCCCGGTTTGCGGGCCAAATGCCCGCTCGTTCACCAACCGTGATTCGTCCTCGGAAACCCGCGCTCATTTATTTCCGTTACCCTGTGCGACATGGTTTACGGGCGCGGATCTGGGCCGGGCGGCGAGCCGCCACGGTCGCGACGAGATCGCGCCGAGCAGCCCCCGGTCGACCCGGACGCGGCGGCCGATCCGCCGGCCGGGCGGACCG
>NZ_JADPUN010000134.1 GCF_015690345.1 Plantactinospora alkalitolerans | reverse complement strand
CCACCACCCCAGGCCAGCCGTACGAATACCGCCGCCGCGCCCTGACCGAACCCGACTGGACCCGGTTCCCCGGATGGCGGAACGTCACCCGGGACCAGTGGGAGTCCGCCCAATGGCAACGGGTCAACTGCGTCAAGAACGTCCGGCAGCTCCGCGCCGTCCTCGGTGACACCATCGACGACATCTGCTACGACGACCTGACCGCCGACCAGGCGACCCAGGCCACCATGTCGATGCTCGTACCGCCACAGATGCTCAACACCGTCGTGCCGGACGCACCGATGACCTCCGACGCCTTCCGCGCCGACCCGATCCGGCGGTACATGCTGCCGATCGCCTCCGACCGGCGCACCGACTGGCCGTCACACCCGTACGCCACCCGGGACTCGCTGCACGAACACGACATGTGGGTCGCCGAGGGACTGACCCACCGCTACCCCACCAAGGTCCTCGCCGAACTGCTCTCCACCTGCCCCCAGTACTGCGGGCACTGCACCCGGATGGATCTGGTCGGCAACTCCACCCCCACGGTCGAGAAGCTCAAGCTCACCCTGAAGCCCGTCGACCGGTACGACGCACACATCGCCTACCTGCGGGCCCATCCCGGCGTACGCGACGTGGTGGTCTCCGGCGGCGACGTGGCCAACGTGCCCTGGCGGAACCTGGAGTCGTACCTGATGCGGCTGCTGGAGATCGAAACCGTCCGCGACATCCGGCTCGCCACCAAGGCGTTGGCCGGACTCCCCCAGCACTGGCTCCAGCCGGAGGTGGTGGAAGGGCTGGAACGGGTCGCCCGGACCGCCGCCCGACGGGGCGTCAACCTGGCCATCCACACCCACGTCAACCACGTACAGTCGCTGACCCCGCTGGTCGCCCGGGCCGCACAGACCGCCCTCGAGGTCGGCGTCCGGGACGTACGCAACCAGGGCGTCCTGATGCGCGGGGTGAACGCGACCACCGCGGACCTGCTGGATCTCTGCTTCGCACTCCAGGGCGAGACCGGCATCCTGCCGTACTACTTCTACATGTGCGACATGATCCCGAACGCGGAGCACTGGCGGGTACCCGTCTGGCAGGCCCAGCAGCTCCAGCACGACATGATGGGCTACCTGCCCGGCTACGCCACGCCACGGATCGTCTGCGACGTGCCCTTCGTCGGCAAGCGCTGGGTACACATGCTCACCGGGTACGACCGGGAACGCGGGATCTCGTACTGGACCAAGAACTACCGTACGTCGATCGAGTCCGCGGACCTGGCCGCGCTCGAGCGGCGCTACGCCTACTACGACCCGATCGACACGCTGTCCGAGGCCGGCCGGGCCTGGTGGGCCCGGCACGACACTCAGACTGCTTCCTGACTCAGACTGACTGCTTCCTGAGCCCGGACGACCGTCAACGGTCGAAGGTCTCCTTGACGTTGCGGCCGGCGCTCTTCACGTCCGCGCCGGCCTGTTTCGCCTTGGCCTGCGTCTGCTGCGACGAGCCCTCGCCGCGCATCTGCTCGTTGTCGGTCCGGTCGCCGATCCGCTCCTTCGCGGCGCCCTTCAACTCCTCGGCCTTGTTACGCATCTTGTCCATGGCACTCATGTCGCTACTCCTCACCTCGATGGCGCCGCTCGTGGCGGCTGCCCGCTAGGTAATTTGCCCGACATGCCGGAGATGTAACCTGCCTAATCCGCTCACAAGGCCCGTGAGCGGAGATTTCAGAGTGGACTCGCTCCGCACTGTGTCCGCCCTGCCTCCGCTCCGCCCTGCGCGTCTCGGACCGACCTTTCTTCGTGTCTGGGTTGGTGCGTAAGTCTTCTGAACTGCGTGTGCTGGCGAGCACACCGTGTAAGGCATCCTAGGAAGCTAGATTGTGACGTAAGGTGCGCCTTTCGCCCTTGAACAGCAGGCCCGCAGCCTGTCCGCAACCGCGCGAGATCCGCAACCCCGGGCCCAGTGGCGCCCGCAGGAGCCCGCGCACAACCGACAGATGCGTCACAAGTGTGCGCTTTACGCGGTCGGGTCCCAGTCTGCGAGCTGCTCCATCGGCTCGGTGTCGCCGGTGGTCTCCAGGCCGTCGAGCGGGACGCGCTGGTAGAAGTAGAGGACCAGTTCGCTCGCTGCGCCTCGCATCGCCATGTCGCCCGGCTCCGCGTCGTCGGCGAGGTCGTCGCAGCGGACGCCGTCAGCGTTGAGTGTCAGGCGCCAGGAGCGACCCTCGGTCGTGTGCAGGTCGATGGTCGCCGGCTTGAACGGCCAGGGGACGGTCGTCGCCGAGACGGTCGTCAGGAACTCGTCGACGCCCTCGACCGCGACGTCCGACGGCAGCGGCTGTGCGGCCCCCTGGGTGAGCTGGGCGTCGTAGGTGTGGACGGCGAACTCCTGGATCTGGTGCCGCGCCAGGGCTCCGCTGGTCTCCGGGGCCTGCGAGCGGCCCCACCAGGTCCAACAGCCGCGGTCCGGGCCGGCCTCGCGCAGCGCGTCGAGCATGAGCTCGGTCGACTCGGCGAGCCAGGCGTCCAGGGCTTCGCGGTCGCGGGGCGCGGTCGGGGCGCCCTTCGGGTCCGTCCTCGCCGGGGGCTCAGCGCCCGGGCCCGCCGCGACGATGGCGGCCTGGCGGCGGCGGCCGTCGCCGAGGTGCTGCGCCAGTTCCCGCAGCGTCCAGTCCGGGCAGGCCGGGACCTGGACGTCAAGGTCGGGGGCGGACGCGATCGCGGCGCGGAACGCGGCCGAGCGGTCTTCGATCAGCCGCAGGACCTCGGGGAACTCCAAGATATTTTGCACGTCGGTTGTGTATCACGGCGCTCCGGCCTCCGGATAGCGAATATGTCGGACAAACGCGTCGACGGCCGGGCGGAGCGTCGGCGCCGAAGCCGTCCTGAAACTCCGCGCACTGCTCGCCAACGGCAACTTCGACCGCTACTGGGCCTACCCGCTGGGCCAAGAGCACCAGCGCAACCACCAGGCCCGTAACCAACTCGCTGCTCGACCTACGAAGTCACTTCCAGCAATCCGCACCCCTCTCCCGTCATCCAATCAGATCATGACAAAGCACTACTAGGTGGCGCGGAGGATCTCGGACCGGTTTCCAGTGGCGCTGCCGGCGTGGATCTGGGGTGCGACCCGTACCTGCACCGTGGATCCTGCCTCGACGTTCAACGACAGGAACTCGTTGCGGGTGAGCGTGACCGTGACGATCTGGTCGCTGGTGGTGATCTCGGCCCGGATCTCGAAGCCGATCCGGGTGATTCTCGTTATCCGTCCGGTCACGTCCGCCGGATCCGGGGCGCCCGTGTGAATCTGCAGGTCGTGCGGACGGACTAGCCGATCCCCCAACTGGGTGACCGGGCCGAGGAAGCGCATCACGAAGTCGTTGGCCGGCTGGTCGTAGAGGTCGTCGGGCGATCCGATCTGTTCCACCCGGCCCTCGTTGATCACTACGATCTCGTCGGCCACCTCGAGCGCCTCCTCCTGGTCGTGGGTGACGAACACCGTGGTGACATGGACCTCGTCGTGCAGGCGGCGCAACCACTCCCGAAGTTCCTTGCGGACCTTGGCGTCGAGGGCACCGAACGGCTCGTCGAGCAACAGGACCGTGGGCTGTACCGCCAACGCGCGCGCCAGCGCCATCCGTTGGCGTTGCCCACCGGACAGTTGGGACGGCAGCCGGTCGGCGAACTGTTCGAGATGGACGAGGGCGAGCAGTTCCTCGACCCGGCTGCGGATCTCCGCCTTCGGACGCTTACGGATCTCCAGGCCGAAGGCGACGTTGCGGTGGACCGACAGATGCTTGAAGGCCGCGTAGTGCTGGAAGACGAATCCGACGTTGCGTTTCTGCGGCGGAAGGTCCGTGGCGTCGAGACCCTCGATCTCGACCCGGCCGCTGTCGGCACGCTCCAGGCCGGCGATGATGCGCAGCAGGGTGGACTTGCCACCGCCGGACGGGCCCAGTAGCGCGGTGAGTTGACCGGACGGGATGCTGACGGAGACGTCGTCGAGCGCGACGAATCCTCCGAAACGCTTCGCGACGTTCTTGATCTCGATGCTCAACGCTGATCCTTCGGCCGGATGACGGAAACGACGATGATGCAGGCCACGGCGACGAGGGCGAGCAGGAAGGCGGTGGCGTAGGCGCCTCCCCTGTCGAAGTTCAGGTACTTCTCCTCGACCACGAGGGTGGCGGTACGGGTCTGCCCGAGGACGTTGCCCGAAACGACCTTGACCGCGCCGAACTCCCCCAGTGATCGGGCAAGGCTGAGGACGACGCCGTAGATGACGCCCCACTTGATGGCGGGCAGCGTGATCCGGCGGAAGGTCTGGATGGCGTTGGCGCCGAGGCTGCGAGCGGCCTGCTCCTGCTCGTCGCCGACCTCCTCCAACACCGGCACCACCTCGCGGATCACCAGCGGCAGCGCGACGAAGACCGTGGCCAGCACGATGCCCGGCGTCGCGAAGATGATCTGAATCCCGGCATTCTGCAGCGTCGGCCCGAACCAGCCGGTGCGGCCGCCGTAGACCAGCACCAGGGCGAGACCCACGACGATGGGCGAGACCGACAGCGGTACGTCCAGCAGGGCGTTCAGCAGTCGCCTGCCGGGGAACGTGTACCGCACCAGAAGGATCGAGATCCCGACCCCGAAGACGGTGTTGATCACCACGGCGATGATCGCCACCAGCACGGTGAGCTGGAGCGCGTGGACGATGTCGGGGTCGTCGAGAATTGCCTGGATGTCCGTCGTGCCGTCGGCGAAGGCGTTCCGGCCGACGAGGAACACCGGCCAGGCCACCAGGAGGACGAGGTAGCCCGTGACGATCAGACGCAGCAGATAGGTGCTGGGGCGCCGACCGGTACGGACGCGGGGGGCGGTCGACTCAGCCACGGCGGACCACCCGCCGCTGGATGACGTCGACGGCGACGATGACCACAAAGGAGATCGCCAGCAGGACCGCCGCGACGGCTGCGGCGCTCTCCAGGTTGTCGTTCTCGATGCTGCTGAGAATCCGTACGGAGGTCACCTCGGTACGCATCGGCAGGTTGCCCGAGAGCAGGACCAACGAGCCGTACTCGCTGACGCCGCGAGCGAACGACAGGGCTGCGCCGGCCGCGATGGCCGGGGTCAGGCTCGGCAGGATGATCCGGCGGAAGATGGTGAACCGGCTCGCTCCCAGCGAGGCCGCGGCCTCCTCCGCCTCGCGGTCGAGTTCGGTCAGCACCGGCTGCACCGTCCGGACGACGAACGGGAGGGTGACGAACAGGAAGGCGAGGAAGACGGCGACGCGGGTGTTCGCGATGTTCACGCCGAGCGGGCTGTCCGGGCCGTACAGCGACAGGAGCACCAGGCCGGCGACGATGGTCGGCAGGGCGAAGGGGATGTCGATCAGCACCTCAAGGGCACGCTTGCCGAAGAACCGCTCGTCGCGCACCAGCACCCAGGCGATCATCGTCCCCATGACGATGTTGACGAGGGTGACCAGGAACGCGGTGCCGACGGTCAACTGGATCGCGGCCGCGGTCTGCTCGTTGGTGACGGCCCGCCAGAACTCGACCCAACCATTACCGGACGCGGTGACGATCACCGCCGTCAGTGGAATGAGGACGAGCAGGCTGAACCAGAGCATCGCCACTCCGAGGCCCAACCCGGAGGTGCGGGTGAGACGCCGGCCGTTCCGGGCCGACCGGCGCGAGGGCGCCGGTCGGCCCGGAACAACGATCGCCGACGTCATTACGCCTTCCCGGACGCGGCGATGATCTTTACGATGATGCCGGTCTTCTCGTCGAAGAACTTCTTCGACAGCGCGGACCAACTCTCGAAGTCCTTGTCGACCGTCAGTAGCTTCTGCGGGGTCGGGAAGGGATCGCTGGGATCGCGGGCGCCCTCGATGCCGCTGGTGTCGATGCCATCGATGATCGGCCGAAAGCCCTTGAGCGCGAACTGCCGCTGACCGCCCGGGCTCAACACGAAGTCCAGCCACGGCTTCGCCTTGGGGTCGGCGTTCTTGAGGATCGCACCCGGGTTCTCGATCAGGATGGTGGTCGCCGGGACGACCCAGTTGAGTTTCTCACCGCTCTGGGTGGCCAGAATTGCCTCGTTCTCGTACGCCAGCAGAACGTCACCGGTGCCGCCGAGGAAGGCGGTCGTGGCGTCCCGGCCGCTGCCCGGCAGCGACACCACGTTCCCGAAAAGCTTGGTGAGGAACTCCTCGGCCTGCGCGTCTGTTCCGCCGTTGGCGGAAATGTGCCCCCAGGCGGCCAGCGCGTTCCATCGGGCAGCACCGGACGAGGCGGGGTTGGGCGTGACGATCTTGATGCCCGGCTTGATCAGATCGTCCCAGCCCTGGATGTTCTTGGGATTGCCCTCCCGCACGGCCAGGACCACGACCGACGACGACACGATGCCCCGGTTCGGGCCGTCGTCCCAGATCTGGTCGACCAGCCCCGCGTCGACGAGCCGGGTCACGTCGCTGCTCACCGAGAAGTGCACGTAGTCGGCCTTGAGCCCGGCCACCACCGCGCGGCTCTGGTCGCCGGACGCGCCGTAGGAGGACTGGAACCGCACGCCCTTGCCCTCATCGGTCTTGTTCCACGCGGCGATGATGGCCTTGTTCGCGGCCTCAGGAACGGCGAAGCCGACGATGGAGAGCGTCGTGGCGTTTCCGGTCGCCCCGTCGCCGCCTCCGCAGGCCGACAGGGCCAGGGTGCCCACAAGCGCGAGAGCGACCGTCGCTCTGATCCGGTTCATATATGCCCTCTTATTCCTATCGAGTTAGTCGGTTTTGTGGGTTGACGGTAGGCGGGACATCGCGGGTGCGTCAACAGCCGTCCGGTCCGGCCGTCGGGGGCCTAGGGGCCGGGCGCACTGGCGAGAAGGTCGGCCAACGTGGTCCGGTCGACGACCTCCGTGATGGCCAGGTCCAGCGAGAGCCACACCTTCCGGAGCCCTCTCGCGGTGCCGTCGTAGCTGGCCAGGGCCGTCGGTCGACCACGCACAGTGGTCACCAGCACCCCCTCCGCCGCCCGCAGGATGTCTCCCACGCTGATCGCCTCCGCCGGCCGGGCCAGGCCGTGGCCGCCCTCCGTGCCCCGAAAACTCAACAGCAGGCCACCACGGCGCAGATCCGTCAGGATCGCCGCCAGGAAGCTCACCGAGATCCGTTCCGCTGTGGCGATCTCCGAGGTCTTGACCAGACGCGGATGGAAATCCGCGACGACCAGCATCGCCCGGACGGCATATTCGGTACGGGCCGAGATGTGCACAGCAGCGTCCCCCGATCGGTTCGCCCGCGACGAGGGCCACCGAGGCATGCGGTCGCTCATCGCCGCGCCCGCGAGCCCAGCGCCGGAATTCCTATCTAGAAGATGGGGATACTGTAGTTCAGGACGGCGGGGAGTCAACACGGCTACCGCACAAACACCACGCACGGGATGGCGGAGATCCGGCAGGCCCTCCGGGTGCGAGGAATCCGACCAGGACGATCCTCCATCAGCTCTCCGCGACGTACCGATTGCGCGGGTCGCATCGTTCGGCGATGCCGGATGGGTCGCACCGATCACCATCGAGAGCGACTGCATGTCGGGTCTGGTCGCCGACGCGTACGTCGCCGACGGCATCGGGACCCTGGACGACGCGATGAGCCGCGGCTTCAGCCACGGTCCCGGCCGACCACACCTACGTCTCCCTCGACCCGGCCACCATCGGCCAACTCGATGCCATCGTGTTCGTGAAGGAGATCTGACCTTCCACAGTGGCGACGGTGTCGGCCCGGGAACCGGATTCGCGTCCCGGCGCGATGGTGACGACCTCGCCCCCCGCCGGCACGGCAGGTGGGACGAGATACCACCCACCGCCACTCGGAGGAAAGTCAGAGTTGCCCCACTCTCACCACAATCGAAGGGATAATCGGGTGGTTGTCAGCCTGGTGGTGCAACAACCGAGGAGAACGAAATGGCTGGGGCAGTTGGCACCGAAGACCTCGACGGCCTCGAATTCATCAATCCCAAGGGCCTCTACAACCCGTCCCACAACGGATATTCGCACCTGGCGATCTTCCCTGCCGGCTGGCGAATCATCCTACCCGCGGGTCAGGGTGGAGAGACGGAGGATCAGGCGCTGTCGGCGGACTTCCGCGTACAACTCAAGCAAGCCATCCGGAACACGGTGACAGTGCTCGCCGCCGCCGGAGCCACGTTGGCCGACGTAGCGAAGTTCACGCTCTACGTCGTCGATCACGACAAGAAGAAGTTCCATATCATCGTCGAGGAATTCGCCACGGTGTGGGGAGACCGGAAGCCCGCCTGGACGCTGGCCCCGGTGCCGGCACTGGCACTTGACGGCATGCTCGTCGAAATTGACGTCATCGCGGTCGTACCACGCTAAACCGACGATCTGATCGCCCGGCAGCCCCGACCGACTCCGCTGCCCAGCCCAGCACACCCGAGGTGGACGCCGCCGAGCGTACCCGTGAGGTCTACCCACCCAGAGCCGACCCACCTCGTCAGGGCGGATGCCCGTGCGACCGAAACACCACGTCCTCAGCGAGAAGTTCTTACCCGCGATGAGTTAGGCCGGGTATTTGATGTTGACGGTAGCGCTGCTCCGTCGGCTGCCTTCGACAAGCTGGTAGGTGAACCTGTCGGTGCGGCCGTGGGTCGGATTCGGCCGGTAGATGATCCGCCGGTCGGAGAGGACCTGTACGGTGCCGTAGCGCGGTGGGCTGGTGATGATGATTTCGGCGTACCGGCTGGCGTAGTCGTTCACGAGTACGTCGATCGTGATCGCCTTGGCTTTGGTCAGCGCGACGGCGTCGGTGTTCGCGTCGGGTGACCGGACCAGGACCCCGACCATGTTGAGGGCGTCGTTGATGAAGTAGTTGACTTCGCCGGTGGTCCGGTTCGTCGTCTGTACGTCGGAGTACAGGTCGCCGTTGACGTTCACCACCTTGGCTTCCCAGGTCGTCTGGCCGGTCGGGTCGATCTGGAGTTGCTGGACCGACCCGTTCTGGCGGATTCGCAGCACGCCGTTGCTGTGGTCGGCGCAGCCGTTGGTGTAGGAGATCAGGGCGCCGTCGGTGCCGTCGCGGTTCCAGTCGGCCAGTTGCACGGTCGGGGTGTCGACCGAGCAGTAGTCGATCGGGCCCGGTACCACCGAGGCGCCGTCGATGACGAAGTTCTGCACGCCACCGGGGCCCACCGTATAGGGACTGAACCGGCCGCCGCCGCTGAACCTGCCACTACCCATAAAGACCGGCTGGGCGATGTGCGAGTTGTAGCTGGCCGACGGGGAGAAGGTCGGTGGTTGCAGCACCACCAGGGTGAAGTTCGCCGGGGGTGGTGGGCCGGGGGTCCAACCGACCCAGAGCTCGTCCTCCGGGTCGTCGTCCACGTTGACCGCCACGCCGATGTCAGGGCAGTCGGTGTAGACGGTGCCGCCGCCGGGCTTCGGGTAGGTGTAGGCGAGTGGCGGCACATAGACGCCGGGCGCGCTGCCGTACGAGACGATCGTCGAGCAGAGATTCGGCTCGACCGCGCCGAGGACGGCCGCGTCGAGCAGGCCGTCGTGGTTGTAGTCGCCATACAGGATGCTTCCGCGTGCACCGGCCTGGGCCGTGGGCGCGACCGCACCCAGTGCGGCCACGGTGACTATCGCGACGATCGGGACCAGGCGTTTGGCTGACATGACGACTCCCTACCTGCGGCGCTGTTCGGTCTCCGCTTCGGCCTTACCGACATTAGGACAGGCCGAAGAGCGCAGGTTGTCGCTGTTAGTAATCCGACAGACACGAAGAGTGGTTGCGCGGACCAAGGGTCAGGTCGGGAACTGCCAGGTGGGCGATGCGACGAGGTCGCACGTGGTGAGTGGATGCCCAAGGAGGAGGTTCGGCTGATGCCGGATGGGTGATCCCGGCGACACTGCCATCCCTGACACTGCCGTTGCAGGACATTGCCTCGTCAGTGCGGCATCGCCGGCACTGACGAGGCAATGGTCACCGGACAGGCGCTACTTGATCGTGATCGTCGCCGTACGGTACCTGTCGCGCTTGCCGTTCTTCGTCGGGTCGTAGTTGTTCTCGACGTTGCCGGCACTGTCGACCGAGAACCAGCGGAAGGTCGTGGTCGTGGTCACGTGGAAGACCTGCCCCGGCTCACGGAACTCGGTCGCCTCGTAGCGCGGCGACTTCAGGGTGGGTCGGCTGCCGTCCGTCGTGTAGTAGACCGTGGCCGGCTCGCTCGTCTCGAAGCGCACGTCGACGGGCCGGGAGTACTTTCCGGCGCCGGGAACGAGCCGGGACGTCGGGTCCTTCTTGTCCTTGCCCCACTCCGCCGCGATCCGGAACATCTCCATGATCCCGTTGGCGTACTCCATCGTCTCGGCGTGCCCGCTGACGAGGTTGGGATCTCCGGCCCACGGCGGCTGGAACGAGCCGCCCTGCCAGTTTCCGGTGGCCGGGTTGTAGACCGAGCCGCCGACCTCCCAGCCGAAGGCATAGATGCCGTAGGTGTGGTACAGATCCTCGCGTACGTTGCCCGCGGAGGAGTAGAGGACGTCCGACGAGCCGCCGACGTTCTCCGGCGTCACGACGGTCTGCCGATGCGCCTTGACCTGCGACAGGATCCGGGCGGCCGACTGCCAGTAGAACGCCTCGTCACCCAGCGGCGGACGTGGCGTGGTGATCCGACCGTCCGCGATGTAGGCGCCGGGCTGCCAGAAGAGCTGGCCGCCGTTGGAGTGCACCGACATCATGAACTTGATGTTCGAGTACTTCTCGACCAACCAGATGATGTTCTTCGACTCCGGCTCGGACAGCTCCTCCGGCCCCTGGTAGGTGTCGCTGACACAGCTGGTCGACGCGCCCGAGTAGCCGTCGTGGCCCGACCCGACCCGGTAGTTCCGGTTCAGGTCGACCCCCCAGGAGTTGCGCCTGGCCGGGTCGGCGTTCTCGTCCGGGCAGTGGTTCGTCATGTTCCGGCGCTGCGAGGCGAAGTTGTAGAAGCTGTAGTTCGCCCCGTCCGGGTTGTTGGACAGGATGAGGAAGACGTCGGTGTTGTCGACGATGCTCTTCGTCTCCCGGTCGGACCGGTAGTTGTGCACCAGACGCTCGGCCGTCTCCAGCGAGGTCGTCGCGGGTACCCACTCACGGGCGTGGTCCTGCGCCTGGATTAGGACACCCGGCTTCTTTCCGTCGCGGTGCTTGCCGATCCGGAGGACGGGAATCGTGGCCGGACCGCGGGGCACCTCACCCTCCGGCGCGCCGACGCGCTTCTGGTCGAGGAAGTCGGTGAGCGCGACCGGGCCGGGCGTCGGCGGAACGATGCCGGTACCCGTGCTGGTGCGGTACGGGTGCGACCGGTCGATGAGGCCCTGCGACTGCGTCCGCAGCGCCGTCGCCACCTCGGCGGCCGTACTCGCCAGCCCACCGGAGGCGTCCTTGCCGAGGAGGACGCGGACCTGCTTGCCCACCACGTCGACGCCGAGCGGAAGGCTCGCTCCCGGGCGGTCCACGAACTCGACGGTGATGTCGTTGCCGCCCTCGTGGCCCCAGGCCGCGGAACTGACGACGACCGCGGACTCTCCGGTCCCACCGATCGTGGCCTGCGCCTTGCGCTGGTAGCCATTGGTCTTGTTCGGCAGGTAGACGATCTCGGCGATGTCCGGGTACTGGCGGGCGATCTCCCTGGCACGGCCGTAGAGCTGCTGCGGGGTCCGGTATCCGTCGACGAAGTCCGACCGGTAGCCCCGATTCTCCGTCAGCGGTGGCGGAGCGTCCTCAAGCCAGTCGGAGACGTCGCCGATGGCGACGCCGCCGGTCGAGCTCGTGACCCGGATCTGCTTCGGGCGCGCGTCGAGCTTGAACAGGTTCCGGTGGAACATGTACTGACCGGAGTCGACGAACCGGCTCATCGTCCGGGCGAAGCCGAACGACGTGCCCCGGCCCGAGTCGTTCTCCAGCTGCATCGCGACGATCGGGTCCTCCTGCTGCCCCTCGGTGGTACGTGCCTCGACGTAGAGGAAGCCCTGGCCCTTGGTGGTGAACCAGTCGGCGCGGACGACCCGTACCGTCGCTGCGTGGCTGAGCGGCTGGACAGCTCGCGCGCCGAGCGCCCGGAGGCCGCCGTCGGCCTCGTCGCGCCACGCGAAGGTCTCCTCGTCGCCGAGGATCCGAACACCCATCGCCCCGAGTTCGGCGATCTGCCTGGCGCTCACCACCGCCTCGGCTTCGATGCCGGTCGGCACGCGCCTGACGCCGTGCTCGAGGTCGAAGCCGGCGGCGACCACCCGGTCCAGCATGTCCGCGCCGGTCAGCTGGAGGTGTACGAGGCGTACCGACTCCCGATCCTCGAGGTGGGATCGTCCCGAGCCAGCCGTGGCTGTGGACTCCGTGGGAACCGCGCCGGCGGGCGCGGTCGCCATGAGGACGGTCCCCACCAGGGCGGGCAGCGCGAGAAGCGCGATGCGCAGTCGTCTGCGTCGCATGCTCCCCTCCTTCTGTTTGCGGCCTGTGGTTGGTGCCGTGGCCGGCCCGGGTACGGGCCAACCGATCTGTTCAGGACGGTCGTGCGGCGCTCGCCCACCGGCGGAGCCTCGGTACGCGGCATCGGTCGCCGTCGTAACGAAGGATCGTGCGGGCCGAGAGCGAGCTGGGTGCGGTGAGCGTATGTTCATTCTTCGCACCGACGGGTCGCACGAATCGGATCTTGAGCATTACTTGAGCCTGCGCCGGCATCGCCACAACTTGACCCGCGCCCGCGCGCCCCGGGCACCTGGCGGCCCCGGCCACCGCGCCGCCCACGAGACACCGAGCGCAACGGTCCATCGCTTCATGGAATGAACTTCACCTCGGGAAAGTTCGTGCTCGGGCCGTCGAGCAGAGGGCTGTGCCGGCCCCGGAGGTGCAGGTCGAAGAACGCGAGCGGGTACGCCTGCTGGATTCGCAGCGCCCGGGCCGGGGCGAGGGTTCCGATCCAGCCCAGTAGCTCCTCATCACTCATCCCGAGAGCGTCCGCCAGCTGTGGGATCAACACCTGGGTGTCGCCGTACGACGAGTGGAGCGCGCCGTCGGCCTGAACATTGAGCCGCCATCCGCGCAGGTGTGACCAGAACTCGGCAACGCTCGGTTCAACGGCCCGGGTGAACTCCGCGGTCATCAGCATGAAGGGCCGATGCAGGTCGGCGGTGATCGGCGGTTGTGCCTGCATCGGACCGTCGATGCTCAGCCCGGCCCGGACGCGCTGGTCGTCGTTCATGACGAGCGCGGTCGCCGTCCCGCCCTTCGACCACCCGAACATGCCGATCCGATGCAGGTCGGGGGCGCCGCGCAGGCCGGCCGGCAGCGGCCGGTGTTCGGCGTCGGGATTGCGCCCGGCGGCGAGGTCCTCGACGCAGTCGAGGACGAATCGGATGTCCCTGGCGAAGTCCGATGGAACCAACGCCGGGTCGTCGAGCGGAACGGTGAGCCGACCGTCGGGGAATTGGCTGAACGCGTCGTACGTGTGATCCACCGTGACCACCACGTACCCGTGGCTGGCGAGTTCCTGGACGATGACTGTGGTGTCGGCACGATGATCGTGTGCACCGTGCGAGAACACGACGACGGGCAACCGTCCACCTGTTCGCCGCACCGGGGCTCCCTCGCGGCCGCTGGTGAGTGGCGTAATCGCGGCGTCGGCCTCGAACCCTGCGGACGTGAGGTACGCGCGCAGGACGGCGGGGTCCATCCACTGTGCCAGCGGATGCCGCCCGACGTTCCGGGCCGGGTACCAGACGCTGGTCATCAACTCGCGATGGTGCCCCGCGCCGGCCACGGGATCCGGGCGTGAGCGGTCGACGACGTGCAGCCGCACCGTGCCGACCGGGTACGGCCCGGTGGGTACGGGCAGGGTGAGCTGCGCCGGGCCGGGGGTGGCCCGCGCCACCGACGCGTGGCTCGCGGCACCGATCGGCAGGGCGGCTCCAACAGCCAGCGCCGCTCCGATCATGCGTCGGCGCGTCATTCGTAGCCGGTCGATACGCGCAGTGATTGGTTCAGCCATTTGCACTCCCCGGTTGGAAAACGTGCGTTGATCGTGCCGCTCGGCAGTAGACGTGTCGTCAGTCCGTGGAGGTATCTGCTCGGGTGGATGGGTAGCCCTCCGGATGTACGCCCCGGGGGCTCCCCGTGTCTCGCCTGGAGGACGGCGCTGCCCGGAACACGGGCGACCCGGAAATCGGTCCACCTGCCGGAACGAGTGCCGCCCGGGGCGGGATGGTTGACTGGTGGGATGCCAGAGATCGTTCTCGTTCGCCACGGCGAAACCAGTTGGAGTGCCAGCCACCGGCACACCTCGTACACGGATCTGGGGTTGACCCCGGACGGCGAGCGGCAGGCCCGGAAGATCGCCGGGGAACTCCGGGGACGGCGCTTCGCCGCGGTGCTCGCCAGTCCCCGCAAGCGGGCGCTGCACACGGCGGAGCTGGCCGGGCTGACCGTGACGGAGATCGCGGAGGACCTCGCGGAGTGGAACTACGGCGCGTACGAGGGACTCACCACCGAGGAGATCCATCGGGAGCGGCCCGACTGGATGCTGTGGACCGACGGCTGCCCCGACGGTGAGTCACCCGAACAGGTCGGTGCCCGGCTGGACCGGGCCCTCGGCCGGGCGACCGCTCTGCTCACCGGTGGGGACGTCGCCCTGGTCGCGCACGGTCACAGCCTCCGGGTGGCCGGGGCCCGGTGGATCGGGCTACCGGCGAGCGGCGGTGGTCTGCTGCGACTGGACACCGCCACCGTCTCGACGCTCGGCTACGAGCACGGACGGCCGGTCATCCTGCGCTGGAACTCGCCGGGTCCGGCGGAAGAGCGCGCAGCCGGGGGGCCGCCGGATCCAAACTGATCTTCGGCGGTCGACTCTCGTACGGGGTGGAGAGCACCACTGTGGTCCGGGTGGTGACGTTCGCGGCGGTACGGATCTCCTGCAGCACCCGTTCCAGGTCCACCGGGCTGGCGACCCGGACCAGCAGCAGGTAGAAGTCCTCCCCCGCCACCGAGTAACACGAGTCGATCTCCGGCAGATGGGCCAGCCGGTCCGGCGCGTCGTCCGGCTGTGAGGGGTCCAGTGGACGGATCGCCACGAAGGCGCTCAACGGCAGGTCGAGCGCCTCGAAGGAGATCCGCGCCGCGTACCCCTTGATCACACCCCGCTGCTCCAGCCGGCGGACTCGCTGGTGCACGGCGGACACCGACAGCCCGACCCGTTCCGCCAGGTCGGTGTACGACAGCCGGCCGTCCGCGGCCAACGCCGCGATGATTGCCCGATCGGTCTCCTCCACGGCGTGAAACCTACCGTCAGGAAGCCGTCGCGGCGACGTCAGACCGGCCGAGTCGGCAGACGTTACCAAGTTGCGCACCGGTCGGGACCGACACGGCCGACCCTCGGTCGAACCCACCGCCGCCGTATCGGAGCCGACCCCGACGGGTCCCGCAGCACGAAGCCTGTCCCGCCGCCGGGTTCCCGCGCCGCCGGCCGGATGCCGGGCGGGATGGTCAGCGGGCGAGCGAGCGGGCGATGACCATCCGCTGGATCTGATTGGTGCCCTCGACGATCTGCAGCACCTTGGCCTCCCGCATGTACCGCTCCACCGGATGGTCGCAGACGTAGCCGGCGCCGCCGAGCACCTGCACCGCGTCGGTGGTGACCCGCATCGCGGTGTCGGTGGCGAACAGCTTCGCCTTGGCCGCCTCGGTCGAGTACGGCCTCCCGGCGTCCCGCAGCCGGGCTGCGGCCAGGGTCAGCGCCCGGGCCGCGGAAACCTGGGTGGCCAGGTCGGCGAGCAGGAATCCCAGGCCCTGGAATTCGATCAGTGGCTGGCCGAACTGCTCCCGCTGCCGGGCGTAGTCCACCGCGTAGTCCAGGGCGGCCTGGGCCAGACCGACGGCGCAGGCGGCGATGCCGAGCCGACCGCTGTCCAACGCGGACAGCGCGATCTTGAACCCTTCACCCTCCGCGCCGATCAGCCGGTCGGCCGGCACCCGGGCCTCGTCGAAGGCGATCTGCGCGATCGGTGACGAGCGCAGGCCCATGGTCCGTTCCGGGGTCTGCGGCACGATGCCGGGGGTGTTGGCGTCCGCGAGCAGGCAGGATATGCCCCGTGCGCCGGGGCCGCCGGTCCGGCAGAAGACGTTGTAGAAGTCGGCGACGCCGGCGTGGGTGATCCAGGCCTTGGTGCCGGAGACGACGTAGTCGCCGCCGTCCCGCCTCGCCCGGGTGGTCAGCGCCGCCGCGTCCGAGCCACCCTGCGGCTCCGACAGGCAGTACGCCCCGAGCAGGGCGCCGCCGAGCAGGTCGGGAAGCAACCTGCGGGCCCGCTCGCCGCCGAACGTGGCCACCGGGTAGCAGGACAGGGTGTGAACGCTGACCGCCTCGGCGACGGCCAACCAGCGGCCGGCGAGAATCTCCAGTACCTGGAGGTAGACCTCGTACGGCTGGGCCGCACCGCCGTGCTCCTCCGGGTACGGCAGCCCGAGCAGGCCGGCCCGGCCGAGGGTACGCAGCACCTCCCGGGGGAACACGCCCCGGTTCTCGAAGTCGCCCACCTTCGGCGCGAGTTCGCGGTCGGCCAGTTCGGTGACGAGCTCGAGGAGTTCGTACGCCTCGTCGCTGGGCAGGATCCGGTCAACGGTCATGGCCGCCTCCCCTCGCTCCGCTCCTCGCCGCGATGAACCGGCACCCGTTTGCGCCGGTCACAACGCGACCAGTTCCGTGCCGATGGTGTTGAGCCGCTCGACCCCGTCCGGGGTGCATACGACGATGTCCTCGATCCGCGCGCCGTGCCGCCCGGCCAGGTAGATCCCGGGCTCGATGGAGAACGCCATGCCCGGTTCGAGTGGCAGTTCGTTGCCGGCGACCAGGTACGGGTCCTCGTGTCCGTCCAGTCCGATGCCGTGTCCGGTGCGGTGCAGGAAGGCGGCGCCGTATCCGGCGTCGGTGATGATCTCGCGGGCGACCGAGTCCACGGCTTCGGCGCTGACTCCTGGCCGTACCGCCCCGACCGCGGCCCGCTGCGCCTCGTGCAGCACCTGGTAGTAGTCGGCGAAGTCCGGTGGCGGTGTGCCGATCACGTAGCACCGGGTGGAGTCCGAGCAGTAGCCGGACGGCATGGTGCCGCCGATGTCGACGACGACCGGCTCGCCGACCCCGATCACCCGGTCCGACGTTCCGTGGTGGGGGCTGGCGGCGTTCGGTCCGCTGGCGACGATGGCGAAGTCGGCGGTGGCGTGGCCGGCCTCCCGGATCGCGGCCGAGATGTCCTCGGCCACCTGCACCTCGGTGCGGCCGGGACGCAACCAGTCGGCCATCCGACCGTGTACCGCGTCGATCGCCGCGCCGGCGGCCCGGAGCGCGGCCACCTCGGCCGGCGACTTGCGGATCCGCAGTGACCTCAGTACCTCGCCGGCCAGCCGTTGGGTGGCCTGCGGCAGCACGGCGCGCAGCGCGAGCACCTGTTCGGCCCACATCCGGTCGCCCAGGCCGACCGCCGCGACGGGTCCGCCGAGAGCCTCCACCACCAGCGGGTACGGGTCGACGCCGTCCGGATGGTCGACGATCCGTACGCCGGTGCGGGACGCGGGCGACGCCTCGGCGGCCGGTCGTTCCAGGGTCGGCACGAGGAGCGTCGGTTCGCCCCTCGCCGGCAGCACCAGGCAGGTGAGCCGTTCGAGCGCGTGGGCGTGGTATCCGGTGAGGTAGCGCAGGTCGGAGCCGGGCGGGATGAGCAGGGCGTCCAGTCCGGCCTCGGCCGTGGCCCGTTGCGCGGCTTCGAGCCGCTGCGGGGGATAAAGGTTTTCGTAACCCACGTCACTAGCTTAACGGTCGTTCGGGTGAGATCGACCGGCAGGAGTCAGCGCGATCCCGGGAGCTTCCCCCCGCCACCGACGCACTCCCGTGGTCCACCCCCTCGATGCGCCAGCCGACAATCGAGGATGTCTTGACAAGAAAAGTTGTCGGTGAGAGAGTCTTCGTATCGCCAGCGCCACCGCTGGAAGTTGGACCCGAACCCGAGCGATCAAAGGGAGCCCGAGATGACCGCCACCGCCATCACCCGGCCGAACACCACGAGCCAGCCGAACACCGACAGCCAGCCCGACAACACGATCCGCCCCGCCGCCACCGCGCGGTCCGGTCGGCAGGTCCGGCGGTTCCGGCTCCTCGCGGTCGGCGCGGCGGTGCTCGCGAACGCCACGCTCTACTCGGTCGCGCACGCCGTCGGGACCGACTTCGTGCTCACCGCCCCGAACAACCCGGTGCCGCACCCGCTGATCCTGGCCGAGATCGTCGGGATCACCCTGGTGTTCTCCCTGCTCGGCTGGGGCACGCTCGCCCTGCTCGAACGGTTCACCCGCCGGGCCCGGGTCATCTGGGGTTCCCTCGCGACCGCGCTCCTGGCCCTCTCCTTCGTCCCGCTGGGCATCGAACTCGCCACCGTGGACACCAAGGTCATGCTGGGCCTGATGCACCTGGTCGTGGCCGCCGCGCTGTTCCCGATGCTGCGCCAGACCACCGCACGTCGCTGAGCGCGCCCCGCCGCTCCCCGACGACGAGGGCGCAGACCGGGGGCGGTCACCGACGGTCCCACCATCGGGGAAAGCGGCCCGGATCCGGCAGTTGGTACGCCAGCCGCCAGGATCCGGGCCGCTTTCGGGGTGTGGCCGGTGCCGCCGCTGGCCGCCGCACCGCCGACGCCCTCCGACCGCGCCGGGCAGGGCTGTGCCAGGCTGTCCGGGTGAACGACAGCCGCCCTCTGCTTCTCGTGGATACCCCCAGCCTCTACTTCCGGGCCTACTTCGGCATTCCGGAGTCCGCAGCCAGGGCGCCCGACGGCAGCCCGGTCAACGCGGTACGGGGATTCCTGGACATGCTGACCACGCTGATCCGCTCCCGTCGGCCGGACCGGCTGGTCTGCGCGCTCGACTACGACTGGCGACCGGCCTGGCGGGTGGCGCTGCTGCCGTCGTACAAGGCGCACCGGGTGGCGCCGGAGGGCGGCGAGGTGGTGCCCGACACCCTCTCCCCGCAGGTCCCGCTGATCCTCGACCTACTGGCGACGATCGGGATTCCGGCGATCGGGGTGGACGGCTACGAGGCCGACGACGTACTCGGCACGCTGACCGTCAGCCAACCGGCCCCGGTAGAGGTGGTCTCCGGCGACCGGGACCTGTTCCAACTCATCGACGACGGCCGACCGGTGCGACTGCTCTACTGCGGACGGGGCGTGGCGAAGCTCGAGGACTGCGACGATGCCGCCGTCCGGGCCAAGTACGGCGTGCCGGCCGCCGGGTACGCGGACTTCGCCGCCCTGCGTGGCGATCCCAGCGACGGCCTGCCCGGGGTTCCGGGTGTCGGAGACAAGACCGCGGCCCGACTGATCGACCGCTACGGCAGCCTGGACGGCATTCTCGCCGCGCTGGACGATCCGACGTCCGGCTTCGCCCCCGGGCTGAAGACCAAGCTGAACTCCGCCCGGGACTACCTGGCCGTCGCGCCGAAGGTGGTCAGGGTGGCCCTCGACGTACCGGTACCGCCGCTGACCACGACGCTGCCGGCGGCCCCGGTCGATCCCGACCGGCTGCTCGCCCTGGCCGAGCAGTGGAACCTCGCCGGCCCGTGTCGTCGCCTGGTCGACGCCCTCGCCGCGAACGTCACCGCCTGATCCGAACCACCCGGAACGCAGCAAGGTTCCACAGAACTAGTTATGCGGATAATGTTATGCGCCTGACAACCGTTCGAGGAGGGTCCATGAACGTCGAGCACGCCGACGCCGAGCAGGGCAACACATTCGCCGGCGATTACGAACCGAGCGCGTCAGGCTGGGTTCGCGAGCACGTCGAGCGGATCATCCGTACCGGCACGACCGACGGCGTCACGATCAACGGCCTGCCCACCGTGCTGGTGACGTACCGGGGCGCCAGGACCGGCAAGGTTCGCAAGACCCCGCTGATGCGGGTCGAGCACGACGGGCACTACGCGGCTGTCGCGTCCCAGGGCGGCGCGCCGACCAACCCGCAGTGGTACGCCAGCCTGGTCGCCGAGCCGGTCATCGAGCTTCAGGACGGCACCGTGACCCGGGTCTGCCGGGCGCGCGAACTGTTCGGGGACGAGAAGGCCGTCTGGTGGCGCCGGGCGGTGGACGCGTACCCGGACTATGCCGCCTACCAGCGCAAGACCGACCGCCAGATCCCGGTCTTCGTCCTCGAACCGGTCACCTGAGGCACACCGGCCGGTGGCGGCACCGAGGACCGCTGCGGTGGATCCTTGATCCGCACACGGCCCAGGTCGGGCGCGGACTCAGCCGAAGTATCGGCTGCGCCGGCCGGGTACCGGACCGGCTCCGTTGGTCGGGTACCCGGTGGGCCGGTCCGGGCCGGTCCGCACGGCGGCCCGATCCGCACCGGTCCGATCCGCGGCAGCCCGGTCCGCGGCAGCCCGCTCGGCGGCCCGGTCGGCCAGATACAGCGATGCCGCCCGGTCGTCCTCGGTCGGTGACGCGAGCAGCGCATAGAACAGCACGAACGCGACGAAGACGACGATCAGCATGATCGGCAGCAGCAGGGTGGAGCCGTTGGCGCC
The DNA here is from genome assembly GCF_015690345.1 of Plantactinospora alkalitolerans. GTDB lineage: Bacteria > Actinomycetota > Actinomycetes > Mycobacteriales > Micromonosporaceae > Plantactinospora > Plantactinospora alkalitolerans. Next base: position 2,853 of record NZ_JADPUN010000134.1, on the reverse strand, counting down.
CGACGGAGCCGGCGCGGTGGGCATCGCATGGACGGACATCGCCGCCATCCCGGTGTAGTGCATCCCGCTGACCGCGAACCCCATCACCAGCGCCGCGCCGGTCACGGCCCGGGAGCCACGGACGTTGACCGCCAGCCAGAACGCCACCGTCGCGGCGACCACAGCGATCAGCACGGAGGCGGCCACCAGGGACGGCGTGTAGTCGACCCTTCCCCGCATCCGCATCGCCCCCATTCCCAGGTAGTGCATGCCCGCCACCCCGAGTCCGGCGAACAGCCCACCGAAGATGAGCCTCGGCCAGGAGACCCGGCCGAAGCCGACGATGACCAGGCCGATCCCGACGACGGCGACGGCGATCACGGCACTCAGCACGGTGATCGGCACGTTGTACCGGATCTGGGTTCCGGAGACCCTGAAGCCGAGCATGGCGGTGAAGTGCATCGTCCAGATCGCCGTGCCGCCGATCGCCCACGCCGCGAGGCTGATCCACCAGGTCCGGCGTCCCGTGGTCTGCGCCTCCCGAGCCCGGGCCGCACAGAGCAACCCCAGGAACGAGCCGAGGACGGCGAGCCCGTAACTCAGGACGGGCGTGATCCAGCCGTACTGGAAATGGTCGATCGTGGCCATGCTGATGATCCCCTTGTGCCGTTGACAACGGCGCTGTTCCGCACCCGGCTCATCATGATCACTTGTGCCTCGACCAGCCACAACGGAACCTTCGGGCCCATCTGGCGACCGAGCGGCCGTACGTGGGCGGTACGGAAGATCAACATAGGAGGAGACGAGGCTGACCGGCAGGAGCCGAGAACCGCCCGAAGGGCCGAACTGAGCCACCGGTCAGGGATTTCCGGACTCCGCCGTTCCGGTCGGCTCCGGGCTCCTCAGGTCGCCCCGTGGTACGCGAGCACACCCCGGTTGATCGAGCCCATCGCCTGCCGCGCGGTGCCCCGCAGCTCGGCGGACGCCCCGGCGGAGTCGGCGACCTGGCCGAGCAGGTCCACCACCTGCCGGGCCCACCGGACGAAGTCACCGGCCGGCATGTCGCCGTCGAGGTTGTGGCCGCTGGCCAACACCTTCGCCAGCGGCTCGCCCTTGGCCCAGCGGTAGACCGGCCAGACGAAACCCAGGTCGGGTTCGCGGGTCCCCTCCAACCCCCGGGACGCCTCGTCCGACTCCAACTCGGCCCAGATCTTCAACGTCTCGTCCACCGCCGCCGAAACCACGCCCCGGGGCACCGAGGCCCGCTCGTCGGTGTCCCGACGCGCCTCGTAGACCACCACCGAGACCGCGGCGGCCAGCTCCGACGGCGACAGCCCGGCCCAGACCCCGCGGCGCAGGCACTCCGCCACCAGCAGGTCGGCCTCGGTCCAGATCCGACCGAGCATCCGGCCGGCGTCGGTCACCTCGCCCGAGTCCGACAGGTAGCCACGCGCGGTCAGGATCCCGCAGACCCGGTCGAACGTCCGGGTCAACGACCCGGTACGTCCGGCGACCCGTGACCGCAGCTCCGTGGTGTCCCGCTCCAGCCGGCGGCGGCGCTCCGCCCACCGGGCGTGCTCCTCCCGGTCAGGACAGGCGTGACAGGGGTGCCGACGGAGTTCGGCACGAAGCTGGCTCAGCCGCTCGTCCTCACCACCACCACCGCCGCCCCGGGACCGGCTGCCGCGCCGTCCCGCGTGCCGGTCCAGTCCGGTACCGCTCACCGCCGCGGCCAGATCCCGCCGGGCGGCCGGCGAGCGGTGGTTGAAGTTCTTCGGCACCCGGATCCGGGCCAGCACCTCCGCCGGGGTGGTGAAGTCGCCGGGGGTGATCCGGCCGGCCCACCGGTCCTGGGTGAGCACCAGCGGGCGGGGCTCACCGAAGCCGCCGGCACCCGGGTCGAGCACCACGGCCAGACCGGCCCGTCGACCCGACGGCACCCGGATCACGTCACCGACCCGCAGCCGCTCCAACGCGGTCAGGGTCGCCGTCCTCCGCTGGTTCTGTCCCTGCCGGGCCAGGGTCTGTTCCCGGTCCCCGATCGCCAGCCGCAGCCCGAAGTACTCGTCGAAGTCCCCGAGGTGGCAGCGGATCTCCGCGCCGTACGCCTCGATCGTCTCGACGTTGCGCTGCACCTGCCGGGCCAGGCCGACCACCGAGCGGTCCGCCTGGAACTGGGCGAACGACGACGCCAGCAGCTCGCGCGCGGGCGCCGCACCGACCGAACCGACCAGGTTGACCGCCATGTTGTACGAGGGCCGGAAGCTGGACCGCAGCGGATACGTACGGGTGGAGGCGAGCCCGGCCACGTGCCGGGGGTCCACCTCGGGCGACCAGACGACGACGGCGTGCCCCTCGACGTCGATACCCCGCCGGCCAGCCCGACCGGTCAGCTGGGTGTACTCCCCCGGCGTCAGGTCGACATGCGCCTCGCCGTTGAACTTGACCAGCCGTTCGAGCACCACGCAGCGGGCCGGCATGTTGATGCCGAGGGCCAGGGTCTCGGTGGCGAAGACCGCCTTAACCAGACCGCGTACGAACAGTTCCTCGACCACCTCCTTGAACGCCGGCAGCATGCCCGCGTGGTGGGCGGCGAGGCCACGCTCCAGGCCGTCGAGCCACTCCCAGTAGCCGAGTACGGCCAGATCCTCGCCGGGGACGCTGGTGATCCGGCTCTCCACCACCTGGCGGATCTCGGTCCGCTCCTCCGGCGTGGTCAGCCGCAGCCCGGCGGCCAGGCACTGCTGGACGGCCGCGTCGCAGCCGGCCCGGCTGAACAGGAACAGGATCGCCGGCAGCAACTCCTCCCGGTCGAGCCGTTCGACGATGTCGGCCCGGAGCGGTCCGCGCCAGCGAGGCCCCCGGCCCCCGCTG
>NZ_JADPUN010000070.1 GCF_015690345.1 Plantactinospora alkalitolerans | reverse complement strand
ACCAGGGGGAGGGTCTGGTCGAGGATCCGTACGGTGCCGTCCGGCGCGGTTCGGGCGGGTATCCGGTTGCTGAGCCCGACGAAGTCGGCGACGAAGGCGCTCGCCGGGCGCAGGTAGATCTCGGCCGGCGTCGCGAGCTGTTCCAGCCGCCCGCCGCGCATCACCCCGACCCGGTCGGCGACGGCGAGCGCCTCCTCCTGGTCGTGCGTCACGAACAGGGTGGTGGTGCCGACCTCGAGCTGGATCCGGCGGATCTCGTCGCGGAGCTGGACCCGTACCTTTGCGTCGAGCGCGGAGAGCGGTTCGTCGAGCAGCAGGACCCGGGGCTCGATCGCGAGGGCCCGGGCCAGCGCCACCCGCTGCTGCTGGCCGCCGGAGAGCTGGTGCGGGTGGTGGTGGCTGTGCGTGGAGATGCCGACCAGTTCCAGCATGTCGGCGGCCCGCTGCCGGCGCTGCTGGCCGGACCGGCCGCGTAGCCGCAGTCCGAACTCGACGTTCTCCCGTGCGGTCAGGTGCGGAAAGAGGCTGTACGCCTGGAAGACCATCCCCATGCCGCGCCGGTTGACCGGCCGGTCGGTGATGTCCTCGCCGTCGACCAGGACCCGGCCGGAGTCGGCCTCCTCCAGCCCGGCGAGCACCCGCAGCGCGGTGGTCTTACCGCAGCCGGACGGCCCGAGCAGGGCGACCAGTTCGCCCGGGGCGAGTTCCAGGTCGAGCCCGGCCAGCGCGTGGGTGCTGCCGAAGCTGCGGCGCAGCCCTTCGAGTCGTACCGGCACACCCTGGCGGGCTGTCGGGGCGCCGGGCGCGGTGGCGAGGGTCGACGCGGTCACGAGGTCTCCTTCGGGGAGGTCCGGCGCCGGCCGCCGCCGACGAGGGAGAGGAGCAGCAGCAGGACGAACGCGAGCACCAGCGCCGCGAGCGAGACCGCCACCGACATCGTCGCGCTGCTCTTGCCGAGCAGGTTGACCGCGACCTGGAGGTTGGTCCGGTTGAGCAGTGACGCGATGGTGAACTCGCCGAGCACCAGGGCCACGGTGAGGAACGCGGCCGAGAGCACCGCCGTGCGGATGTTCGGCAGCACCACCCGCCAGATCACCGTCGTCCAGCCCGCGCCGAGGCTGCGGGCGGCCTCCGCGAGCGTTCGGACGTCGATCGCGGACAGGCCGGCGTCGATCGAGCGGTACGCGTAGGGCAGGACCAGGATGGTGTACGCGAAGGTGAGGGTCAGCGAGGATCCGCCGAGGAGGTACGTCACCCAGGCGTAGACCGGGGCGAGCCCGACCACCAGCACGATCGCCGGAATGGTCAACGGCAGCAGGCAGAGGAATTCCACCACCCGACGCAGCCGGGGTAGCCGCAGTCGTACCCAGATCACCGTCGGCACCAGCAGGACCAGGGTGAGTGCGACAGTGAGCAGCACCTGCCCCAGCGAGGCGACGATCCCGGTGGAGAGGTTCGGATAGGTCTCCCGGAGCTGCGGCCAGTCGGCGAGCAGCCGCCAGGTCTGGAGGGTGAAGCTGCCACCGCCACCCCGGGTGGTGAACTCCAGCATCGCGAGGAGCGGAAGCAGGAAGAAGACGCCGAGCAGGGTGAGGACGACCCACCGGAAGAGACGCTGGCGTCGGGCCCGGCGCCGGATCAGCCCAGCCACTTGGCACTCCGCTTCTGGAGCAGTGCGTAGAGCCACATGACGACGGCGACCACCACGATCATGCCGAGCGCCATCGCCTTGCCGAGGTTCTGCTGCCCGAGGACGACCTCGCTGGTCAGCGCGCCCCGGATCTGCAACGGCACGATCGGGCTGCCCTGGCTGACCAGCGCCGCCGCGGTCGCGTACGCCGAGAAGGCGTTGGCGAACAGCAGCAGCGTGGCGCCGAGGAACGGCGGCGCGAGCAGTGGCATGGCGACCAGCCGCCAGTACTGCCAGGTCGACCCGCCCAGGCTCGCCGCCGCCTCCCGCCACTGCGGCCGGATGCCGTCCAGCGCGGGCAGGAAGACGATCACCATCAGTGGGATCTGGAAGTAGGTGTAGACCAGCAGCAGCCCGGGGAGTTCGAACAGCCAGACGCCGGAGGCGTAGATGTCGACTCCGACGCGGTCGCGGAGGAACTCGGTGACGAAGCCGCTCAGCCCGATCGTGGCGATGAAGGCGAAGGCCAGGGTCACGCCGCCGAACTGGGCGAGTACGCCGGAGGCCGCCGTCACGACCCGGCGCAGCAGCCCGTCCGGTTTCGCGGTCACCAGGGCGTACCCGAGCAGTGCGCCGAGCACCGCGCCGAGCAGCGCGGTGACGGCGGAGAGCAGGATGCTGCGCCCGAAGGCCGCCAGGATGTACTCCTCGCCGAGCCGGGCGACGTTGTCGACGGTGAAGCCGCCGTTGTCGCCGGTGAACGCCCCGATCGCCACCACCAGGGTGGGTACGGCGAGGAACACGACGACGTACGCGAAGAACGGGACGGCGCCGAGCAGCGCGCCCCCGGGAAGTCTGACCCGGCGTCGGGCCGGGGCGGGCCGGACCCCGGGCGCGGGCGCCACGGGGTCCGGATGGTGTGTTCCGACCGTCATCGTCGGGTTCAGCCGACTGCCTTGGCCCAGTTGGCCGTGAGGGCCTCCTTGGCCTTGGTGGTCTGTGCCTCGGTGAGGAAGACCGGCTCGCCGGTGGTGACCGGCAGGCTGGCGTAGGCGGTCTTGTCGATCGTGCCGGCCTTGTCCATGGCGTCGGCGCGGACCGGGCGGGCGCCGCCGGCCAGCCAGAGGTTCTGTCCCTCGTCGGAGTAGAGGAACTCCTGCCAGAGCCGGGCCGCAGCCGGGTGCGGGGCGCCCTTGCTGATGGCCTGGACGTAGTACGAGCCGACCACCGCGCCCTGCGGCACGACGGTCTTCCAGGTCGCCTTGTCCTTGAGCTTGGCGCCCTGCGCGACGTTGAGGTAGTCCCAGTCGATCACCACGGGGGTCTGGCCGGACTCGATGGTGGCCGGGGTCGGGTCGACCGGCAGGAAGTTGCCGGCGTCCTTCAGTTGGGCGAAGAAGTCGACCCCCTTGGCGATGTCGTCGGCGGAGCCGCCGCTGCCGAGCGCCGCCATCACCACACCGCTGAACGCGGCACCGGCCTGGGTCGGGTCGCCGTTGAGGGCGACCTTGCCCTTGTACGCCGGCTTCAGCAGGTCGGCCATGCTCTGCGGAGCGGGCACCTTGCTGCTGTCGTAGCCGATCGACATGTAGCCGCCGTAGTCGTTGACCCAGGCGCCGTCGGCGGCCTTGAGCGCGGCGGGGATCTCGTCGAACGTCGTCACCTTGTACGGGGCGAACATCGGCACGTTCGCCCGCGCCACGGCGTCGCCGAGGTCGAAGACGTCCGGAGCGCCGCTCTGCCCCTTGAGCTGGTTCGCCGCGTTGATCTCGTCCTGGCTGGCGGCGTCCGGCTGCGCAGAGTTGACCTTGATGCCGTACCTGCTGCTGAACGCCTTGATGATCTCGCCGTAGTTGGCCCAGTCCGGCGGCAGCGCGATGACGTTCAGCTGCCCCTCCTTCTTTGCCGCCTCGACGAGCTTGTCCAGCCCGCCCAGCTCGGCCGCGCTGGTGGCGACGGCCGCGCTGCTTCCCGATCCCGCGTTCTCGGACTCCGGGGGCGCGCAGGCGACGACGCCGACCAACCCGGCGGATGCCGCGAGCACCGCGACCGTACGGGCAACCGCGATTCGCACTTTCGATCTCCTTAGACGTTCCGTCGGTGCCGGGCCGGTTGACCTGCACTTTTGCGGGCCCGGCCAGGGCGCCCGGCGGCCATCATGCCCGCCACTGGTGCGCTGGCTGGCAGGAAAGACGTCGTCTGGATGAACGGTCGGCGGTGTTCCGGAGAAAGCTCGCTGCGAAAGCCGTACCGGGACAGAGACCGGACCGGAAGATCACCGGGCGCCTTCCGAACTATCGTCTGAACCGACCGACCGACCGACCGACCGCCCCACCCACCGACCGTCGCGGTGGACGGACCACCGGAAGCGCAGGAGACGCCGTGCCGAGAACACACAGCTACGAGTTGACCGTCACCTGGACCGGAGCCGGCGCCGGGGGCACGGTCAACTACCGGGACTACGGCCGGGACCACCGGATCGACGCGGAGGGCCTGCCGCCGTTGCTCGGCTCCGCCGATCCCACGTTCCGGGGCGATCCGGAGCGGTGGAACCCGGAGCAGTTGCTCCTCTCGGCGTTGGCCCAGTGCCACATGCTGTCGTACCTGAGCCTCTGTGCCCGGGGCCGTGTGGTGGTGACGGCGTACACCGACGAGGCGGTCGGCACGATGGTCGAGAGCGGTGACGGCGGCGGCGCGTTCACCGAGGTCGTGCTACGCCCGAGGGTCACCGTGGCCGCGCCGGAGATGGCGGAGCGGGCCGCCGGGCTGCACGAGCGGGCGCACCGGCTCTGCTTCATCGCCAGCTCGGTGAACTTCCCGGTACGCCACGAACCGGTCATCGTGGTCGACGACGCCGCCTGAGGGGCGCTCGGGCCGCGACCCGTACGCCCGAGCCGTCGTACGCCCGGCGACCGGGGCTCGGGCGCGCGTGGCCGGGACGGGGTGTTCCGACCTGACCCTCCCATTCGCCGCCACGGGGAGTCAGCTCGTCCGCTGGGAGCCGGGATGACCGGGCCGTCGGCGGATCGCCGTCGCGGTTCTGGCCAGGGTGGACTCGACGTGACCGAGATGTCGGCGCATAGCGGCCTCGGCGGAGTCGGGATCGCGGCCGGCGATCGCGTCGACGATCGCGGTGTGTTCCTCGAACGACTGGGCGGGTCGACCGGGGACGAGGATGGTGCGGTACTGGAATCGGACGAGTTGGGCCCGAAGCCCGGCGATGAGCCGGGCGGCCGTCTCGTGCCGGGCCGCCGCGATGATCGCGGCGTGCAGTTTGGCGTTGCCTTCCGAGTATCCGAGCAGGTCGTCCTGTTCCAGCTTCCGGGCCATCCGATCGAGTACGCGGCGGATCGAGGCGATCTCCCGGGCGGTCGCGTTGAGGGCGGCCTGGCGGGCGGCGAGTGCTTCCAGCACGGCCCGCGCCTGGAGGATCTCGGCGGCCTCGGCCTCGGTGACCAGTCTTACGTGTGCCCCGCGGTTCGGGGTGAGTACGACGAGACCGTCCTGACCGAGTCGTACCAGGACGGTCCGCACCACCGCGCGGCTGACCTGTAACCGGCTGGCCAGCTCGACCTCGATCAGTCGCTCGTTGGGCATCAGCTCGCCCCGGTTGATCGCGTTGCGGAGTTCCTCGTAGGCATCCTCGGCGGGCCGGGCCGACGGTCGTCGCGGAGAGGGTGCCGACTGCTGTGTGGATGCCGGCGAACGGTTCGGGGATACCGGTGTCTGCCGCGAGGATGTTGGCAGCGGGCGGCCCGATGCCGGTGGCTGCTCGTCCGATTCGGTCATGATCCAGTCACCATTGCGGTCGGCATTCGGTCAAGTCGGGGCTGAATGCTGTCGGTCGATGGTGGTCGGTCAACATTCGGGCGATTTAGACGGCAACCGCGACGGATCCGACCGTGCCGGTGAGACTGATGTGTCGGTTCCGCGCGATCCACCGCGTCGACGGAGGTATTCACGCGTCGGACCTTAGCCGGAGTACGCCCCGGAGTTGGACCGTACGCCTGCGCGGCGCGGCCCGAGTCGGTCGGGTGGCTCGGGTGTCGACAGACCGGCTTTTCCCGGTTCGGTGCTCCTATTCGTAGCATTGTCCCCATGATTATCAACAATATTGCGGACAGGCCGTCCGGTGTGGATGCTGACCGTCAATGGCGTTGACCTGCTGATATTTGAGTCTGCGGAAAACGATGGCCGGCCGCTTGCCAGAATGTTGACCGGATCGGGTCGATGACATATCCGACAAGGACCCTTACGATTCTCGACCGGACGAGGGCCGGGGGAGCAGATGGGCGTCGATCGGTCGGGCTGCTTCATTCGCGGGGCCGGTCGATGCCCGCCCTCGCGAGAAGTTCCGAAACCGGAGGCATACATGATCAGACGTTCTCGCCTGCTGACAGCCGCACTGCTGGTCGCGACCCTGGCGGCCGGCACCGGGTGCGGCGGCGATTCGGCAGGGGACGGAAAGGAGCCGAAGGAGGTCGACAAGGTCACCTACGTCACCGCTTTCGGGGCGGTCGGCCGGGACTCGTTCGCCTGGGTGGCCAAGGAGAAGGGCTACTTCGCCGAGGTGGGCATCGAGGTCGATGTCAGGGAGGGCGCGGGCAACGTCCCGAACCTGACGGCGTTGAAGGCCAACCAGGCGCAGTTCGCCTCACTCGACTTCACCGGCGCGGTGATCCAGGCCGGCAAGGGCGAGTTCACCGAATGGCGGGCGGTCGCCGCCGTACACCAGCAGACCCTGGTCGCGGTCATGACGACCAGGGACACCGGCATCAGCGCGCCGAAGGACCTGGAAGACAAAACCATGGCGACCGCCGCCGGGTCGGTCACCGAACTGCTCTTCCCGGCGTACGCCCAGCTGGCCGGCTTCGACGCCAGGAAGGTGAAGATCCAGGGGGCCCAGGCCACCGCGCTCAACGGTCTGATGGCGGCTCGGAAGGTGGACGCGCTCGGCACCTTCCTGCTCAGCCGGACCGCCCTGGCGAGCGCCGCCAAGAAGGAGGTTGTCGTGCTGCCGTACAGCGACTTCCTCCCGGACCTGTTCGGCAACGCGATCATCGCCACCCCCGCGATGATCGAGAAGGATCCGGACCTGGTCCGGCGGTTCACCGGCGCCCTGCTCAAGGGCCTGCGGTACACGGTCGACCACCCCGAGGAGGCCGCCGCGATCCTGAACAAGGTGAAGCCGACCTACGCCGTCGCGTCGGGCGTGGGCGAGATCAAGGCGATGTCCCCGTACGTGGCACCGGCGGGTGGAGCCCCGATCGGGTTCATGGACGAGCGGCGGGTGGCCCGGACCATCGAGATCATGCAGAGTTCCGGCCTCATCCCGGCCGGTCTGACCCCGCAGAAGGTCGTGGACTTCAGCCTCGTGCCGAAGAGCTGACCAACCTCCGACGCCACCTGCGTGGTGGACCGGGACGGCGGTCGGGACGGACCGCCGCCCCGGCCCGGTCGGCGTATCCGACCGGTGCGCCGGCCGACCTTCCCGTCACCCGAGCCGATCCGCACGGAGGCCGCCATGACCGACGCCCAGACACATTCCAGGTCGACCCGAGTGTGGGCCAACACCGTGCTGCCCGTACTGGGCGCGATGATCGCGGTCGGCCTCTGGTGGCTGGTCGCCGAGGTGCTCGACATCTCCGAGTTCTTCCTGCCGGCACCGCCCGACGTGGTCAGCGCGTTCCTCCGGCTGCCGGGCTACCTGCTCCGGGAGACCTGGGTGACCTTCCTGGAGACGGTGATCGGGTTCGGCATCGCCGCCGCGGGCGGGCTCGTCGTCGCGCTCCTGCTGGCGGCGTCGTGGGTGGTCGAGCGGATGACCATGCCGCTGATCGCGGCGATCAACTCCGTACCGAAGGTCGCCCTCGCGCCGCTCCTGCTGGTCTGGATCGGGTTCGGTCCGGAGCCCAAGATCGTGATGGCCGTGCTGGTGAGCTTCTTCCCGATCGTGGTGTCCGCGATGGCCGGCCTCACCTCGACCCCCAACGACCTCCGCGAGCTGGCCCGTTCGCTCTCCGCGTCGTGGTGGCAGACCTTCCTCAAGATCCGGCTCTCGTGGGCGCTTCCGCAGATCTTCGTCGGGCTGAAGGTGGCGACCTCGCTCGCCATCATCGGCGCCATCATCGGCGAGGTGGTCAATCCCGAACGAGGGCTCGGCTCCGTCATCGTCAGCTCCGGGAACTCCGCCGACACGCCGCTCGCCTTCGCCGCGCTGACCCTGCTCGCGCTGCTGGGCGCCGCGCTGTTCTACCTGATGGTGGCGCTTGAGCGGCTGCTCGTGCCGTGGGCCAGGGCGATCTCCTCGTAGCCGACGGAACGGGGGTGCTCCCGGCCGGCTCCGCTGGTTAAGGTGTTTTCAGGAGCCGGCCGGACAGCCCGGCTGGCGGCGGGCCGCCCGGGGACGGTGCCGGGTCGGGAACGGTGCCGGATCGGGGGCGGCGGTGCGGCCCCGGTGCGTTGGTTGTCGGTTCACGATGAGTGGTGGTGGTTGTGGTGCCGGTCGGCAAGCTGCTGAGGTTCGACGAGGTACGCGGCTACGGCTTCATCGCACCGGACGGTGGCGGTGAGGACGTGTTCGTACATGCCAACGACTTCGGCGAGGACAAGCACCTGATCTATCCGGGAATGCGGCTCGAGTACGAGGTCGAGCAGGGCGAGCGAGGACTGAAGGCCGCCACCGTCCGGATCACCGACCGGCCCCGGGCGGGCGTACCGAAACAGCGTCCGACCAGGACCGGCGACGACGACCTCTGCGACGTCCTGTCCGGTACGGAGTTCAGCGGCGAGGTCACCGAGACCCTGGTCGAGAAGGTGCCGTCGCTGACCGGTGCCCAGATCGGTGCGATCCGACTGCACCTGATCGGGCTGGCCCGGTCACACGGCTGGATCGAGCCCTGAGCCAGACCGCCCGGCCCGCCGCCCGGCCCCGATAGGATCATCGGATGGCCGACCCTCGTCCCGCAGGCGAACTGCTGGCCGTCAGCGACCTGCACGTCGGGTACGCCGCCAACCGGACGCTGGTCGACAGCTTCGTCCCCGGCTCGGACGAGGACTGGCTGCTGCTGGCCGGGGACCTCGGCGAGCGCGTCGAGGACATCTACCGGGTGCTGCGGCTGCTGAAGGAGCGCTTCCACACGGTGGTGTGGGCACCGGGCAACCACGAACTGTGGACGCATCGGCAGGATCCGGTCCAGGCCCGAGGGGTGGCCCGCTACGAGTTGCTGGTCGAGGTGTGCCGGCGGCTCGGCGTGCACACCCCGGAGGACCCGTATCCGGTCTTCACCGGCGCCGGTGGACCGGTCACGGTGGTGCCGCTCTTCCTGCTCTACGACTACACCTTCTGGCCGCCGGGGATCGACAGCAAGGAGGCCGCGCTGGCCAGGGCGCACGAGACCGGGATCGTCTGCACCGACGAGTACCTGCTGCACCCCGATCCGTACCCGAGCCGGGAGGCGTGGTGCGACGCGCGGCTGACCGTCACCGAGCAGCGACTGGCGGAACTCGCACCGGGCACCCGGACCGTGCTGCTCAACCACTTTCCGCTGGTGCAGGAGCTGACCCAGATCCTGTACCACCCCGAGTTCGCCCAGTGGTGCGGCACCGTCCGTACCGCCGACTGGCACCTGCGGTACAACGCCGAGGCCGTGGTCTACGGACACCTGCACATTCCCCGGGTCAACTGGTTCGACGGCGTCCGGTTCGAGGAGGTGTCGCTGGGTTATCCACGGGAGTGGCAGGCCCGGGAGACGCCGCCGCGCGGCCCCCGGCCGATCCTGCCGTCCCGGGCCGACCAGGGCTGACCAGGGCTGACCGTGGAGCGGCGGGGCTGACCGTGCGGCGAGCAGGGTTGACCGTGTTGCGTGGGCCGGTTACTCGGTGCGGCGCATCCAGAACGCGCCCGTCGGCAGGCCACGCAGTTCGGCCGGTACCGCCTGCGGGCGACATGCCCAGAGCCACGAGGTGAACAGCAGGACCCGCCAGGCCGTGTTGTCGGTGAGGAACGCCCGGAGCAGGTAGACCTCGGTCCAGTCCCGGCCCTCCCGGAGCCAGCGTTCCGGATATTCGAAGGGCCAGTGGATGTCGTGGATGTGCACGATGACGCCGGGGCGCAGCGTCGGAAGGACGTGCAGGAACAGCCATACGACGTCCGAGCCGGCCTTGACGACGTGCGTCGAGTCGATCAGCAGGATGTCTCCGGACCGGAGCGTGGCGAAGGTGGCGCGGTCGACGTCCTGCACCGGTCGTTGGATCAGCTCGACCTCGTCGCCCGGCCGCAGCCGGGACTGTAGCCGGGCCGGATGTGGCTCCACACAGGTGATCCGCAGTTCCGGCAGGAACCGCTCGGCGACGTCGAGGGCGACCGCGGTGGAGTAGCCGGAGCCGACCTCGATCAGTCGGGCCGGCCGGTGGTGCCGGAGCATCGCGTGCAGCACGGCGGCGTCGGCCCGGCCGTACATGCCGTTGCGGTCCTGCCAGCGGTCGGTGGGCAGGTCGAGGAGCAGCGGTGCGAGTTCATCGGCCAGCCGGAGTTGTTCGGCCTCGCGCAGGTCGACGCCGACGGGCGCCAGGTCGCGCCACCGGATGGCGGTGGCCCGGTCGGCCGGCGCGGTAGCCGGTGAGTAGTAGTGCCCGGGTTTCACGTATGGCGGGACGCTGAGCGCGGCACTGATGCCCCGGGCCCGCCGGATGACCCCCGTCTGGAATCCCTCAACAGCCATGCGGGGAATTGTGTCCTTTATCGCGATACTTTCGCTAGTACTCCGCGAAAATGGAACTTTGACATCTAACACGGACATTTCATGCAGGCCGAGGGAGCTTGACCACGATGGACGACATCGCCGCGTTGATCATGGACGACCACGCCGCGTTCCGCCGGGGATTCGCCCGGCTCGATGACGCCCGGGGCGAGACGGAACTCCGGGCGGTCTGGGATCCGCTGTCGCTGCACCTGGACATCCACGCCGAGGCGGAGGAGTCGATCCTCTATCCGTACCTGGTCCGGCACGGTGACCCCAGCGCGGAAGAGGAAACCGACGACGCGATCGGGGACCACAACAAGATCCGGGACGCCATCGCCGAATCACGCCGACACGTTCCGGGCACCGACGGTTGGTGGGCCGCGGTCTGGTCGGCCCGCCGGGAGAACAGCGAGCATCTGGCCGAGGAGGAGGACGGCGCCCTGGCCGACTTCCGACGCAACGCCAGCCGGGAACTCCGGGCCGAACTCGGTGCCCGGTGGCTCACGTTCTACGGCGAGCACCCGGGTGGCCGCGACCTGACCTTCCAGGACAAGGACCCGAGGGCGTACGTGCGGGAGCACCGGTGAGGACGGTGCGCCACCGCCCACCGTGACCGGTTCGGCCGACAGGCGAGAATGGCCGGGTGACCCTCCGCGCCGTGCTGGCTCCGCTGACCAGTGGCACCACCTACCGTCGGGGCGTCTTCCTGCTGCTCGGCGGGGTGCTCCTGCTGCCGTACGGGATGCTCGTGACCGTCTTCGCGGAGATGCTGCGTGGCCGGATGGCGTCCCGGGCGGCGATCGTGGTGCTGATCGTCGCCGCGGCGGCGATTGCCGCCGTGCCGTTGTTCCTGCGGGGAAGCCGGGCGCTGGAGATCGCCGCGGCCCGCGCCCTGCTCGACGTCGAACTGCCGGACCCGGCCGCCGACGGTCGGGTCGACCGGGAGACCCGGCTGCGCTGCGCGCTCTGGATCGGCGTCCACCTGTTCTCCGGCGGCCTGGTCGGGTTCGCGCTGATCGCGGCCCTGCCGATGGCGCTGCTCTTCATCGTCGGGCAGTTCGGCATCGGCACGGAGATGCTCGCCGGCGTCCGGATCGGCCCGTTCGACGGGTTGGGTACGGGTTGGCTCACCCTGATCGGGCTGGTCATGCTGGTGTCGCTCGGCTACGCCGTCGCCGGGCTGGGCGCGCTGGCGGCGGTGATGGCACCGGTGCTGCTCGGCCCCTCGCAGACCGAGCGGATCGTCGCGTTGGAGCGGCGGGCCAGCCAGCTCGCCGAACGTAACCGGCTGGCCCGGGAGCTGCACGACTCGGTCGGACACGCGCTCACCGTCGCGACCCTCCAGGCAGCGGCGGCCGGCGAGCTGCTCGACACCGACCGGGAGTTCGTCCGTCGCGCGTTGCGGGCGATCGAGGAAACCGGCCGGGCGGCCATGGCAGATCTTGACCACGTGCTGGGACTGCTCCGCGACGGTGACACCGGCACCTCGCAGGCAGCGGGTTTCGACGGCCGGTATGACGCGGTCGACGGGGTGGGCGGCCGGGACGACACAGCGGACGGGGTCGACGGTCGGGACCACGTACCGGACGGTTCTGCCGACTCCGACTCCGATGCCGCCCCCGATGCCGATGCCGGACCGGGTTCGTGGACTCGCCCGGTCCGGGCTCCGCAGCGTACCCTCGGCGACCTGGACCGGTTGGTCGCGGACACCCGGGCCACCGGCCTGGCGGTGAACGTCGAGGTGACCGGCGCGCTCGACGGACTACCGGCGGTGGTCGCCCGCGAGGGCTACCGGATCGTCCAGGAGGGCCTGACGAACGCGGCCCGGTACGCCGACCGGCAGCCGGTGACGCTGCGCGTCGCGGTAGCGGAGGGGACCCTGGACATCGAGCTGGTCAACGCCATGGTCGAGCGGGGCGGGCCGACCCGCTCGGGATCCGCGGGCCCGCCGCGCCAGCCGGCCCGCTGGCGCCGTGGCCGTGGCCTGGCCGGGATGCGGGAACGCGTCATGCTGCTCGGCGGCCGGATGACCGCCGGTCCCGAGGACGGCACCTGGCGCGTCGAGGCCCGGTTGCCGACCGCCGGCCCGGGTGAACATCCTCCGGCCGGGGACGGGCTACGCCCGGACCCGGGCGGAGGGACTACCGGGACGGGGTGGACATGACCATCAGTGTGCTGATCGTCGACGACGAGGAACTGATCCGGGTCGGACTGCGGGCCATCATCGACGCGCAGCCGGACCTGACCGTGGTCGGCGAGGCCGCCGACGGGGCCGAGGTGCCGCCGTTGGTCGCCCGGCTGCGGCCGGACGTGGTGCTGATGGACGTCCGGATGCCGGCGATCGACGGCATCCAGGCCACCCGTCACCTGCTCGCGACCTCGGCCGAGCCGCCCAGGATCCTCGTGGTCACCACCTTCGAGAACGACGAGTACGTCTACCAGGCGCTCCGCGCCGGAGCGAACGGGTTCCTGCTCAAGCGGGCCCGCCCGGCCGAGGTGGTGGACGCGATCCGGGTGGTCGCCCGGGGCGAGTCACTGCTCTTTCCCGCCGCGGTCCGTCGACTGGTGGCGGCCCATCAGCGCGGGCCGGCCGCCAACCGCCTCCAGCGGGCCCGGCTGACCGAGCGCGAGGGCGAGGTCCTGCGGTTGATGGCGACCGGGCTGTCCAACTCGGAGATAGCCGCCGAGCTGGTGCTCGGGCTGGAGACCGTCAAGACACACGTCGGCAATCTGCTCGCCAAGCTCGGCGCCCGGGACCGTACCCAGGCGGTCATCGCCGCGTACGAGGCGGGCTTCGTCGTTCCGGCCACGGACGGCTGATCCCCGGAATCGGTCCGAGCCTCCCGACAACCGCGCGGATCGGGACCGCCACCAGGACGACCATGTCGGGCGTCACATCGAACGCATGTCACGGACAGGTCGGCAGCTTGCGTCTGGTGGTGGTCAGCGGGAGGAAAGAGGCGGATCGATGAGCACACAGCACGAAGCCGGCGTGGCGACCGCGCACCGGGTTCTGATTCTGGGAGCGGGGTACGCGGGCATGGCGGCGGCGATCCAGCTCGCGGCCCGGGTCGGGCGGCGCGAGGCTGTACAGGTGACCCTGGTGAGTGCGCAGGAGCGGTTCACCGAGCGCCTGCGGCTGCACAGAACGGCGACCGGGCAGCGGCTCGCCGAGAGAAGTGTCCCGGAGCTGCTGGCGGGTACGGGTGCGCGGTTCGTGCGCGGCTGGGTGACGGCGCTGGACGCGGACGCGAAGACCGTACGGGTCGACGACAACCGGGTGCTGCACTACGACACCCTGGTGTACGGGTTGGGCAGTGTGGCCGACACGGCGGCGGTGCCGGGCGTCGAGGATTACGCGTACACCCTGAACAGCGTCCAGGACGCCGAGTTGCTGGCCGACCGGCTGGCGCGGCTCGGCAGCGGCACGGTGGTGGTCGGTGGCAGTGGGTTGACCGGCATCGAGTCGGCTGCGGAGATCGCCGAGCGGCACCCGGAGCTGGACGTCGTGCTGCTCGGTCGACAGGAACCCGGCGCGACCACGACCCCGAGGGTCAAGGCGTACCTGCGGTCCGCACTCGACCGCCTGGGCGTCCGGGTGCGCAGCGGGATCGAGGTGGTGCGGGTGCGGCCCGATTCGGTCGAGCTGGCGAGCGGGGAGAACATCGCCGCCGACATCGTCCTGTGGACGAGCGGTACCCGGGCGTCGCAGCTGGCGGCCGCCGCCGGTCTGAGCGTCGACGAGAGCGGCCGCATCGTCACCGACACCGTGCTGCGATCGGTGTCGCACCCCGACGTGTACGCCGTGGGCGACGCGGCCGCGATCCGTCAGGGCTACGGCGTCATGCACGGCACCTGCCAGGGCGGCATGCCGACCGGCGTGCACGCCGCCGTGGCGATCGTCCGTGCGCTGAAGGGCAAGAAGCCCAGGCCGTTCCGCTTCGGCTACTACCACACGCCGGTGAGCCTGGGACGGCACGACGCCGTAGTCCAGTTCACCCACCCCGACGACAGCCCCCGACGGATGTATCTGACCGGCCGCAGCGCGGTCTGGTACAAGGAGACGGTGAGTGCCTCACCCTGGCCGACCTATGTGCGGATGAAGAGGATGCCCTCCTCGGGCGCGTTCTGGCCCCGTGGTGGCCGCTTCACCCGGGTCCGGGGTGCGCGATGACCCATCCGTACCGGGACCGCGACCAGCGGATGTACGACGAGCATCGCAACCTGCTGTTCTCGGTGGCCTACCGCATCCTCGGCTCGGTGGCCGACGCCGAGGACGCGGTCCAGGACGCCTGGCTCAAATGGTCGGCCGCCGATCGCGGGCAGGTGTCCGACCCCAGGGCCTACCTGACGCGGATCGTGTCGAATCTGGCGATGGATCGGCTGCGCTCCACCCGGCACAGGCGTGAAACCTACGTGGGGCCGTGGCTTCCGGAGCCGATTCTCACCAGCGGCGACACCGCCGAGGCCGTCACGAACGCCGAGTCGGTCTCGATGGCGATGCTGGTGGTGCTGGAAACGCTGAGCCCGCTGGAGCGCGCGGTGTTCGTGCTGAAGGAGGTCTTCGACCTCAGCCATGCCGAGATCGCGGACGCGGTGGAGCGTTCGGAGGCGGCGGTGCGCCAGGCCGCGCACCGCGCCCGCGAGCACGTGCGGGCCCGGCGGCCACGCTTCACCGCGGACCGGTCGAGGCAGCGCGAGGTCACCGAGCGGTTCCTCGCCGCCGCGACCGGTGGTGACATCAACACCCTCATGGAACTGCTGTCCCCGGACGTCACACTCTGGACCGACGGTGGCGGCAAGGTCCGCCAGGCACTGCGTCCAGTTGTCGGCGCCCAGACGGTGGCCGCCTGGTTCGCGGCCATCGGCACCGTCACCTACCAGGGTGTCGAGCCCGCGGACATGAGCGCCGAACTCGTCGAGATCAATGGCGGGCCGGGAATGGTGTTCACCGGTTCGGATCGGGTGGTCGCCACCGTCACCTTCGACTTCGACGCCGACGGCCACATCACCGCCATCCACAATGTCGCCAACCCCGACAAACTCCGGGCCATCACCGACGGCGCCACCCGGGACGTCGGTGCCCGGTGACCGCCGATCCTGATGTGCCGCAACGGAAGCGTGGCACCCGGCAACGTACCCTGAAGTCGGAACCAGCGTAGCTGCCCGTCGGGCATGGCGGAGACGGCGGAAGCGCACCGCGGCGGAGGGAACGAATGGCACCGCAGAAGGCGCGACCCGACACGTCCATGACCGTTCCCGTCAACGGCATCACGCTCGCCTTCGACGCTGTGGGCCCGCCCGGCGGCCCGCCGGTGATGCTGATCCACGGGCACCCGTTCAACCGACGGATGTGGGAGCCGCAGGCTCGGGCACTCGCGGCCGCCGGCTACCGGGCCATAACACCCGACCTGCGCGGCTACGGCGACAGCGAGGTGGTGCCGGGCACCACGATGCTGTCCGACTTCGCGGCCGACACCGCCGCCATCCTCGACCACCTCGATCTGGGCCGGGCCGTCATCGTCGGACTCTCGATGGGCGGGCAGATCGCCATGGAGTTCCTCCGCCAGTACCCACGGCGGGTGAACGCGCTGATCCTGGCCGACACGTCTCCGGTGCCGGACGACGAGGCGGGCAGGGCCTTCCGCCGGACGCTCGCGGATCGGCTGATCGCCGAAGGCATGGACGGTTACGCCACCGACGTGATCGACAAGATGATCCGGCCCGAGCACGTCACCGGCATGCCCGAGGTCGCGGAACTCGTTCTGGACATGATGCGGACCACCGCTCCACAGGGTGCCGCCGCCGCGCTACGCGGTCGCGCGGTGCGCCCCGACTACCGCCAGACGTTGGCGACGGCCGGCGTCCCCACCATGATCGTCGTGGGCGTGGACGATCCCTACACGCCGGTCGCCGAGGCAACGATGATGCACCAGTTGGTGGGCGGATCCGAGCTGGTCGTCATCGACGGCGCCGGACATCTGCCCAACCTGGAACGGCCGGCGCAGTTCAACGACGCGTTGCTACGGTTCCTCGGCACCCTCTGAGGCCAGGGTCGGAACCTGCCCCCGACCGCTCGCCGAGCCGGCCGCTCCTGTTCCTGCTCCTGTTCCTGTTCCTGCTCCTGTTCCCGGTCCGCGATCGGCTCGGGGTCTGCCCCCGCCGGATCGGGTCCGTAGCCTGGGGTCGTGCGATTCGGGGTGCTGGGGCCGCTGGCCGTCTGGACCGACCGTGGCGAGCCGGTCGTGATTCCGGGGCGCAAGGTGCGGGCGCTCCTGGCCGACCTGCTGGTCCACGAGGGGCGTCCGGTGTCGGCCGACCGGCTGGTCGAGGACCTGTGGGGCAGGTCCGCACCGGCGGACCCGACCGCCGCGCTGCACGTACGGGTGTCGCAACTGCGCCGGGCCCTCGCCGGAGCCGAGCCGGGCGGCCGGGAACTGGTGGTGTCCCAGGCCCCCGGGTACGCGCTGCGGGTCGACCCCGACACGATGGACGCGCTGAGGCTCGCGACCCTGGTCGGACAGGTTCAGGCGGCCGGGGACACCCGGACCCGGGCCGGGCTGCTGGCCGAGGTGCAGTCCCTGTGGCGGGGGCCGGCGCTGGCCGACTTCGCCGACGAGGAGTTCGCCCACGCGGCGGTTGCCCGGTGGGAGGAGCAGCGGCTGGCCGCCCTGGAGGCGTACGCCGAGGCTCGGCTGGACCTGGGTGAGCATCGCGATCTGGTCGGCGAACTGGGCGAGCAGGTCGCCCGGCATCCGTACCGGGAGCGGTTACGGGCGGCCCACATGCGGGCCCTGCACCGGGCGGGCAGGGCGGCGGAGGCCCTGGACAGTTTTCAGGAACTGCGGAGCCGGCTCGCCGACGAACTGGGCCTGGACCCGGGTCCGGAGCTGGCCGGGCTGCACCGGGCCATCCTGGCCGGTGATCCGTCCGAGGACGCGCCGGCACCGGCTCCCCGACCGCTGCGCCCCACCACGAACCTGCCGGCGCCGGTGACCGAGCTGATCGGCCGGAGCCACGCCGTCGCGCGGGTACGCGAGCTGTTGGCGGCGGGCCGGCTGGTCACGGTCACCGGACCGGGCGGGGTGGGCAAGACCAGTGTCGCCATCGCGGTCGCCCGAGCCGTGGTCGACGGGTACCCGGACGGCGTATGGCTGGTGGACCTGACCGCCTGGAACGGGCTGGGTGATCCGGCCGAGCCGCTGCTGTCCGTACTGTCGATCCCGGATGCGCCCGGCGGTTCGGAGCCGGCGGGTGATCGACTGGCCGTCGCGCTGCGGAAGCGGCGGATGCTGCTGGTGCTGGACAACTGCGAGCACGTGGTCGAACCGGTGGCCGAACTGGTCGGGGCCTTGCTGCCGGCCGCGCCCGGCCTGCGGGTGCTGGCCACCAGCCGGGAGCCGTTGCGGCTGCGTGCGGAAGCCCGCTGGGACCTGCCGCCGTTGGACGTCCCCGACACCGACGATCCGGTCCGGCTGGCCCGGTCCGCCGCCGTACGGTTGTTCCTGGCCAGGTCCGGGCTGGTTCCGGCGCCGGAGACCGTGGCTGGCGTGGCGGAGGTGTGCCGGCGGCTGGACGGCATCCCGCTGGCGCTGGAACTGGCCGCCACCCGGGCACCCGCGCTGGGCGTACCCGAGCTGGCGGCCCGACTGCGGGTGCCCCGGGACCGGTTCGGGCTGCTGGGCACCGGGCCGCGCGACGCACCGGCCCGGCAGCGCACCCTGGCTGCGGTCATCGACTGGAGTTGGCGGCTGCTGACCGAGGCCGAGCGGGCCGTACTGCGCCGGTTGGCCGTCCACTCCGGCGGGTGCACGCTGGCCGCCGCCGAGGCGGTGTGTGCCGGGGACGGCGCCCCGGCCGGCGAGGTGCTGGACCTGGTGGCCGGGCTGGTGGACCGTTCACTGGTGGTACGCGGCGACGGGTCCCGGTTCCGGCTGCTGGAGTCGGTCTCCGCGTACTGCCTGGACCGGCTGCGGGAGGCCGGCGAGGAGTCGGCGCTGCGACGACGGCACGCCGACTACTACCTGGCCCTGGCCGAGCGGGCCGAACCGCAGTTGCGCGGGCCCGGCCAGCGGCAGTGGCTGGGCCGGCTGGACGCCGAGGCCGCGAACCTGCGGACGGCCCTGGAGACGTTCCGGCGCGAGGGCGCGACCGAGTCGGCGTTGCGGCTGGCCGGTGCCCTGGTGTGGTACTGGTTCCTGCGTGGCCGGCTCACCGAGGCGCGTCGGGCCCTGGCCGGGGCGTTGGCCGTGCCGGGCGAGGCATCCGTCGCGGTCCGGGCCAGGGCCGAAGCATGGTACGCCGGCCTGGCGTTCCGGCAGGGCGACTACTCCGGAACGTGGCACGGCGGGGCGGGGCACGCCGGGCCGGGACAGTCAGGGCCGGTGCAGTCGGGGCCGGGGCACGCCGAGCCGGGACAGTCCGAGCCGGAGTGGTCGAAGGTCGGGCCGGAGCGGGTGGCGGAGCTGCTGCGCGGCTGCGAGAAGATGGCGGATCCGGTCGAACGGGCCCGGGCCGAGTGGTTCCTGGCCGCGGCGATCATCAACCTCGGCGACGAGGCGACCACCGCGGAGTTGCTGGCGCGGGCCCTGGGCACCTTCCGGGTCGCCGGAGACCGGTGGGGTGAGGCGGCGGTGCTGAGCACCCGGGCCATGCTCGCGCACATCCGCGACGACACGGCGGCGCTGGAGCAGGATGCCCGGCGCGGCGCCGAGCTGTTCGGTGAGCTGGGTGACGACTGGGGCGTGCTGCAGGCCACGGACTGGCTGATCGGCCTCGCGGACCTGACCGGTGACCATGCGGAGGCGACCCGGCTGAGCCGGACCGGCCTGCGGCTCGCGGAGGAGCTGGGGCTGTGGTCCGATGTGGCCGCCCGGCTGGGCTGGCTGGGCTGGATCTCGGTCCAGGTCGGGGACTATCCGCGCGCCTACGGGTATGCGGAGCAGGCGAAGCGACTGGCCGCCGAGCAGGGTCAGCGGTCCGGGGAGGTGTTCGCCACCATCAGCCTGGCGTTCGCCGCCCGTCGGGACGGCAGGCTCGACCCGGCGGAGGAGCACCTGCGGTGGCTGCTGGCCTCCGCCCGACAACAACAGAGCGGGGACGCCAACCCGCCGTACCTGTCGATGGTCCTGGTGGAGCTGGGGTTGCTGGCCGCGCAGCGGGGCGATCCGGCCGCCGCGCTGGCCTGGCACCGGGAGGGCTTCGACGCGTATCGGAACCAGGGCTCGGTGCGCGGGATGGCGGGGGCACTGGAAGGGATGGCGGCCGCGCTGGTGCGGGATGGCCGGCCCCAACTGGCCGCGCAGTTGCTCGGCGCGGCCGACGCGGCCCGCCAGCGGACCGGGGCACCACTGTCCGCCTCGGAACGCGCCGAGCTGGCCCCGACCACGGCGGCGGTCCGGGCCGCCGAACCCGACTTCGACGCCCTGTTCGCGGGCGGCGTCGGGCTCACACCAGAGCAGGCCCGGTCCCTGCTGAACGGGGACCAGGCCTGACTCGTCGCATGCGTCGTCGCCTACTTGGGTACGTAGACGTGGACGACGATCCCGGAGCCGAACTGGTTCACGTCGGCGAGCTTCAGGTGGGTGGTGTCGAAACCGGCGCCCTCGAACAGGTGCTTGCCGGCCCCGACGACCACCGGGAAGTACCAGAAGTGGAACTCGTCGACCAGACCGTGCTCCACCAGGGTCCGGTCCAGCTCACCGGTGCCCCACTTCAGGATGTTCCTGCCCGGCTGCGCCTTCAGCTTGGCGACCTCCTCGGCCACGTCCCCCTGGATGAGGGTGGCGTTCCAGGTGGTCTCGGTGAGGGTGCGCGACGCCACGTACTTGGGCATGCTGTTCATCTCGTCGGCGCCCGGTCCGGACTGCGCTCCCCACGCCGCCGCGAACCCCTCGTACGTCACCCGCCCCAGCAGCATGGCGTCCGCCGACTCCGTCAGCTTCTGGGCGTAGCCGGAGTGGTCCTCGTCCCAGTACGGGTGGCCCCAGTGCTGCGGCTCGGCCCGCGACGCCGTGGACGGGCGGGTGTCGTCGATGATCCCGTCCAGCGAAACGAAAGTCGACTCGATGAGCTTGCGCATGATCCTGCTCCCTCTTGATCCCTGCTGGCGGTTCCCGTGCGGCCCGTCTGCTGATTAACAGCCTGCCGGTGGCCCCTTACGGTTTCCTTCAGGTCGCCCTACCCCTGCGGTACGGGCAGACGTGGGCAGAGGGGCCTGGGCAGCGGATTCAAGGTTCGTACAGGCTATCCACCAGGTCGTTGGGAGAGGCTTGGCGACGTGGGGCAGGGTGACGGTACCGGGATGTGACGGGGGGCGACGCGCCCCGCTTTCCCTTCGGGCTGCGGGGCGCGTCGGCATACGGCGGTGGATGTGAGGGTCAGCTCACCGTCAGCGTCTGGATCGTGACCCCGAGCTTCGGTACGCCACCTCCGGCGGGGCTGGAGTTGTCATGGCCGCCGGCCGCGACCCGATCGACGATGTCGAGTCCGGTGGTGACCGTGCCGAACGGGGTGTAGATCGGCTGGAGCGTGCTCGAGCTGTCCTGGAAGATGATGAAGAACTGGCTGCTGTTCGTGCCGGGGCTGCCGGTGTTCGCCATCGCCACGACGCCTCGGCCGTACTTCGCACCGCTGAGGTTCTCGTCCCCGAACTGGTAGTCCGGTCCACCGGCCCCGGTGCCGCTCGGATCGCCGCACTGGAGGACGAAGATTCCCTCGGTGACCAGGCGGTGACACGTGCTTCCGTCGAAGAACTTCTTCCCGGCGAGATGCTGGAAGCTCGCGACCGTACAGGGCGTACGGGCCCGGTCCATCGTGATCGCGATCGCTCCGAGATTGGTTGCCAGCTGCATCGTGGCGGTGCCGCTGCGGGCCGCCCCGTTGAAGTCCGGCAGGCCGACCGCCTTCGTCTCGGGCCGCGCCGGCTGGAGGGCGCCCCCGCACGACAACGGCTGCGATGCCCCCGGAGTCGACGACGGGTCGCCGCTGGCCGAGTCCGACCCGCCGTCGGTCCTGACTTCGCTCCAGTAGTACGCCACGAGGCCGACGCAGCCGGCGCCCAGGCAGAGGGCCACCACCACGGCCACGCTGATCAGCGCGATCTTCATGGGGCGCCGATTCTTCGGTGCCGGCGGCGGACCCGGTGGGACTGGTGGACCCGGGGGGCCCGGCTGGTAGGGCGGGTACTGCGGGTACGGCGGAGAGGGTTGACCGGACCCCGGAGGGGGCGGTTCGAAAGGCGGCTGGCTCACGCGGGTCAGCGTACCGATGGGGTCGGGGAAGCGCCGGGCGGCGATGATCCGGACGTCGGGACGTCGGCCTCACTCAGGTCCGCCTCGACCAGGTCGGCGCCGACCAGTTCGGGGCCGACGAGGACGCTCAGGCGTCGGGCCTCGTGCGGATCGTCCGCGAACAGCCGGACCCGTACCTCGCCGGGCGTGACCCGGAACCGACGGTCCAGGTCGTCCCCGACCAGGTCGGCCACCGCGAGCTGTCCGTCGGCCACCACCAGGCACCCGTCGAAGACGCACGGATCTCCTTCGGGTACGTCAGCCTCGTCCGCCGTCACCCGGACGGTGATCGGAAGGTCCGCCACCGCAGCGAGAATGCAGGTTTCGTCGGCCGCCACCAGGGAGCGCTCCAGATCCAACTCGGGGAGGTCGCCACCCGCGCCGATCGCCTCGATCCGCAGCGTGGCCCAGGGAAAGGAGGCGGTGAACTCGTACACGGGCCCGATGGGGTTACCGCTGCCGGGGGAGTCGGGCGACGAAGGCCCGCCAGGGCGTGGGGTCGAAGGTCAGGGCCGGTCCGTCCGGGTCCTTGCTGTCGCGTACGGCGACGACCCCGGGCAGGTTGCCGGCGACCTCCACGCAGTCGCCGCCGGTGCTGTTGCTCCGGCTGCTCTTGCGCCATCGGGCTCCGGTCAGCTCCATCGCTCCGCCACCGGTCAGCTCCATCGCTCCGCCACCTCCGCGATCAGGTCGAGCGACTGCTGGTGGGGCAGCGCCACGCTCCGGACGGTTTCCCAGACATCGATCTTATAGTTGACGTAGTCCCGGCCGGTCGTCCATGTGACCGTGGCGGTGCCCGTCGAAGTAGACGATTGGCTCGCCGCTCGGCGGCGTGGCGAGCACGAACGGGCCGTCCAGCCCGGCGTAGGAGCCGGCCGACGCCGGTACCACGTGGATCTTCACCTGCGGCACGCTGCCGCCGACCTTGACCAGGTGCAGCAACTGCTCCCGCATCGCCGCCCGATCGCCGATCGGGCGACGGAGCACGTACTCGTCGAGGACGAAGGTGAGCAGCGGCGGCTTGGCCCGGGTCAGGATCTCCTGCCGGTCCAGCCGGGCGGTCACCTGCTCCTCGACCTCCTCGGCGGAGAGCAGGCCCGGCCCGGAGAGGACCGCCCGGACGTACGCCTCGGTCTGCAACAGCCCCGGCACGTAGGCCGGCTGGAACGAGCGCAGGGCCTTCGCCTCCTGCTCCACGCCGGCCCACTCCCGGAAGTACTGGACCACGATCTCCCGGCTGATCCGTTTCTGGATCCGCTCGAAACGGCCGTCCGTGTTGAGGACCTTGTCGCAGCGCCGGGCGAAGTCGAGGCTCGGCCGCCGCTCGCAGGTTTCGATCTTGGTCACCATCGGCTGTGAGTAGTTGATCGCCTCGGCCAGTACGGCCTGCGTCATGCCAGCGGCGGCGCGGGCCAGCCGTAACTCCTCGGCGAAGTGCTCCAGCATCGGCGAGCGGTCGTCCATATGACTCCTCCACGCCCGGGGGGATAGCAGGCGGGATACGCGGTGATACGCGAAGGTCGTACCGCCGAATTAGCTCCGCAGCGTAGTGCTGTCCACAGCAGAGTGTCACTAGCGGGACTACTCGAAGCCATGGCATCGGAAAAGGACGGGCGGAACCGCGCGGGGGCCGTCGGTATCCCTTCCCCATCCGAGGCGGCCCCCGCACCCACACTTCGAGGAGGCGACAGGCGTGAGCTGGTTTCGACGTACGCGACGGATTCATCGCCGGAACCGGCGGCGGCTCTGGCGGTACTGCCGGTGCGGTCACCGCTGGGGCTGCCTCGGCACCCTCCCGCCGGCCGCACCGGAACCGTCGTCCCGCCCGCCGGCCGCACCGGAACCGTCGTCCCGCCCGCCGGCCGCACCGGAACCGTCGTCC
>NZ_JADPUN010000196.1 GCF_015690345.1 Plantactinospora alkalitolerans | reverse complement strand
CTCCGGCCCGGCACCGGGCGGACGCTCCGCGCCACCGACCGCACCACGGTCGCAGCCCCCGGGCCGGCCGGCGGGCCCGGACCGCGCACCCACCCCGGCAGCGGTGCCCACACCCGCCGCCAAGACGGTCGCCACGCCGACCAAACCGGCTGAGGCGCCCTCGACCGCACTCGTACCGACCGGTGACACCAGAGGGGCGCTGCGGACCGCCAAACGCACCTGGCAGTGGGTCGTCGGCTCCCTCGGCGTACTCGTGCTGCTCGGAATCTGCGGGCTGAGTTCCTACTTCTTCGTGGTCGACGAGCCGTACGGTCGGGACGCGCGTACCGCCGACGGCACACCGCCGCCGACCACCCTGACCCGGGACATCAGCTCGCGGGCCGCCGATCCGACACCCCTCACCGTGAAAGAGGTGTTCCCCGGCAAGGAAGTCGTGATCGCCGCCGAGGAGTCGAAGTACGAACTGCTCAAGACCCAGGCGTCGGAGGACTGCAAGCTGGCCGCCGACGGCGAACTCCGCGCCCTCCTGGCCGACCTCGGGTGCAGCCAGTTCGTCCGGGGAACCGTACGCTCTCCCACCGGCGCCTACCTGGCGACGGCCGGCATCCTCAACCTGAGCGACGCGGCCGGGGCGAGTTCGGCACACGAGAAGATCGAGCCGATCGTGGCCAAGGACAAGGGGCGTTTTCTGGGCATGGCCGCTGGTCGGGGGACCGAGGCCGTCACCCGCAAGTCGGCGCAGGCCGGCTGGCACGAACGCGGACACTTCCTGATCTACTGTGTCGTCGCCAAGGCGAACGGCAGCACCATCGGCGAGGCGGACGTCTTCGCCCGGCAGGTCCTCACCGACATGATCGAGGCACATCTGCGGGGCAGGGTCCTGGAGCAGCGCGCCACCGCACCGGTGGACACGTCGGCGTCGGCCGACCCTCCGCAGTCCCCCAACTAGACGAGCGGTTCCTCTCAGGACGACGTCGGCAGGCGCAGCCGGCGGGTCCGGAGCGCCCGGCTCGCGTACTCGGCCGGGTCCTCCGGATAGCCGACCGCGACCAGGGTGAGCCCGTGCGGTGGCGCCACGGTCACCTCGCTGGCCCGCTCCCGGCGTCCGAGCAGGCCGCCCGGCCATTCGACCGGACGTCGCCCGTCCCCGGCCACCAGCATCGCCCCGACCAGGCTCCGCACCATCGACTGGCAGAACGCGTCGGCCTGCACCGTGGCGACCAGTACGCCGTCCGGGTCCCGCCGCCAGTCCAGCCCGGTCAGCTCCCGCACCGTCGTCGCGTGCTCCTTGCGCCGGCAGTACGCCGCGAAGTCGTGCTCGCCGACCAGTCCCGCCGCCGCGCGGTTCAACGCCGCCAGGTCCAGCGGACGGGGCCAGGCGAGCACCTCGTGCCGGCGCAGCGGCTCGGCACCGTACGGCGCGTCGGTGACCCGGTACTCGTACCGCCGGAAGGTCGCGGAGAACCGGGCGTCGAACTCGGGCGGCGCCTCGGCGACGGCGCGTACCCGGACATCGGTGGGAAGCACTCCGGCGAGCCGGCGCAGCAGGGTCTGCGACCACTGCCGCCACGCCCCGGTCGGCAGATCGACGTGACAGACCTGTCCGGTGGCGTGCACCCCGGCGTCGGTACGCCCCGCCACGGTCAGCCCCGTCACCCGGCCCGCTCCGATGATCGTCGCGAGTGCGTCGGTCAGAACTCCGGCCACGGTACGTCGACCGGGCTGGGCGGCCCAGCCGGAGAAGTCGGCACCGGCGTAGGCGACGTCCAGCCGTACCCGGATGTTCCCGTCCACCTCGTGCGCGACGACCATCTGCTGCTCCACGACCACCTGCTCCACGACCACCTGCTGCTCGATGAACCGGCTGGGAAAATGCCGTGGCCCGACACCCCGCGAGGGATGCCGGGCCACGGCGGGTCCGTACTCAGGACTTGCTGTTGTCCGCCTCGTCCGTGTCCTCCCGGGCCGCCGCGGTGTCACCGGAGACCGACTCCGGTGCCTCGGCGTCCTGGTCGTCGCTTGACGAGGAACGCGGGGTCTCCTCGTCCGGGGCGAGCGCCTCGACCTTGTTCTGCTGTGCCGCCTTGCGCGCGGTCGTCTTCTTCGCCGGGGCCTCCGGCGCGACGACCAGTTCCTCGACCAGCTCGATGATCGCCATCGGTGCGTTGTCGCCCTTGCGCGGGACGGTCTTCACGATCCGGGTGTAGCCACCGTTTCGGTTGGCGAACCGGGGCGCGATCTGGTCGAACAGGTTGAAGACCACGTCCTTGTCCCGTACGACGGTCAGCACCCGACGGCGGGCCGCCAGGTCACCACGCTTGGCCTTGGTGATGAGCTGCTCCGCGAGCGGGCGCAGCCGCTTGGCCTTGGTGTGGGTCGTGGTGATTCGGCCGTGCTGGAACAGCGCGGTGGCCAGGTTGGCCAGGATCAGCCGCTCGTGCGCGGGGCTACCGCCGAGGCGGGAGCCCTTGGTGGGCGTGGGCATTCTTGGTGCTCCTCAATAGTGGGTGGCCGGATCTCCAGTGGGTGGCCGGATCTCCGGCTAGCCCCGGACTAAAGCTGCTCGGTCTCGCGGTAGTCGTCGGTGTCGTAGTCCGCCTCGCTGAAGGAGTCCACGACGTGCGCCGGGTCGAAGTTGGGCGCCGAGTCCTTCAGCCCCAGCCCCATGCCCGCGAGCTTCATCTTGACCTCGTCGATCGACTTCTGACCGAAGTTCCGAATGTCGAGCAGATCGGCCTCGGTACGCCCGATGAGCTCGCCAACCGTGTTGATGCCCTCGCGCTTGAGGCAGTTGTAGGAGCGGACCGTCAGGTCGAGCTCCTCGATCGGCAGCGCCAGGTCGGCCGCCAGTTGCGCGTCCTGCGGCGACGGGCCGATGTCGATGCCCTCGGCGCTCTCGTCCAGCTCCCGGGCCAGCCCGAAGAGCTCGACCAGGGTGGAACCGGCGGAGGCGAGCGCGGTACGCGGCCCCATCGACGCCTTGGTCTCGACGTCGATGATCAGGCGGTCGAAGTCGGTACGCTGCTCGACCCGGGTCGCCTCGACCCGGTACGTCACCTTGAGCACCGGCGAGTAGATCGAGTCGACCGGGATCCGGCCGATCTCGGCACCGGCCTGCTTGTTCTGCGCCGCGGTGACGTAGCCGCGACCCCGCTCGACGGTCAGCTCCATGTCGAGCCGGCCCTTGCCGTTCAGGGTGGCGAGCTTCAGGTCGGCGTTGTGCACCGACACACCGGCCGGCGGCTGGATGTCACCGGCGGTGACATCGCCGGGGCCCTGCTTGCGCAGGTACATGCTGACCGGCTCGTCGTGGTCGGAGCTGACGCAGAGCTCCTTCACGTTCATGACGAGCTCGACCACGTCCTCCTTGACGCCCGGAATGGTGGTGAACTCGTGCAGCACGCCGTCGACCTTGATCGACGTGACGGCCGCGCCGGGGATCGAGGAGAGCAGGGTACGCCGCAGGGAGTTGCCCAGGGTGTAACCGAAACCCGGCTCGAGCGGCTCGATGGTGAACCGGGACCGGGTCTCGCTGATCGACTCCTCGGTGAGGGTCGGCCGCTGGGAGATGAGCATGTTGTTTCCTTTTCGTTCGGGGCACCCGCTATTTGATGCCCAAACTGTTCGGCACCCCGATGGTCGGCTCCTGTCGGGCAGATGCCCCCAGGAGCCGACCACCGGCAATGCCGGAGAACTACTTCGAGTAGAGCTCGACGATCAGCTGCTCCTGGACCTGGGTGTCGATGACACCCCGGGCCGGAAGCGAGTGGACCAGCACCTTCATCTGGCTGGGAATCGCCTCGAGCCATGCCGGGACGGTCTTCGAGCCGGCCTCGGCCTGCGCCACGATGAACGGCGTCATCTCCTTGGACTTGGCCCGGACCTCGACGATGTCGTGCTCCTTGACCCGGTACGACGGGATGTCGACCTTGCGGCCGTTCACCGTCAGGTGACCGTGCTTGACGAGCTGCCGCGCGTGGTCACGCGACTTCGCCAGGCCGGACCGGTAGACGACGTTGTCGAGCCGCGACTCGAGGATCTGCAGGAGGATCTCGCCGGTCTTGCCCTTCTTGGCGACGGCCTCCTCGTAGTACCCGCGGAACTGCTTCTCCAGCACGCCGTACACCCGGCGGGCCTTCTGCTTCTCACGAAGCTGGAGCAGGTACTCGGTCTCCTTGGTACGCCCACGACCGTGCTGCCCCGGCGGGAACGGCCGGGACTCGAACGGGCACTTCGGGCCATCGCACTTGCTGCCCTTGAGGAACAGCTTCATCTTCTCCCGACGGCAACGGCGGCAGTCGGGACCGGTGTAACGAGCCATCTCTGTCTACTACCTCTCAGACCCGACGACGCTTCGGCGGACGGCACCCGTTGTGCGGCTGCGGCGTGACGTCGGCGATCTGGCCGACCTCCAGACCGACGGCCTGCAGCGAACGGATGGCTGTCTCCCGGCCCGAGCCGGGACCCTTGACGAACACGTCGACCTTGCGCATGCCGTGCTCCATGGCCCGACGCGCGGCGGCCTCGGCGGCCAGCTGCGCGGCGAACGGAGTCGACTTGCGGGAACCCTTGAAGCCAACCTGGCCGGCCGAGGCCCAGGAGATGACCGCACCGGTCGGGTCCGTGATGGAGACGATGGTGTTGTTGAAGGTGCTCTTGATGTGCGCCTGCCCGTGGGCGACGTTCTTGCGTTCCTTGCGCCGGACCTTCTTGACGGCGGCCCCGGCACGAGCCTTCGGTGGCATAAGTCTGTGCGCTCCTAGTTGTTACTTCTTGCCGGGCTTCTTCTTGCCGGCGACGGTCCGCTTCGGGCCCTTCCGGGTCCGCGCGTTGGTACGGGTCCGCTGGCCACGGACGGGCAGTCCCCGGCGGTGCCGGATGCCCGCGTAGCAGCCGATCTCGACCTTGCGGCGGATGTCAGCGGCGACCTCGCGGCGCAGGTCGCCTTCTACCTTGTAGTTGGCCTCGATGTGGTTCCGGAGCTGGACCAGCTCCTCGTCCGTGAGGTCCTTGGCGCGCTTGTCCGGGGAGATACCGGTGGCGGCGAGCGTCTCGACCGCCCGGGTCCGTCCGACCCCGAAGATGTAGGTGAGCGCGATCTCGAGCCGCTTGTCGCGGGGAAGATCGACGCCAGCTAGCCGTGCCATATGCGGGCGTACTCCTCGTGTCTTCTTCCGGAGGTGTGGACCCGCCCCATCCCGCCTGCCCTGAACCGACGGGCCCCGGCCTCCGACCGGGGGTCAGCCACGACTGCGGGTCACGCCAAGGCGATCTTCGCTGCTCGCGGCTGGGACGAGCTTGTGTTGTTGTACGGATCTACGGCCCGGATGCTCCGCCTGCTCCGCCGGCCCATTCTCCCGGCCGGCGGACACGGATCAGCCCTGGCGCTGCTTGTGGCGCGGGTCGGTGCAGATCACCATGACCCGGCCGTGCCGGCGGATAACCCGGCACTTGTTGCAGATCCTCTTGACGCTCGGCTTGACCTTCACGGTTGCCTTACTTTCCCATCTTGCCCGGCAGCGCGCTCACGCCGTCGAGTCTGAAGGACGGACACGGACATCCGGCCGCCATCAGGTATCCGCGAACACCCCGAACCGACGGACCGGTTCGGCGACGTTCACTTGTAGCGGTAGACGATGCGCCCGCGGGTCAGGTCGTACGGTGAAAGCTCAACGACGACCCGGTCCTCGGGCAGGATGCGGATGTAGTGCTGCCGCATCTTGCCGCTGATGTGAGCCAGCACCTTGTGACCATTGGCGAGCTCCACCCGGAACATGGCGTTCGGGAGTGGCTCGATCACCCGGCCCTCGATCTCGATGGCTCCGTCTTTTTTCGGCATGTCCTCCGCTGTCCTGACGTCGGTTACTCCGGACGGCTCACAACGCCTTTCCCGGGTGGAGTGCACCCGAGCCAGCCGCGGCTCCGGCCCCACCGAAGCGCGGGTGGGCATGCCGGAGTGGACGCTGTGCGCCGATTAGCCAGTGTACGCGCGCCCGCACGTCAGCGCCAACCCGGGGATCCTCGGGCTGGCCGATCGGACGAACCCGACTATATCAGGCGGGTTCTCCCTCTTCGGCCTGCTCAGCACGCCGGTGATTCCGCTTGTCGACCTTGGCCTGCCGCTTCGCCGCCCGCCTGCCGGCCCAACGCTGCGGTTCCCCGCTCGCCAGCCCGCGCACGGTGTTGAGCAGCAGCACGGCCCCCCACGGTCCCGCCACCCAGATCGGCCAGAAGTAGAGCCACTGCGCGGAGACCAGGGACGTGATCGCCCAGATGGTCACGACCATCGTCACGACGCCGAGGTAGCCGTTCCAGGTCTCGGCCAGCCAGCGCCGCGTCGCGCCCGGGTAGCGGCCGTCCGGACCCGGCACCAGCCCCGGTCCCGCACCCCCGTCGACCGGCACCACCTGAGCCTGGCCGACCGGCACCGTCCCCGGCAGGTCGTCGAGCAACCCGCCGCTGTTGAGATCGCCGTACGTCTTCGCGGCGTACACCCGTTGCAGCCGGTCCTCGTACTCGGCCAGGTCGAGCCGGCCCTCGTTCAACGCCCGGAGAAGCTGCTCGGCCACGGCCGCCCGATCCGAGTCCGCAGCGCGCAACTGATCCCGCCGGTCCATGACTACGAGCATGCCACCACCGGTCCACCATTCGCGAAACCCCGGACGGTGGCAGCCCGTCCGACGGTCAGGTTCCGCTGCCGTGATCGACGCGGGCCGGGGGCCGTGCCCCCTGGCGGAACGGGCCGCTAGCCGGCTGAGGAGGACTCAGCGGGCTCCCTGGCGGTCACCAGGTCACCGAGCCGGGCCCGACCACCGTCCGGCGCGGTCAACACCCAGACGCCGTCCTCCAGCAGTGCCATCGAGTGCTCGACGTGGGCCGCGACCGACCCGTCCCGGGTGACCACCGTCCAGCCGTCGTCGAGTTCCACGGTCCGGGGCGAGCCCATCGTCAGCATCGGCTCGATCGCCAGCGCCAGCCCCTGCACCAGACGCGGGCCACGACCCGGCCGACCGTGGTTGAGCACGTGCGGATCCTGGTGCATCTCGGTGCCGATGCCGTGCCCGCCGTACCCCTCCACGATGCCGTACCGGCCGGCGGCCCGGACCGCACGCTCCACCGCGTACGAGATGTCGGTCAGCCGACCGCGCCCGCTGAGCATGCCGCGCGCGGCGGCGCCGATCCCGGCCCACATCGCGTCCTCGGCCACCGTCGCCATCCGGAGCAGTTCCGGCCGCACCTCGCCGACGCCGACCGTGATCGCGGCGTCGCCGTGCCAGCCGTCCAGCACGGCTCCGCAGTCGATGGAGATCAGGTCGCCGTCGCGGAGCACCTGGCTCCGGTCCGGTATCGCGTGCACGACCTGCTCGTTGACGGACGAGCAGATCGACGCGGGAAAGCCGTGGTAGCCCTTGAACGAGGGCACGGCTCCGGCCTCACGGATCACCGATTCGGCGATCTCGTCGAGGTCGGCGGTGGAGACGCCCGGCGCCACGGCCGCGCGCATCCGGTCCAGGGCCGCCGCGACGACGAGCCCGGCGGCCCGCATCAGGTCGATCTGCTCCGGGGTCTTCAGCTGAATGTCCAGCTGGGGACGGCGCATGTTACCCAGCCTATCCGCCGTACGAGCGCAGGGCGTCGATAGCCCGGACGGTGACATCCTCCACCGGTCCGGTCGCGTCGATCCCCACGAGCTTGCCCTGGGCACCGTAGTAGTCGATCAACGGTGCGGTCTTGTTCGCGTACTCCCGCAGCCGCTCGGCGATCGTCTCCGCCTTGTCGTCGTCCCGCTGGAACAGCTCCCCGCCGCACCGGTCGCAGACCCCCGGCTCGGAGGGTGCGTCGAACTCGATGTGCCAGACCTTCTCGCAGCCCCGGCAGGTACGCCGGCCGGAGAGCCTCCGGATGACCTCGTCGTCGTCGACCACCAGCTCCATGACCAGATCCAGGGCGGTGCCCAGATCGGCCAGCAACTTGTCCAGCGCGGCCGCCTGCGGGGTCGTCCGAGGGAAACCGTCCAGCAGGAATCCCTCGGCCGCGTCCGCCCGGGCCAACCGATCCCGGACCATGTTGATGGTCACCTCGTCGGGCACCAGCTTGCCGGCGTCCATGTACCGCTTGGCCTCGACACCCAGGGGCGTGCCCTGGGTGACGTTGGCCCGGAAGATGTCCCCGGTCGAGATCTTGGGCACGGCGAGGTGGGCGGCGATGAACTCGGCCTGGGTCCCCTTGCCCGCCCCGGGGGGACCAACCAGAACGAGTCGCATCTAGCGCAGGAACCCTTCGTAGTTCCGCTGCATGAGCTGGCTCTCGATCTGCTTCACGGTCTCCAGACCGACGCCGACCATGATCAGCACAGCGGTACCACCGAACGGGAAGTTCTGGAACTGCTGGTTGTCCAGCCAGATGAAGAAGAAGTTCGGCAGGATCGAGATCAGACCCAGGTAGAGCGCGCCCGGGAGCGTGATCCGGCTCAGGATGAAGTCGAGGTAGTCGGCGGTGGGCTTGCCCGGCCGGATGCCCGGCACGAACCCGCCGTACTTCTTCATGTTGTCCGCGACCTCGGTCGGGTTGAACGTGATCGAGACGTAGAAGTACGTGAAGAAGATGATCAGCAGGAAGTAGACGCTGATGTACGTCGGGCTGTCCGGCTTCACCAGGTGGTTCGATACCCAGATCTGCCAGCCCTTGAGGTTGTTCTGGTCGAAGAACTGGAGCAGC
This sequence comes from Plantactinospora alkalitolerans, assembly GCF_015690345.1. Taxonomy (GTDB): domain Bacteria; phylum Actinomycetota; class Actinomycetes; order Mycobacteriales; family Micromonosporaceae; genus Plantactinospora; species Plantactinospora alkalitolerans. Next base: position 57,007 of record NZ_JADPUN010000196.1, on the reverse strand, counting down.
AGCGTCGGCAGGTAGAGCAGCGACGAGCCGAAGATGACCGGGATCACACCCGCCTGGTTGACCTTCAGCGGGATGTAGGTGGAGGTCCCGCCGTACATCCGACGGCCGATCATGCGCTTCGCGTACTGCACCGGGATCCGGCGCTGCGCCTGCTCGATGAAGACCACCGCGGTGATGACCACCAGGACCAGGACCAGGACCAGGGTGAACATGCCCCAGCCCTTGTTGTTCTTGATGGTCCAGCCCTCGCTGGGCAGCCGCGCCGCGATCGAGGTGAAGATCAGCACCGACATGCCGTTGCCCACACCCCGGTCGGTGATCAGCTCGCCGAGCCACATGACCATGCCGGTACCGGCGGTCATGGTCATCACCAGGACGCTGACGACGAGCCAGCCGGGCAGGCCGTGGCCCTCCGGAATGATCGGGAACTCCTGGCACATGCCATTGAAGAGCTGCCCGGACCGGGCCAGCGCCACGAACGCCGAGGCCTGCAGGACACCGAGGCCGAGCGTCAGGTAGCGGGTGTACTGCGTGATCTTCGCCTGACCGGACTGACCCTCCTTGCGGAGCTGCTCGAGCCGGGGAATGACCACGGTGAGCAGCTGCAGGATGATCGACGCGGTGATGTAGGGCATGATGCCCAGCGCGAAGACCGACAGCGAGAGCAGCGCCCCGCCGGAGAACAGGTTCAGCAGGTTGAAGACGCCGTTGCCGTCGCCCTCTTCCATGGTCTTGATGCACGCTTGCACGTTGCCGTACGAGACGCCAGGGCTGGGCAGTGTCGCCCCGAGCCGGTAGACCGCGATGATGGCTACTGTAAACAGCAGCTTCTTGCGCAGGTCAGGCGTGCGGAACGCACTGAGAAAGGCGGAGAGCAACTTCTTCCTCCTGCGCGAGGCGGGCCGCCGGTGGTTCGTGGCGGGGACGGGGTGGCTGTCGGGCGATCAACCCGATACCCATAGCTGGGATCGGACTCTAACAGTCCGGCGCGCTCTCGGGCAGATCCACCCGGAGAACATTCACCGCTTCCGATATTAACGGGGCGAATGGCCCCCTAGTAGGCCGTGGCGCCCGCCAGTTGGTGAGAACTGAACGAGCGCCGCGACCGCGTAGTCCTTACAGCTCCGTCGCCGAGCCGCCGGCAGCGGCGATCTTCTCCTTGGCCGACGCGCTGAACGCCTGCGCCGACACCTGGAGAGCGACCCCGCCCAGGTCCCCGGTACCGAGAACCTTGACCGGCTGCCCCTTGCGGACGGCGCCGGCCTCGACCAGCTCCCGCGGGCCGACCTGGCCGCCCTCCGGGAACAGTTCGGCGAGCCGGTCCAGGTTGACGACCTGGAAGACGACCTTGAACTTGTTCTTGAAGCCCTTCAGCTTCGGCAGGCGCATGTGGATGGGCATCTGCCCACCCTCGAACGCCGCCGAGATGTTCTTCCGGGCCTTGGAACCCTTCGTGCCTCGACCGGCGGTCTTCCCCTTCGAGCCCTCACCGCGACCCACCCGGGTCTTCGCGGTCTTGGACCCGGGAGCCGGGCGCAGGTGGTGGACCTTGATCGTCATTACTCGACCTCCTCGACCTTCACGAGGTGGCTCACGGTGAAGATCATGCCCCGAATCTCGGGGCGGTCCTCCTTGACCACCACGTCATTGATCCGCTTGAGACCGAGCGAACGCAGCGACTCGCGCTGGTTGTGCTTGGTCCCGATCCCGGACCGGACCTGGGTCACCTTCAGACGTGCCATCAGGACGTCACCCCTGCCTGAGCCGCGAGCATCGCGGCCGGTGCGACGTCCTCGACCGGCAGACCCCGACGCTTCGCGACCGCCTCCGGCGACTCCAGCCCCTTCAGGGCCGCGACCGTGGCGTGCACGATGTTGATCGGGTTCGACGAGCCGAGGCTCTTGGAGAGCACGTCGTGGATGCCCGCGCACTCCAGCACGGCACGCACCGGACCACCGGCGATGACACCCGTACCGGCGCTGGCCGGCTTGAGCAGAACCACGCCAGCGGCGTCCTCGCCCGTCACCGGGTGCGGAATCGAGGCACCGATCCTCGGCACCTTGAAAAAGTGCTTCTTGGCCTCCTCGACACCCTTGGCGATGGCCGCGGGCACCTCCTTGGCCTTTCCGTAGCCCACACCGACCGTGCCGTCGCCGTCGCCCACGATCACGAGGGCGGTGAAGCTGAAGCGACGACCACCCTTGACGACCTTGGCAACACGGTTGATAGCGACGACCCGCTCAAGATGCGGGGTCTTCTCGGCGGGCGCGTTTCCGCGGCCGCCCTCACGGCGGTTGTCGCGGCGACCACCCTCGTTGCCACCGGACCCGCCGCCACGGCGCTGTTGACCTGGCATCAGCAGCCTTCCTCTCTCATCGTGACGGGGTTCTAGAACTCAAGCCCGGCTTCGCGGGCAGCGTCGGCCAGCGCGGCGATCCGGCCCGCGTACTGGTTGCCACCGCGGTCGAAGACGACCTTGGAGATCCCGGCCGCCTTGGCCCGCTCGGCGAGCAGCGTGCCGACCCTGCCGGCAAGCGCTCGCTTGTCACCCTCGGAGCCCTTGATCGACGCGTCCAGGGACGAGGCGGCAGCCAGGGTGTGCCCCCGGCCGTCGTCCACCACCTGGGCGGTGATGTGGCGCAACGAACGGGTGACGACCAGGCGCGGACGCTCGGCCGTACCGGTGACGTTCTTGCGGACCCGGAAGTGCCGACGCGCCCGCCCGATGGCGCGCTGGGCGGCGACGCCGCGGCGGCGCTTGAGCAGCGTGGCGGTCACTTCTTACCTGCCTTTCCAGCCTTGCGACGGATGATCTCGCCCTGGTACTTGACACCCTTGCCCTTGTAGGGCTCCGGCGGGCGGATCTTCCGGATGTTTGCGGCAACCTCGCCGACCTGCTGCTTGTCGATGCCGGCCACGTGGAACAACGTGGGCCGCTCGACCGTGAAGGTGATCCCGTTCGGGGCCTTCACCTGCACCGGGTGCGAGAACCCGAGCGCGAACTCGAGGTCGCTGCCCTTGGCGGTCACCCGGTAACCGGTACCGGCGATCTCCAGGGTCTTGCGGTAGCCCTCGGTCACACCCGTGATCATGTTCGCCACAAGGGTACGGCTGAGCCCGTGCAGTTCCTTGGCCCGCCGCTCGTCGTTCGGCCGGTTGACGTGCAACTGGCCGTCCTCGCCCCGCTCCGCCGTGATCGGCTCGGCCAGGGTGTGCGCGAGCTCGCCCTTGGGGCCCTTGATCTTCACGGTCGAACCGTCGATGGTCACCTCGACACCGGACGGCACCGGGATCGACTTACGTCCAATACGCGACATTTCTACCTGTCTCCCGTTACCAGACGAAGGCGAGGACTTCCCCGCCAACGCTCCGCTTGCGGGCCTGCCGGTCGGTGAGCAGCCCCTGGGACGTCGAAATGATCGCCACGCCCAGCCCACCGAGCACCCGGGGGAGCCCGTCCGACTTGGCGTACACCCGCAGACCGGGCTTGGACACGCGCTTGATGCCGGCCAGGCTCCGCTCGCGGTTCTGGCCGTACTTCAGCTCGACGACCAGTCGCTTGCCGACGGCGCCCTCCTCGGGCTCCTCGACCAACCAGGTGGCGATGTAACCCTCGGCCTTGAGGACCTCGGCGATGTTCGCCTTGATCTTCGAGTAGGGCATCGTCACCCGGTCGTGGTACGCCTGGTTGGCGTTACGCAGACGCGTCAGCATGTCTGCGATCGGGTCGGTCATCGTCATGGATCTCGTCAGCCTTTCTCGCCGGGGTTCCCGGGGCATTGGCCCAGGCCTACGGCGTTGCGATCCTCGCCCCGAACATCAGTCGGGACGCGGCTGGGCCCAAACCAGGTCGTGTCGCGGTCCTCGCTCCACCACCCGCGGATGGGGCGCAGTGTCACCAGGAAGCCTTCGACACGCCGGGCAGTTCACCGCGGTGGGCCATCTCCCGGATGCACACCCGGCAGAGGCCGAACTTGCGGTAGACCGCCTTCGGCCGCCCGCACCGCTGGCAGCGGGTGTACGCGCGAACCGAGAACTTCGGCTTCGCGGCCGCCTTGAGGATCAGCGCCTTCTTCGCCATCTCAGTTCTCCTTGAACGGGAAGCCCAGGAGCTTGAGTAGCGCCCGGCCCTCGTCGTCGGTCGTCGCGGTGGTTACCACCGTGATGTCCATGCCCCGTACCCGATCGATCCGGTCCTGGTCGATCTCGTGGAACACCGACTGCTCGGTCAACCCGAACGTGTAGTTGCCGTGCCCGTCGAGCTTGCGCCCGTCCAGGCCGCGGAAGTCACGGATCCGGGGCAGCGCAATCGAGAGCAGCCGGTCCAGGAACTCCCACATGCGGTCGCCCCGCAGGGTGACCTTCGCGCCGATCGGCATGCCCTCGCGGAGCTTGAACTGCGCGATGGACTTCCGGGCCCGACGCACCTGCGGCTTCTGACCGGAGATGGTGGCCAGATCCCGCACGGCGCCGTCGATCAGCTTCGCGTCCCGCGCGGCCTCACCGACGCCCATGTTGACGACGATCTTGACCAGGCCCGGCACCTGCATCGGGTTGCCGTAGTTGAACTGCTCACGCAGCTGGGCCGCGATCTCGTTGCGGTACCGCTCCTTGAGCCGCGGCAGGGTCTTGGTCTCGGTTGCCGTCATCACAGGTCCTTACCGGTGCTGCGCGCGATGCGGACCTTCTGGCCACTCTCGTCGATCCGGTACCCGACCCGAGTCGGGTTGCCGTCGGAGTCCACGACCTGCACGTTCGAGACGTGGATCGCGGCCTCCTGGGTGACGATGCCACCGGTCTTCGCACCGCGCTGGGTGGTGCGGATACGGGTGTGCTTCTTGACCCGGTTCACGCCCTCGACCAGGATCTTGTCCTGCCTCGGGTAGGCCGCGATGACCTTGCCCTTGGCACCCTTGTCCTTGCCGGCGATGACGATCACCGTGTCGCCCTTTTTGACCTTCACGGTTTACAACACCTCCGGCGCGAGAGAGATGATCTTCATGAACCGCTTGTCCCGCAGCTCACGGCCCACCGGGCCGAAGATACGGGTACCCCGCGGGTCGCCACCATCCTTGATGATCACGGCCGCGTTCTCGTCGAATCGGATGTACGAGCCGTCCGGGCGCCGCCTCTCCTTCGCGGTGCGGACGATGACCGCCTTGACGACGTCACCCTTCTTCACACCGGCACCGGGGATGGCGTCCTTGACCGTGGCCACGATGACGTCGCCGATGCTCGCGTAGCGCCGACCGGAGCCACCGAGGACCCGGATGCACAAGATCTCTCTGGCACCCGTGTTGTCGGCGACGCGCAGTCGCGACTCCTGCTGAATCACGTCTATCTCCTATGTCTGCCAGTTCTCAGCCGGCAGTCTCTCCGACCCGTGCCTTCCGAACCGAAGACCTGTGCCGACTGAGCTTGGCGGAACCCTGAGCCTGCGGTGCGGCTCTTACTTGGCCTTCTCGAGGATCTCCACGATCCGCCAGCGCTTGGTGGCGGACAGCGGACGGGTCTCCATGATCAGAACCCGGTCGCCGGTACCGCACGCGTTCTGCTCGTCGTGCACCTTCAGCTTGCTGGTGCGGCGCAGGACCTTGCCGTACAGCGCGTGCTTGACCCGGTCCTCGACCTCGACGATCACGGTCTTGTCCATCTTGTCGCTCACCACGAGGCCCTCGCGGACCTTGCGCTGGGCCCGCGGCGTCGCGGTGCTGGTGGTTTCTTCGCTCATGATGCAGTCACCTCAGTCGGCGCGGCCGAAAGCCCCAGCTCGCGCTCACGCATGATCGTGTAGATCCGGGCGATCTCCCGACGGATGACCTGCAGCCGGCGGTTGTTGTCCAGTTGGCCGGTCGCCGACTGGACGCGAAGGTTGAACAGCTCCGCCTTGGCCTCCCGCAACCTGCTGACCAGCTCCTCCTCGGAGAGTTCACGCAGCTCGCCGGCCTTAACGCCCGCGGCCATCAGCTTTCACCCACTTCGCGCGTCACAATGCGGCACTTCATCGGGAGCTTGTGGATCGCGCGACGCATCGCCTCTCGCGCGATCTGCTCGTTGGGGAAGGACATCTCGAAGAGCACCCGCCCCGGCTTAATGTTGGCCACCCACCACTCGGGCGAACCCTTACCGGAACCCATCCGGGTTTCGGCCGGCTTCTTGGTCAGGGCCTGGTCCGGGAACACCGTGATCCAGACCTTGCCACCACGCTTGATGTGCCGGGTCATCGCGATACGGGCCGCTTCGATCTGCCGGTTGGTCAGGTACGCGGACTCGAGCGCCTGGATTCCGAACTCGCCGAACACCACCCGGGTGCCACCCTTGGCCGCACCATGGCGGTCGGGGTGGTGCGGCTTGCGGAAGCCCTTCGGGGGCTTGCGCGGCATCAGCATCTGTCAGCCCTCCTGCGCTGAGCTGTCCGCCCCGGCCGGAGCGGCCGGAGCGGCCGGCGCGGCCGGAGCCGGCGCGGCGTTTTCGTTCGTAGCCTCAGCGGGGACGCCGGAGATCTCCGCCGCCGCCGCCCGACCGGCCTCGGTGCCGCCAGCGGTCGTGCCGGACGATCCGGACCGGCCGCGACGCGGCCGCTCGGGACGGTCGCCACGCTCGCGGCGCGGACGCGCCGGGCCCGTCTCGGCCGGTGCTTCCCGACCGGGTACGGCGTCGCCCTTGTAGATCCAGACCTTCACGCCGATCCGGCCGAAGGTGGTCCGGGCCTCGAAGAAGCCGTACTCGATGTTGGCCCGCAGCGTGTGCAGCGGAACCCGACCCTCGCGGTAGAACTCGGTGCGGCTCATTTCCGCGCCACCGAGACGACCCGAGACCTGCACCCGGATGCCCTTGACGAGCGGGTTCTTCATCGCCGACTGCATGGCCTTACGCATCGCCCGCCGGAAGCTGACCCGGCTGGACAGCTGCTCCGCCACGCCCTGCGCGACGAGCTGCGCGTCCGACTCCGGGCTCTTCACCTCGAGGATGTTGAGCTGGACCTGCTTGCCGGTCAGCTTCTCCAGCTCGCCACGGATCCGGTCCGCCTCGGCGCCCTTACGGCCGATGACGATGCCCGGCCGTGCGGTGTGGATGTCGACCCGGACCCGGTCCCGGGTCCGCTCGATGTCGACCTTGGAAATGCCGGCCCGCTCCAGACCCTTGGACATCATGCGGCGGATCTTGACATCCTCGCCGATGTAGTCCTTGTAGAGCTTGTCCGCGAACCAGCGGGACTTCCAGTCGGTCGAGATGCCGAGCCGGAACCCGTGCGGGTGAACCTTCTGACCCATTACTCGGCACCCTCCGTCTTGCTCTGCGTCTCGTCGGCCGGTGCGGCCTGCGCCGCCTCGGTCGACTTGGCCGGTGCGGCCTTCTTCGCCGCGGCCCGCTTCGCCGGCGCGGCCGGCGCGACGGCCTCGACCACGATGGTGATGTGGCACGTCCGCTTGCGGATCCGGTACGCCCGGCCCTGCGCCCGTGGCTGGAAGCGCTTCATCGTCGGGCCCTCGTCGACGAACGCCTCGCTGACGAGCAACGCGTCGGGGTCCAGCCGCTCGTTGTTCTCCGCGTTGGCGATCGCACTGGCGAGCACCTTGTAGACCTGCTCACTCGCCGCCTGCGGCGCGAACTGCAGCACCGTGAGCGCCTCTTTCGCGGGCAGACCGCGGACGAGGTTGACCACCCGGCGCGCCTTCGTCGGCGAGATGCGCACGTGTCGCGCAACCGCCCGCGCGCCCGGAAGCACCGGAGCGTCGCCCTTTACTGGCATCGCTGAAACCCCTTGATCCTTAATCCGTGGTCGGCGCTCAGCGCCGGCGGCTCTTCCGGTCGTCCTTCTCGTGACCCTTGAACGTGCGGGTCAGCGCAAACTCGCCGAGCTTGTGCCCGACCATCGCCTCGGTGATGAACACCGGAACGTGCTTGCGCCCGTCGTGCACAGCGATCGTGTGCCCGAGCATGTCCGGGATGATCGTCGAGCGGCGCGACCAGGTCTTGATGACGTTCTTCGAGCCCTTTTCGTTCTGCGTCTCCACCTTCTTGAGCAGGTGGTCGTCGATGAACGGGCCCTTCTTCAGGCTGCGAGGCATGTCTACCTATCTCCCTTAGCCGCGCTTGCGGGTGGCGTAGCGGCGGCGGACGATGAGGCGGTCGCTCGCCTTGCCCTTCTGACGGGTACGGCCCTCGGGCTTACCCTGCGGGTTCACCGGGTGACGACCACCGGACGTCTTACCCTCACCACCACCGTGCGGGTGGTCGACCGGGTTCATCGCCACACCACGAACGGTCGGGCGCCGGCCCTTCCACCGCATCCGGCCGGCCTTGCCCCAGTTGATGTTTGACTGGTCGGCGTTGCCGATCTCACCGATCGTCGCCCGGCAACGCACGTCCACCCGCCGGATCTCGCCGGAGGGCATCCGCAGCGTGGCGTACGCGCCTTCCCGGCCCAGCAGCTGGATGCCGACGCCGGCCGACCGCGCCAGCTTGGCGCCACCGCCCGGACGCAGCTCCACACCGTGGATCGTCGAACCCACCGGGATGTTGCGCAGCGGCAGGTTGTTGCCCGGCTTGATGTCGGCGCCCGGGCCGGACTCCACCCGGTCGCCCTGCTTCAGGTCCTTCGGCGCGAGGATGTACCGCTTCTCGCCGTCGGCGTAGTGCAGCAGCGCGATCCGCGCGGTGCGGTTCGGGTCGTACTCGATGTGCGCGACCTTCGCCGGTACGCCGTCCTTGTCGACCCGCTTGAAGTCGATCAGACGGTACTGGCGCTTGTGCCCACCACCGTGGTGCCGCGTGGTGATCCGGCCGTGGGCGTTACGCCCGCCCTTCTTCGGCAGCGGAACCAGCAGCGACTTCTCCGGGGTCGACCGGGTGATCTCAGCGAAGTCGGCGACGCTGGAGCCACGCCGGCCCGGCGTCGTCGGCTTGTACTTACGGATAGCCATTGTCTATACCCCTCAGCTGACCGGGCCGCCGAAGGCCTCGATGCGGTCACCGTCAGCCAGCTTCACCATCGCCCGCTTGGTGTTCTTGCGCTTGCCGTACCCGGTACGGGTCCGCTTGCGCTTACCTTCGCGGTTGAGCGTGTTCACCGTCAGGACGCGGACGTTGAAGATCTGCTGGATCGCGATCTTGATCGCCGTCTTGTTGGCGTCCGGGTGCACCAGAAAGGTGTACCAGTTCTGGTTAAGCTCGCTGTAGCTCTTCTCCGAGACGACCGGCGCGAAGATGATGTCTCGCGGGTCGGCGATCGTGGTCACTTCTCGCTCTCCTCGTCCTGCGCCCCACCGCGGACACCCAGGAACTCGTCCAGGGCCTCCTTGGTGAAGACCACATCGTCGGCCACCAGCACGTCGTACGTGTTGAGCTGGCCAGCCTCCAGCAGGTGCACCCGGGGCTCGTTGCGCAGCGACAGCCAGTTCAGCTCGTCGGTGCTGCTCAGCACCACCAGGACCCGCCTGGCCGAGGTCGCCTTGCCCAGCGCGGTGATGGCGGCCTTGGTCGACGGCTTTTCGCCGCTGACGAAGCTCTCCACCACGTGCACCTGGCCGTTGCGGGCCCGGTCCGACAGGGCACCGCGCAGCGCGGCGGCCTTCATCTTCTTCGGGGTCCGCTGGCTGTAGTCGCGCGGGACCGGCCCGTGCACGACGCCACCACCGGCGAACTGCGGCGCGCGGATCGAACCCTGGCGGGCCCGACCGGTGCCCTTCTGCTTGTACGGCTTCTTGCCGCCACCGGCGACCTCGCCGCGGGTCTTCACCTTGTGCGTACCCTGCCGCGCGGCGGCGAGCTGTGCGACCACGACCTGGTGCATCAGCGCGATGTTCGCCTGTACGTCGAAGACGGCGGCGGGCAGCTCGACGGAGCCGCTCTTGGCACCCTCGACGTTCAGCACGTCAACGGTGGTCACTTGGCAGCACCACCCTTCTTCGCCTCGGCCTTGGCCGCCGACCGGACCAGCACCAGCGCGCCCTTGGGGCCGGGAATGGCACCCCGGACGAGCAGCAGGTTGTTGTCCACGTCGACCGCCTGGACGGTCAGGTTCTGCACGGTGAAGCGCACGCCACCCATCCGGCCGGCCATCTTGACGCCCTTGAAGACGCGACCGGGGGTCGCGCAGGCGCCGATGGAGCCGGGCGAGCGGTGCTTGCGCTCCACACCGTGGCTCGCGCGCAGGCCGTGGAAGCCGTGCCGCTTCATCACACCGGCGAAGCCCTTGCCCTTGGTCCGGCCGGTCACGTCGATCGTGCTGCCGGGGGTGAACGTCTCGACGTTCACCTCCTGGCCCAGCTCGTAGTCGCCGGCGTCGACGGTGCGCAGCTCGACGATGTGCCGGCGCGGCGCCACGTTCGCCTTCGCGTAGTGGCCGCTGATCGGCTTCTTGACCTTCCGGGGGTCGACCACGCCGTAGGCCAACTGGACCGCGGAGTAGCCGTCCTTGTCAGCCGTGCGGACCTGGGTCACGACACACGGCCCGGCCTGCACCACCGTCACCGGGACAACACGATTGTTGTCCCAGATCTGGGTCATGCCGAGCTTGGCGCCCAGGATGCCCTTAACTTCCCTGTCCATTAGTCCGGTCCCTACAGCTTGATCTCGATGTCGACGCCAGCCGGCAGGTCGAGGCGCATGAGCGAGTCGACCGTCTTGGGGGTCGGGTCGATGATGTCGATCAGACGCTTGTGTGTGCGCATCTCGAAGTGCTCGCGCGAGTCCTTGTACTTGTGCGGCGAACGGATCACGCAGAAGCGATTGATCTCCGTGGGCAGCGGCACCGGACCCGCGACCTGAGCCCCGGTACGCGTCACCGTCTCAACAATCTTGCGCGCCGAGGAGTCGACCACCTCGTGGTCGTATGCCTTGAGCCGAATGCGGATCTTCTGTCCCGCCATGGTGCCCTCTGTTCCTTCTCTCGCCTTGTCCGTCCGCACGCCTGCACGCCCGTCCGCCCTCACGCGGGGCCCGCTACTGGAGCGGGTTCTTGCCTGCCTGGCCCGGACGCTGCCGATTTCCCGTGTTGTCCGACCCCCGCGGTCGGGCGTGTCGCACCCCGGGGCCAGACTCCACCCCGGAAGTCCGAGGCGGCCCCCGCCCCTGCGGGAAGTTCGGCGGCGCCGGGAGTGGCGGACCACGCCCCAGACGCCCAGCAAGGGTGGCTGACTGCCGGGCAGCCAGCCACCCTGCCGGTACGCAACCTGACCAGTATGCCGTACTACCGCACGGCAACGCTAATCGGGGTTACCTTGATTACTCGATTACTTGAGGATCTTGCTGACGAAACCCGCGCCGACCGTACGGCCACCCTCACGGATCGCGAACTTGAGGTTGTCCTCCATCGCGATCGGCTGGATGAGCTTCACGGTCATCGAGGTGTTGTCGCCCGGCATGACCATCTCGGTGCCCTCGGGCAGCGTGACAACGCCGGTGACGTCCGTGGTCCGGAAGTAGAACTGCGGACGGTAGTTCTGGAAGAACGGGGTGTGCCGGCCACCCTCCTCCTTGGAGAGGATGTAGACGGTCGCCTCGAACTCGGTGTGCGGGGTGTTCGTCCCCGGCTTCACCACGACCATGCCGCGCTCGACCTCGTCGCGCTTGGTACCACGCAGCAGCAGGCCGACGTTCTCGCCTGCGCGAGCGTCGTCCAGGGTCTTGCGGAACATCTCGATCGCGGTGACCTTGGTCTTGAAGCCCTTCTCCTTGATACCGACCAGCTCGACGTCCTCGTTCGGCAGGAGCACACCGCGCTCCACCCGACCGGTGACGACCGTGCCACGACCGGTGATCGTGAAGACATCCTCGACCGGCATCAGGAACGGCTTCTCGGTCTCGCGCTCCGGCTGCGGGATCGCCGTGTCGACAGCGCTCATCAGGTCCATGAGCTTGTCGGTCCACTCCGGGTCGCCCTCGAGCGCCTTGAGCGCCGAGACCCGCACGACCGGCAGGTCGTCGCCCGGGTACTCCTGCGCCGACAGCAGCTCACGGACCTCGAGCTCGACCAGTTCGAGCAGCTCCTCGTCATCGACCATGTCGCTCTTGTTGAGCGCCACGACGATGTAGGGCACGCCGACCTGACGGGCCAGCAGCACGTGCTCGCGGGTCTGCGGCATCGGGCCGTCGGTCGCCGCGACCACCAGGATCGCGCCGTCCATCTGCGCGGCACCGGTGATCATGTTCTTGATGTAGTCGGCGTGACCGGGGCAGTCCACGTGTGCGTAGTGCCGCGCCTCGGTCTGGTACTCGACGTGTGCGATCGAGATCGTGATGCCGCGGGCCTTCTCCTCCGGCGCCTTGTCGATCTCGTCGAACGGCGTGTACGGGTTCAGGTCCGGCATCCTGTCGTGCAGGACCTTGGTGATGGCCGCCGTCAGCGTCGTCTTACCGTGGTCGATGTGACCAATGGTGCCGATGTTGACGTGCGGCTTAGTCCGCTCGAACTTCGCCTTCGCCACTGGTGTCCTCCTGTGGACTTCTTGGTTCGTACGCCCGGCGCGCCACGTGGCGCTTAGGACTCTGTCGACAGCCTTTCCGACCGAGGTGTCCCGATCGGGAAGTCATGTGGGTCTTGCGGCGGTGAAACCATCAGGCCCGGTCTCGCAGCCCGGCCCGTGAGCGCCGCGGGCGAGATTACCCGCCCGCCACGCTCGCGGTATCACCGGCCCGGCACGGGGTGAGTGCGGCGTTTCCGCTCACTCACCCGTCGCCTTCGCGATGATCTCCTTCGCCACGCTCGCGGGAACCTCGGCGTAGGAGTCGAACTGCATGCTGTAGCTAGCCCGGCCCTGGGTCTTCGACCGCAGGTCGCCGACATAGCCGAACATCTCCGAAAGCGGCACCAGTGCCCGGACGATGCGAGCGCCACTGCGCTCCTCCATCGCCTGGATGATGCCACGGCGGGAGTTGAGGTCGCCGATCACGTCGCCCATGTTCTCCTCGGGCGTCGTGACCTCGACGGACATCATCGGCTCGAGCAGTGCCGGATCGGCCTTGCGGGCCGCGTCCTTCAGCACCATCGAGCCGGCGATCTTGAATGCCATTTCCGACGAGTCAACCTCGTGGTACTGGCCGTCGAGCAGGGTCAGCTTCACACCCACCAGCGGGAAGCCGGCCAGGATGCCGTACTGCATGGCGTCCTGGGCACCGGCGTCCACCGACGGGATGAACTCCCGCGGGATCCGACCACCGGTGACGGCGTTGGCGAACTCGTACGTCGGCGAGTCGTTGTCCAGCGGCAGCGGCTCGACGCTGACGATGACCCGGGCGTACTGGCCCGATCCACCGGTCTGCTTCTTGTGGGTGTACTCGATCTTGTCCACCTTGCGGCGGATCGTCTCGCGGTACGCCACCTGCGGCTTGCCGATGTTGGCCTCGACGTTGAACTCGCGGCGCATCCGGTCGACCAGGATGTCCAGGTGCAGCTCGCCCATGCCGGAGATGACCGTCTGGCCGGTCTCCTGGTCGAGCTTGACCCGGAACGTCGGGTCCTCCTCGGCGAGCCGCTGGATGGCGGTGCCGAGCTTCTCCTGGTCGGCCTTTGTCTTCGGCTCGATCGCGACCTCGATGACCGGCTCCGGGAACGTCATCGACTCCAGGATGACCGGGTTGGCCGGGTCGCACAGGGTGTCGCCGGTGGTGGTCTGCTTGAGCCCCTGCACCGCGATGATGTCGCCAGCCTGGGCCGAGCTGCGCTCTTCCCGCTTGTTGGCGTGCATCTGGTAGATCTTGCCGATCCGTTCCTTGCGGTCCTTGGTGGAGTTGATCACCTGGTTACCGGTTTCGACCGTGCCCGAGTAGACCCGCACGTAGGTCAGCTTGCCCAGGTGCTTGTCGGTCTGGATCTTGAAGGCCAGCCCCGAGAACGGCTCGCTCTTGTCCGGCTTCCGCAGCAGCGGGGTCTCGCCGTCGGTGGCGACGCCCTCGATCGCCGGAACGTCCAGCGGCGACGGCAGGAAGTCGACCACCGCGTCGAGCATCGGCTGGACGCCCTTGTTCTTGAACGCCGAACCGCAGAGCACCGGGTTGGCCTTGCCGGCGATGGTGGCCCGGCGGATCGCCGCCTTGATCTCCTCGGGGGAGAGCACCACTTCCTCGAGGTACTTCTCCATCACCGCGTCGTCGACGTCGGCGAGGGTCTCGATCAGCTTCTCCCGCGCCGCGGTGGCCGCGTCGACGAGGTCGGCCGGGATCTCCTCGACCGCGTAGTCCTCGCCCTTCTGGGTCTCGCCACGCCAGGTCAGCGCGCGCATCCCGATCAGGTCGACGACGCCGATGTGGTCGCCCTCGAGCCCGATCGGCACCTGCAGCACCAGCGGCGTCGCGTTCAACCGCTCGACCATCATCTGCACGCAGCGGTCGAAGTCCGCGCCGGTCCGGTCGAGCTTGTTGACGAAGCACATCCGCGGGACGTTGTACTTGTCGGCCTGCCGCCAGACGTTCTCGGTCTGCGGCTCGACCCCGGCCACACCGTCGTAGACGGCGACGGCACCGTCGAGCACCCGCAGCGACCGCTCGACCTCGACCGTGAAGTCGACGTGGCCGGGCGTGTCGATGATCTGGATCGTGTGGCCCTTCCACTCACACTTCGTGGCGGCGGAGGTGATGGTGATGCCCCGCTCCTGCTCCTGCTCCATCCAGTCCATGACGGCGGCGCCCTCGTGGACCTCACCGATCTTGTACGTGATGCCGGTGTAGAACAGGATCCGCTCAGTGGTCGTGGTCTTACCAGCATCGATGTGCGCCATGATGCCGATGTTGCGTACCTTGGCGAGCGCTTCTGCGGCGGCCACTTCAATCCCTACTTATCGTCGTCTCGTCGGCGTATTCGCGACCGTTGCCGGGTCCGGCGCGGCGGACCGCACCGGAACCCGGGGGGTCTTTACCAGCGGTAGTGCGCGAAGGCCTTGTTGGACTCGGCCATCTTGTGGGTGTCCTCGCGCCGCTTGACGGCGGCACCAAGACCGTTGCTCGCGTCGAGCAGCTCGTTCATCAGCCGCTCGACCATGGTCTTCTCGCGACGGGCGCGGGAGTAGGTGACCAGCCAGCGCAGCCCGAGGGTGGTGGCCCGGACGGGCTTCACCTCGACCGGCACCTGGTAGGTCGCGCCACCGACACGGCGGCTGCGGACCTCGAGGGTCGGCTTCACGTTGTCCATCGCCCGCTTGAGGGTGACCACCGGGTCGGTGCCGGACTTCTCGCGGCAGCCTTCCAGGGCCTCGTAGACGATGCGCTCGGCGAGCTGACGCTTGCCACGGAGCAGGATCTTGTTCACCAGCTGGGTCACCAGCGGCGAGTTGTATACCGGGTCCGCGATGAGCGGACGGCGCGGAGCGGGGCCTTTACGCGGCATGTCAGCTCTTCTCCTTCTTCGCGCCGTACCGGCTGCGGGCCTGCTTGCGGTTGCGGACACCCTGGGTGTCCAGCGAACCGCGGACGATCTTGTAACGCACGCCCGGAAGGTCCTTCACCCGGCCACCGCGGACCAGCACGAGGGAGTGTTCCTGGAGGTTGTGACCCACGCCCGGGATGTAGGCGGTCACCTCGATCTGGCTGCTGAGCTTCACACGAGCGACCTTGCGCAGCGCGGAGTTCGGCTTCTTGGGGGTGGTGGTGTAGACGCGCGTGCAGACGCCACGACGCTGAGGGCTTCCCTTCAGCGCTGGCGTCTTGGTCTTACTCGTCTTCGCCTGTCGGCCCTTTCGGACCAGCTGCTGGATCGTGGGCACCGGGTTTCTCCGCTCCCTTCGGCCGTCTGTCTGCGGCCGCGCTGTGAGTCTCTAGTCGCCCTCTCGGGTGACTCTCTTACCTTCCACCAGGGCCACCACGGGGTGGTCCCGGCACCCGCGGTCGGGCGTGTCGCCCGCTCACGGTTTCCGACGTCGTTTCCGGCGCCGGATTCCAGCCGGCCGGCACGCGTGAACGTGGCCGACCTTTTCGACTTTGTCGTGGCCACCCGATCGCCGCAGATGGGCTCGGGCGCACGCACGAGTTGCCCGGGCATGCCCGGGCACGAGAGGAAAGAGTACCTACCGTAAGTGGGCACGTCAAAACAGAACTTCGGAAGGTTGTCAACAACCCTCGGCCAGGCCCGGATCCTCGTGTCACTCCCGACAAGCACTACCGGCTTTCCAGTGTACCGGCTCGTTCGCCGAACGGCTCGGCGGGCCGGTCATCCGGGCCGCGACGACCCGCCCGGTCACTCAGGCGACCTGAAACAGCACCGACACCGCGAGCGCCAGCACCGTCAGCGCGAGACCCACGCCACCACAGATCAGTCCCGCGACCGCCAGGCCGTGCCCGCTGTACCGGACCGGCGGAGCGCCCTCGGCAACCGGCGGCCACGCCACCGGTCGCCGCCTCGCGCCGGGCCGGGGCGCCGCACCGGCGGCCCCGGTCTGCCGCCGGCCCGGCTCCCCCAGCAGCACCCCGACGATGCCGAGCAGCCCGGCGAGCACCGCGAAGGCGCCCGCCGCCCAGCCACCCCAGTCGCCGTTGCGGCCGAGCAGGCCCAGGCAGCCCGCCGCGAAGGCGACGAGCACCGAGGCGATTCCGGTGACCAGGGCCGCGACCGCCGGCCCCGAGGTGACTGGAGCCACATCGAGGTACACCAGGCCGAACGGCGTACCCGGCACCGCGTCGACACGCCGGGGCGCCCGAAGGGACTCCCGGGGCGGCGCCGGCACCCGCGACGCGTGCACCTCGCCGGACCGTTGGCCGGCCACCGACGGGTACGTCCGCGCCTGTGGCGCGCCGGACGGCGACGGGTACGAGCCGGGGACGGCGGCCCGGACCGGCGGGTCGGCAACCGGATACGGCGTACCGGCGAACGCCGCCGGGGTCGCACCGGACACCGGAGCCTCGGCGGAAACCGGCCCCGGCCCGTACGCGGGCACCGCCGTTGACGCCGGCGTCGGAGCACCGCCGGATCCTGGCACCGCCGCACCTGCGGAACCGTCCGAATCTGGCCGGGCCCACTCGCTCGGCCGGCCCACCCGCTCCGTCGGAAGCGCGGACGCGGAATCGGTCCCGGTCCCGGACTCCGCCGGCAGGGTGTACGAGGGTTCGAGGTAGCGGGGCTGATATCCGGGCGGCGCCTCCGGCGCGTGTTCCACCGGACGGTCCACCGCCGGTGGCTGCGCCTCCTCCGTCACGAACATCCCCCCTGATGACCATCGACCCGCCGCCCACGGCGGCCGAGCCGATCGGACAACCACCGTTGCCGTGCCGGCAGCGGTGCCCCTGCCAGGCGCCAGGCTACCGCCGCACGCCCGGTCCCCATGTGCCCTGCGGTGACGCGTGGCCGCGCCGCCTAGTCGACTCCGGGCGCGAAGTCCCGGCCGACCGAACTGTCGGCCAGATTGACCACGCCGATGACGCTCGCCATCACCAGCGCGGTGGCGGCCAGCGCGATCCCGATCCACGCCAACTGCTCGCCCCGGCGCAGCCAGGCGGCCCCGGTGAGGTAACCACCCGAGGCGTACGCCTCACGGCGGGCCTGCCGAGCCAGCATCAGCGCGACCGTCGCGGGAACGATGCCCCCGACGAACAGACCGGTCAGCATCGCGGCGAGGCCGAGCGCGAACACCGTCCGCGACTTGGTGGAACGCACCGGATCCGGGTCGAGCGGATGGCGCATCGTCGGGACGGCGCCGGCGACCGGCATCGTCTTCACGATGACAGCCTACAAACCCGACGTCCCGATTCCGAACGCGAGGCGCCCCGCTCGTCGTCGAACGACGAGCGGGGCGCCTGTCTGCCTTCACCCTGCCTAGCGGTACGACCCGAAGTCGAAGTCGTCCAGCGGCACTGCCTGCCCGCTGGCCGGCCCGAATCCGTAGTCGGTCTCCGGGTAGCCGGTCATCGAGTAGACCTTGGCCTTCGCCTCCTCGGTCGGCTCCACCCGGACGTTGCGGTACTTGCTGATACCGGTACCGGCCGGGATGAGCTTTCCGATGATGACGTTCTCCTTGAGACCGATCAGCGAGTCGCTCCGGGCGTGGATCGCCGCGTCCGTGAGCACCCGGGTGGTCTCCTGGAAGGAGGCCGCCGACAGCCACGAGTCGGTCGCCAGCGACGCCTTGGTGATGCCCATCAGCACCGGCCGCCCCGCCGCGGGCTCGCCACCCTCGGAGACGAGTCGGCGGTTCTCCGACTCGAAGAGCGCCCGGTCGACCAGCACGCCCGGCAGGAACTCGGTCGCACCGGAGTCGATCACCGTCACCCGCTTGAGCATCTGGCGGATGATGATCTCGATGTGCTTGTCGTGGATGAGCACACCCTGCGACCGGTAGACCTCCTGGACCTCCTGGGTCAGGTGGACCTGGACCGCCCGCGGGCCGAGGATCCGCAGCAGTTCGTGCGGGTCGATCGTGCCCTCGGTGAGCTTCTCCCCGACGCCGACGTGCGCGCCGTCGTGCACGCCCGGCCGGAGCCGGACCCGCTTCGAGATCTTGTCGTGGACGATCTCGTCGGTGCCGTCGTCCGGCACGATGATGATCTTCCGCGACCGCTCGCCGTCCTCGATCCGGATCCGACCAGGGGTGTCGGCGATCGGCGCCTTGCCCTTGGGTACCCGGGCCTCGAAGATTTCCTGGACCCGGGGCAGACCCTGGGTGATGTCCTCACCCGCGACACCACCGGTGTGGAAGGTACGCATCGTCAGCTGGGTACCCGGCTCACCGATCGACTGGGCGGCGATGATGCCGACCGCCTCGCCGACGTCCACGGTCTTGCCGGTCGGCAGCGAGCGGCCGTAGCACGCACCGCAGACGCCCAGCTTCGACTCGCAGGTGAGCACGCTGCGGACCCGGACCGTGTCGACCCCGGCAGCCACGATCCGGTCGACCAGGATCGAGTTGAGGTCGACGCCGCGCTCCGCCACCAGGTTGCCGTCCGGCCCCTTGATGTCGTCCGCCAGGGTCCGGGCGTGCAGCCCGGTCTCGACGTGCTCGTGCGCCACCAGCTTGCCGTCCAACTGGACGCCGATCTGCATCGAGATGGCGCGGTCGGTGCCGCAGTCCTCCTCGCGGATGATCACGTCCTGCGAGACGTCCACCAGACGACGGGTCAGGTAACCCGAGTCGGCGGTCCGCAGCGCCGTGTCCGCCAGACCCTTCCGGGCACCGTGCGTGGAGATGAAGTACTCCAGTACGGAGAGACCCTCCCGGTAGCTGGCCTTGATCGGCCGCGGGATGATCTCGCCCTTCGGGTTGGCCACCAGACCACGGATCGCCGCGATCTGCCGGAGCTGGAGCAGGTTACCGCGGGCACCCGAGTTGATCATCTTCCACAGCGGGTTCTCCTGCGGCAGCGCGGTTTCCATCTCCTTGGCGACCTCGTTGGTCGCCTTGGTCCAGATCTCGATGAGCTCGCCGCGACGTTCCTCGGCGGTCATCAGACCACGCTGGTACTGCTTGTCGATCCGCTCGGCTTCCTTCTCGTACCGCTCCAGGATCTCCCGCTTGCGCGGCGGCGCGATGACGTCCTCCATGCCGATCGTCACGCCGGACCAGGTGGCCCAGTGGAAACCGGCCTCCTTGAGCCCGTCGAGGGTCGCGGCCAGCGCCACCTTCGGGAACCGCTCGGCGAGGTCGTTGACGATCGCGGAGAGCTGCCCCTTGCGGATCTCGTAGTTCACGAAACGGTAGCCCTTCGGCAGCGTCTCGTTGAACAGCACCCGACCCAGGGTGGTCTCCACGGTCAACGGCTCGCCCGGGGTCCAGCCCTCGGGCTCGGTCCACCGCTGCGCACCGGCGCCGTTGTCCACCTCGGTCACGTCGCGCAGCCGGATCCGCACCGGCGTCTGCAGGTGCAGCTCGCCGTTGTCGAAAGCCATCCGCGCCTCGGCGTCCGAGCTGAACGCCCGGCCCTCGCCCACCTCACCCGGAGTCAGGTGGGTCAGGTGGTAGAGACCGATGACCATGTCCTGGGTGGGCATGGTGACCGGCTTGCCGTCCGCCGGCTTGAGGATGTTGTTCGACGAGAGCATCAGGATCCGCGCCTCGGCCTGCGCCTCGGCGGACAGCGGCACGTGCACCGCCATCTGGTCACCGTCGAAGTCCGCGTTGAACGCGGTGCAGACCAGCGGGTGGATCTGGATCGCCTTGCCCTCGACCAGCTGCGGCTCGAACGCCTGGATACCCAGCCGGTGCAGGGTCGGCGCCCGGTTCAGCAGAACCGGGTGCTCGCCGATGACCTCTTCCAGCACGTCCCAGACGACCGGCCGCTGCCGCTCCACCATCCGCTTCGCGGACTTGATGTTCTGCGCGTGGTTCAGGTCGACCAGCCGCTTCATCACGAACGGCTTGAACAGCTCCAGCGCCATCTGCTTGGGCAGGCCGCACTGGTGCAGCTTGAGCTGCGGACCGACGACGATCACGGAACGACCGGAGTAGTCGACCCGCTTGCCCAGCAGGTTCTGCCGGAACCGCCCCTGCTTGCCCTTGAGCATGTCCGACAGCGACTTCAGCGGCCGGTTACCCGGACCGGTGACCGGACGCCCACGCCGACCGTTGTCGAACAGCGCGTCGACGGCCTCCTGGAGCATCCGCTTCTCGTTGTTGACGATGATCTCGGGAGCGCCGAGGTCGATCAGTCGCTTGAGTCGGTTGTTCCGGTTGATCACACGCCGGTACAGGTCGTTCAGGTCCGAGGTCGCGAACCGGCCACCGTCGAGCTGCACCATCGGGCGCAGGTCCGGCGGGATCACCGGTACGCAGTCCAGAACCATGCCGAGCGGCGAGTTGCGGGTGTTCAGGAACGCCGCGACGACCTTGAGCCGCTTGAGCGCCCGGATCTTCCGCTGGCCCTTGCCGGACCGGATGATCTCGCGGAGGTTGTCCGCCTCGGCGTCCAGGTCCATGTTCTGGACCAGCGCCTTGATCGCCTCGGCACCCATCCCGCCGGTGAAGTACTCGCCGAACCGGTCCCGCAGCTCGCGGTAGAGCAGCTCGTCGGTGACCAGCTGCTTCGGCTCCAGCTTGCGGAAGGTGTCCAGGACCTCGTCGAGACGGTCGATCTCGCGCTGCGCCCGGTCGCGGATCTGGCGCATCTCGCGCTCGCCGCCCTCTTTGACCTTGCGGCGCACGTCGGCCTTGGCACCCTCGGCCTCCAGCTCGGCCAGGTCGGCCTCGAGCTTGGCGGCCCGCTTCTCGATCTCGGAGTCGCGGCTGTTCTCCGCCTGCCGCTTCTCGGCGAGAATCTCGTTCTCCACCGTCGAGAGGTCGCGGTGCCGCGCCTCCGCGTCCACGCTGGTGACCACGTACGACGCGAAGTAGATGATCTTTTCGAGGTCCTTGGGCGCCAGGTCGAGCAGATAGCCCAGCCGGCTCGGCACACCCTTGAAGTACCAGATGTGCGTGACCGACGCGGCCAGTTCGATGTGGCCCATCCGCTCACGACGCACCTTGGAGCGGGTCACCTCGACGCCGCAGCGCTCGCAGATGATGCCCTTGAACCGGACCCGCTTGTACTTACCGCAGTAGCACTCCCAGTCCCGCTGCGGACCAAAGATCTTCTCGCAGAAGAGCCCGTCCTTTTCCGGCTTCAGGGTGCGGTAGTTGATCGTTTCAGGCTTCTTGACCTCGCCATGCGACCACTGACGAATGTCGTCAGCGGTAGCCAGGCCAATCCGCAACTCGTCGAAGAAGTTGACGTCGAGCACGTTATATGTCCCTCGTGTCGTGTCGTTTTACCGCTAGCTCACCGGGCGGGGTTGGGGGCGGGTGACCCGCGGAGGGATCAAGCCTGACCGCCCGGAGCGGGTCACCCGCCCCCAACCCCACACAACTTCACACCTCTTCGACCGAGCTCGGCTCGCGCCGGGACAGGTCGATGCCGAGTTCCTCCGCGGCGCGGAAGACCTCGTCGTCGGTCTCGCGCATCTCCAGGGCCACACCGTCACTGGAGAGCACCTCAACATTGAGGCACAGCGACTGCAGCTCCTTGAGCAGCACCTTGAAGGACTCCGGGATGCCCGGTTCGGGAATGTTCTCGCCCTTGACGATCGCCTCGTACACCTTGACCCGGCCGAGGACGTCGTCGGACTTGATCGTCAGCAACTCCTGCAGGGCGTACGCGGCGCCGTACGCCTGCATCGCCCAGCACTCCATCTCGCCGAACCGCTGGCCACCGAACTGCGCCTTACCACCCAGCGGCTGCTGCGTGATCATCGAGTACGGGCCGGTCGACCGAGCGTGGATCTTGTCGTCGACCAGGTGGTTCAACTTGAGGATGTAGATGTAGCCGACCGCGATCGGATCGGGCAGCGGCTCGCCGGAACGTCCGTCGAAGAGCTGCGCCTTTCCGCTCGCGCCGATCAGCTGCTTGCCGTCCCGGTTGGGCAGGGTCGACGAGAGCAGACCGGAGATCTCCTCCTCCTTGGCGCCGTCGAAGACCGGCGTCGCCACGTTGGTGTCCGGCTCGGACTCGTGGGCGTCGATCGCGCGCAGCGCGTTCTTCCAGTCGGCGTCCTCGCCGTTGACCTTCCAACCGGTCTTGGCCACCCACCCGAGGTGAGTCTCCAGTACCTGGCCGATGTTCATCCGGCTCGGCACACCGAGCGGGTTGAGCACGATGTCGACCGGCGTGCCGTCCTCCAGGAACGGCATGTCCTCGACAGGCAGGATCTTGGAGATGACGCCCTTGTTGCCGTGCCGGCCGGCGAGCTTGTCGCCGTCCTGGATCTTCCGCTTCTGGGCGACGTAGACGCGGACCAGCTCGTTCACGCCCGGAGGCAGCTCGTCGCCGTCCTCCCGGGAGAAGGTCCGTACGCCGATGACCGTGCCGGTCTCGCCGTGTGGAACCTTCAACGAGGTGTCCCGGACCTCGCGCGCCTTCTCACCGAAGATCGCACGGAGCAGCCGCTCCTCCGGGGTCAGCTCGGTCTCGCCCTTGGGCGTGACCTTGCCGACCAGGATGTCGCCGGTCACGACCTCCGCACCGATCCGGATGATGCCGCGCTCGTCGAGGTCGGCGAGCATTTCCTCGCTGACGTTCGGGATGTCGCGGGTGATCTCCTCCGGGCCCAGCTTGGTGTCGCGGGCGTCGACCTCGTGCTCCTCGATGTGGATCGAGGTGAGGGCGTCCTGCTGCACGAGGCGCTGCGACAGGATGATCGCGTCCTCGTAGTTGTGGCCCTCCCAGGGCATGAACGCGACGAGCAGGTTGCGCCCGAGCGCCATCTCGCCCTCGTCGGTGCAGGGACCGTCGGCGATGACCTGCCCGGCCTCCACCCGATCGCCCTCGAAGACGACCGGCTTCTGGTTGACGCAGGAGCCGGCGTTCGAGCGGCGGAACTTGTGCAGGAGGTAGGTACGCCGGTGGCCGTCGTCCTGGTGCACCGTCACGTAGTCGGCGCACAGGTCCTCGACCACACCGCCGACCTCGGCGACGACCACGTCACCGGCGTCGACCGCGGCCCGGTACTCCATGCCCGTACCCACCAGCGGCGACTCGGCCTTGACCAGCGGCACCGCCTGGCGCTGCATGTTGGCGCCCATCAGCGCCCGGTTGGCGTCGTCGTGCTCGAGGAACGGGATCATGGCGGTGGCCACCGACACCATCTGGCGCGGCGACACGTCCATGTAGTCGACGGCCCCCGGTGCGACGTAGTCGACCTCGCCGCCCTTCCGGCGGACCAGGACCCGGTCCTCGGCGAAGGTGCCGTCACTGCGCAGCGCGGTGTTGGCCTGCGCCTTGACGAACCGGTCCTCCTCGTCCGCGGTCAGGTAGTCGATCTGGTCGGTGACCCGCGCCTCGACCACCTTGCGGTACGGGGTCTCGATGAACCCGAACGGGTTCACCCGGCCGAAGGTGGCGAGCGCGCCGATCAGACCGATGTTCGGGCCTTCCGGCGTCTCGATCGGGCACATCCGGCCGTAGTGGGACGGGTGCACGTCCCGGACCTCGAAGCCGGCCCGCTCCCGGGACAGACCACCCGGGCCGAGCGCGCTCAGCCGGCGCCGGTGGGTCAGGCCCGCCAGCGGGTTGGTCTGGTCCATGAACTGGGACAGCTGCGACGTACCGAAGAACTCCTTGATCGCCGCCACCACCGGGCGGATGTTGATCAGGGTCTGCGGCGTGATCGCCTCGACGTCCTGGGTGGTCATCCGCTCCCGGACGACCCGCTCCATCCGGGACAGGCCGACCCGAACCTGGTTCTGGATCAGTTCGCCCACGGTACGGAGCCGGCGGTTGCCGAAGTGGTCGATGTCGTCGGCCTCGTAGCCCTCCTCACCGGCGTGCAGCCGGCAGAGGTACTCCACGGTGGCGACGATGTCGTCCTCGGTCAGCGTGCCCTTGTTCATGGGTACGCCGACTTCGAGCTTCTTGTTGAACTTGTATCGGCCGACCTTGGCTACGTCATACCGCTTCGGGTTGAAGAAGAGGTTGTCGAGCAGGGTCTGGGCGTTCTCCCGCGTCGGGGGCTCGCCCGGCCGGAGCTTGCGGTAGATGTCGAGCAGCGCCTCGTCCACCCCGGCGATGTGGTCCTTCTCCAGGGTGGTCATCATCAGCTCGGACCAGCCGAACCGCTCACGGATCTGCTCGTTGGTCCAACCGATGGCCTTGAGCAGGACGGTGACGGCCTGCCGGCGCTTGCGGTCGATGCGGACACCGACGGTGTCTCGCTTGTCGATGTCGAACTCCAGCCAGGCACCCCGACTCGGGATGACCTTGACGCTGGAGAGGTCGCGGTCGGAGGTCTTGTCCGGCTCCTTGGAGAAGTACACGCCCGGGGACCGGACGAGCTGGCTGACCACCACGCGCTCGGTGCCGTTGATGATGAAGGTGCCCTTCGGCGTCATCATCGGGAAGTCGCCCATGAACACCGTCTGGCTCTTGATCTCGCCAGTGGTGTTGTTGGTGAACTCCGCGGTCACGAACAGCGGGGCGCAATAGGTCAGGTCCTTCTCCTTGCACTCCTCGATCGAGGCCTTGACCTCGTCGAAGCGTGGCGCGGAGAAGGAAAGTGACATGGTGCCGGAGAAGTCCTCAATGGGACTGATCTCGTCGAGGATCTCAGCGAGACCCGATCGAGCGTGCGGGTCGTCGGCCGACCGGCCCTGCCAAGCCTCGTTGCCGACCAGCCAGTCAAACGACTCGTTCTGGATGGCGAGGAGGTTGGGGACCTCGAGGTGTTCGGTAATCCTGCCGAAGGAGATTCGGCGGGGCGCGAAAGCGCTCGACGTACGACTGGTCTTCGCAGGGCGGGAAGCTGCCAAGATGCGTCCTTCCGAGGACCGGTGCTGCAGAACGGCTGTTACGCGTGCACTCCAATGGCCCCACTCCAAATATCCATAATCGGACATTCCGAGCAGGGGTCAAGTCGGAAGGCAGCGCAAACTAGCAGTGTAGCCGAGCGGCTAACCGCTGTCCAGCCCACCACGGCAGGGCGTTGCAGAACGTGTCGCCGACACTCGGTCGGCGCGCGCTGAGCGCGCTTACACGTTCCCGCACGCATCCCGCTAGGCCTGTCTGAGACCAGCGGCTCGTGGTGCTGCCGTCGGCTCTTACCCAGGTGTCGGCCGTCGCAAGCGCGGAAGGTCTTGCTGATGTCAGCGTGCCTGCCGGTTCGTGCCGCGTCAAGGGCTGATGCCCGGGTCGGGCGACGTCTTTACCCGGGTCGCCATCCGACGCTGGCCGCCCGGACCGCCCCGCGACCACGCTCGGCGGCGCCAAAGCCCTGATCATCGACGGTCGCAGCCTGTCAGCGGACGGGAACGGGCGGCGATCCGGCGCCGGATCACCGCCCGTGGCGAATTGCTGTGCGTCAGCTCACTCGACCCGACGCGGACACCCGCCACGGCCCGTACCCCGTCGGGTCCCACTCGGCGGAGCGGGGACGGAACGGTCGGGCCGGACGGATGCCGTGGTGCGAACCTACTTGAGGGTGACCTTGGCGCCCTCGGCCTCGAGCTTCGCCTTGGCCTTGTCCGCGGTCTCCTTGTTGGCCTTCTCCAGGACGGCCTTCGGCGCGGCCTCGACCAGGTCCTTGGCCTCCTTGAGGCCCAGGCCGGTCAGCTCGCGAACGACCTTGATGACCTGGATCTTCTTGCCACCGTCGGCGTCGAGGATGACGTCGAACTCGTCCTGCTCCGGCTCGGCCTCGGCCGGCGCGGCAGCGCCACCGGCGGCGGCGACCGCAACCGGCGCCGCGGCGGTGACCTCGAAGGTCGTCTCGAACTGCTTCACGAACTCCGACAGCTCGATCAGCGTCATCTCCTTGAACGCGTCGAGCAGCTCGTCGGTGCTGAGCTTCGCCATGGTGTCTGGCGTCCTTTCCTTCATCTGTTACACGAATATCGGGGTATCGAAAAGGGCTGGCCTCAGGCCTGCCCCTCCTTCTCACGCTTGTCCTGCAGGGCAGCCGCCAAGCGGGCGGTCTGCGCAAGCGGCGCCTGGAACAGGGCAGCGGCCTTGCTCAGGCTGCCCTTCATCGCGCCGGCCAACTTGGCCAGCAGCACCTCACGGGACTCAAGGTCGGCGAGCTTGTTGACCTCGTCCGCGGTGATCGCCCGGCCCTCGAAGACGCCACCCTTGATGACGAGCTTCGGGTTGGCCTTCGCGAACTCCCGCAGACCCTTCGCCGCCTCGACCACGTCCCCGGAGACGAAGGTCAGCGCGGTAGGACCGGTGAACAGCTCGTCGAGGCCGGCAATGCCAGCATCCGTCGCGGCACGCTTCGCCAGCGTGTTCTTCGCAATCTCGTAGGTCGTGTCCCGACCCAGCGTGCGACGCAACTGGGTCAACTGGGAAACCGTCAGACCGCGGTATTCGGTCAGCACGGTGGCGCCCGAGTTGCGGAAGTGCTCGGTGAGCTCGGCGACGGCGGTGGCCTTGTCGGCCCGAACCGGCTTGTCCGCCATGTCCCTCCTCTCTTCTTACTCCAGGCTGATCACCTTCGACACCGATCGGCCCTCGGGCTCGATCGGGCAACGGGGAGGTCGGCGGCTCCGCCACAACGAGAAACGCCCCGGCGCAGGGCGCACGGGGCGGGAGGATCACATGATCGTGACCTGGCACGCTGTCCGTCTCGCCCTGCGCGGGCCGTCCCGTTCAACGGGACCTTCGACCATGCCGAAGCACGGTGACCAGCGGTCTCTGGGTGAATACGATTTCCGTCCGCAGAAACACGGACAGAATCACAGCGTACGGTACGTCACGGTGACGGCCAAATCACCGCCAGGTGGTCCCCGTCACGCCCGTCGGCGGCGCAACCAGGCATACCCGGCCAGCGCCACGGCACTCCAGGCCAGTGCGTGCACCGTCAACAGGGCCAGCGTGCCTCCGGCCGGGCCCGCCGTACTCGCCCGAGCGGTCGCCATCACCGGCGGCGCGAGCCAGGGCACCACCGAGGCCTTCAGCCCGAACACGAACGTGCCGACCACCCCGCCGACCAGGACGGCCACCCCGTAGAGCGGACTCGCCGTCGCCGCCCGGCTGGCCAGCGCGCCCAGGGCGATCGCCGCCGGCAGGGCCAGCAGGTACGCCCACAGCCCGATCCCCAGCCCCAGCGCGACCGGCAGGTCGCCGGGCCGTTCCGGGCCGGTGACCCCACCGACCAGCCAGGGTACGAGCAGCGCGATCGGCAGGAAGGCCAACCCGGCCACGGCGGCGGCCAGTACGCCTGCGGCCAGTTCCGGCCGCCGCCCGGCGACGACCCCCGCGAGCCGGCGCTGTACGTCCGGTTCGGTGTCCAGCAGCAGCCGGGTCTGCCAGGCCAGGACCGGGAACAGTACGACGGCGGAGACCCCGTACGCCTCGGCCGCCTGGGCGCCCGCACCCCCGTGCAGCACGGTGAGTACCACGAGTCCGGCGATCAACGGGGGCAGCGACCGGGCGGACCGGACGAACCCGGCCAGCCGCATCCCGATGAGCGGGATCACGGTGCCACCTCCGCGCTGCCGTCCGCTCCGTCGGCCCCGACCGGGGCGGTCGACCGCCCCGGCCCGACGGGTGGCTCGGATGGCTCGGATGGCTCGGGCGGGTCGGACGGCCGTACCCGCACCACCTGGTGGCCGGCGGCGCGCAGGTCCGCGACGGCGCTGGCGGCACGGGCGGTGGGTACCGCGATCTCCACGACGGACATCGTCCCGGACCTCGGGTCCCGGCCGTTGCCGGGCGCCGGAACGACGACCGACACGCTGCCGTCGGCGACACTCCACTGCTGCGCGTCCGGCAGCCGGATCGTCTCGCCCCGATGGTCACTGACCAGCACGGCGCCGCCGGCCGCCCGGACCTCGCTGATCAACTCCGGAACCAGCTCCCGGGTCGCCCCGTCCAGCCCCTCCCAGGGCTCGTCGAGGACGAGCAGATCGGGCGGCCGGAGCAGGGCCTGGGCGAGACCCACCTTCTGGGCGGTCCCCTTCGACAGGGCCGGCAGCCGGACGTCCCGGTACGGGGCGATGCCGAGGCGCTGGATCCAGCCGTCCACGGTCCGGGCCAGCGCCGGACCGGTGAGCGCCCGGATCCTGGCCATCGCGGTGAGGTACTGCGCGACGGTGAACGGCTGGTCCGCGGGAAACCGCTCCGGCACCCAACCGATCGTCCGGGGACGGTCCCGGACCACACCCCGGCTCGGGGTCAGTACCCCGGCGGCCAGCTGAAGCAGCGTCGACTTGCCCGCCCCGTTCCGGCCGAGCACCACCGCGCTCTGGCCGGGACCGATCTCGACCTCGACCTCACGCAGCACCCACGGCGCGCGCACGCCGTACCGCAACCAGACCTGATCCAGACGCACGGGACGAGACTGCCACAGCGCCGCCGAAAATGCCGACACGGGACGCCCGCGGTCTCCGCTGGGCGCCCCGTGTCGGGCTGAACGAGCTACGGGTCGGGCGAGGCTCAGGCCTCGCTCCCCTCCCGCAGGTTCTTCACCACGTTCGGGTCGATCGGAACGCCCGGGCCCATGGTGGTGGCCAGGGTGACCTTGCGCAGGTACTTGCCCTTGGACGCGGACGGCTTGGTCCGGAGGACCTCGTCGAGCACCGCGGCGTAGTTGTCGACCAGCTGCGCCTCGGAGAACGACGCCTTACCGATGATCAGGTGCAGGTTCGAGTGCTTGTCCACCCGGAAGGTGATCTTTCCACCCTTGATCTCCGAGACCGCCTTGGTGACGTCCATGGTCACCGTGCCGGTCTTCGGGTTCGGCATGAGACCGCGCGGGCCCAGGATCCGCGCGATCCGACCGATCTTGGCCATCTGGTCCGGCGTGGCGATCGCCGCGTCGAAGTCCAGCCAACCTTCCTGGATCCGGGCCACCAGCTCGTCGGTACCGACCACGTCCGCCCCGGCGGCGGTCGCCTCGTCGGCCTTGGCGCCGGCCGCGAAGACGATCACGCGGGCGGTCTTGCCGGTACCGTGCGGCAGGTTGACCGTGCCCCGGACCATCTGGTCGGCCTTACGGGGGTCGACACCGAGGCGCATCGCGACCTCGACCGTGGCGTCGAACTTGACGTTGCTGCTCCCCTTGGCCAGCCGTACGGCCTCGGCCGGGGTGTAGAGCTTGTCCCGGTCGATGGCTTCGGCTGCCTTGCGGTAGCTCTTGCTGCGCTGCATGTCTGAACACTCCTGTGGTGTCTGGCGGGTACGCGGATGCCGCGTGCCCTCCCACGAACTGGTCGTGCCGGAAGGTGGAGGGTGGACCCTTATTCCTTGACCGTGATGCCCATCGACCGGGCGGTGCCGGCGATGATCTTCTCGGCCTGTTCCACGTCGTTGGCGTTGAGGTCGGACATCTTCTTCTCGGCGATCTCGCGCAGCTGGGCGCGGGAGATCGAGCCGACCTTCTCGCTCTGCGGGACGCCGGAGCCCTTCTGCACACCGGCGGCCTTGATCAGCAGCCGGGCGGCGGGCGGGGTCTTCAGCACGAAGGTGAAGGTCCGGTCCTCGTACACGCTGATCTCGGCCGGCACGATGTCACCGCGCTGCGACTCGGTCTGCGAGTTGTACGACTTGCAGAACTCCATGATGTTGACGCCGTGCTGGCCCAACGCCGGGCCGACCGGCGGCGCCGGAGTGGCCTGGCCCGCCGGCAACTGAAGCGTGAACGTCTTGACGAGCTTCTTCTTCGGAGGCATGTCTCTTCCTGGGCTTGAAACTGGGAACGTGCACCTGACGTCACCCGTCGGCGCGCACGGTCAAGCGCGCCTCGCGTGCGGGCGACGTTCAAGAGTAGCGCAGGACCACCTCGGGCGACGCGCCGAGGTCGGCCCCGGGCCACCCGGGGCCGGCGCCGCCATGCGGAAGCGCCTCCCGGGCGGCCGGTACGCCGTACGACGTCTGCCGGGCGCCGGCCGCCGGGATCGCGGCAGCCAGGGTCAGATCTTGGCGACCTGGTTGAAGTTGAGCTCGACCGGGGTCTCCCGACCGAAGATCGACACCAGGACCTTGAGCTTCTGCTGATCGGCGTTGATCTCGCTGATCGTGGCGGGCAGCGACGCGAAGGCGCCGTCCGTGACCGTGACCGAGTCGCCGACCTCGAAGTCCAGCACCTTGATCTCCGGCTTGGCCTTCTTGGCAGCCTCGGTCTCCACCGCCGGGGCGAGCCACTTCAGCACCTCGTCCAGGGAGAGCGGCGCCGGCCGGTCCGCCCGGTCGGTCGCGCCGACGAAGCCGGTCACTCCCGGGGTGTTGCGGACGCAGGAGTACGACTCCGGCGTCAGCTCCATCCGGACCAGGATGTAGCCCGGGAAGACCTTGTTCTGGACCTGGAGGCGCTTGCCGTTCTTGACCTCGACCTCTTCCCGGGTCGGCACCTCGACCTGGTAGATGAACTCCTCCATGTCGAGGCTCGTGATCCGGGTCTCCAGGTTCGTCTTGACCTTGTTCTCGTAACCGGCGTACGAGTGGACCACGTACCAGTCACCGGGCGCGTAGCGCAGCTTCTGCCGCAGCTCGGCGACCGGATCGAAGTCCTCGTCCGGCTCCGGCTCGGCCGTGGGGAACTCCGGCTCGTTTGCGGCCTCGACCGACTCGGCACTGCCCGCCGTCGCCACCGCGGACTGCTCGTCCGGGGTCTCGGCGCTCTCGTCGTACTCAGGCACGCTCGCTCACTTCCGTCACTATCAGGTGGGTCAGGTGGTCAGCTGGAGCCGCCGAAGACCCACAGCACGCCTCTCGCGAAGGCGAGGTCCAGCCCGGCCACGATCGTCAGCACCACGACGAGGAACACGACCACCACTGCGGTGTAGGTCAGCAGCTCCTTGCGGGTCGGCCAGATGACCTTACGCAGCTCTGCCACGACCTCGCGGACGAACCGGGCAACTCGCCCGAATATTCCTACTCGGCCGGTTTCCGTCCTGGTCTTGGGGCGGCTGTCCGCCGAGTCGGCCTTGGTGCGGGTCTGGGTGGCGGTACCACCACGCGAGACCGGCTCATCGGCATCCTCGTCGTCGGCGTCATCGTCGACGACGTCATCGATCGCCTCGTCTTCGAGACGGTCGTTGTCGTCCTCGTCGCGCCGATTCTTCTCGGCCACTTCGCCCTCCGTCGCCGGGTGGTTGGTACGCGCGTCGGTGAACGCGCGCTGCGCTGGTCACGCCGGCCGGAACCGGGGTCTCCGCCACGGGCGGAGACCACCCGTGACCAAACCCCCGGACGACCGTCCCCCGGAACGGCCCGCGACCGGCGGACCCGGTGGAGCGAACCCTGGCGGACATCCCGCCTCGGGTCGACCCCGCCGTTACCACCAACACGAGCCGGTCGCCAATGATGACGACGCCGATCCCGGGACCGGTCAGGCCGTAGGCGCAGGGGTGACAGGACTTGAACCTGCAGCCTGCGGTTTTGGAGACCGCTGCTCTGCCAATTGAGCTACACCCCTGTGCGGGCAGCCGGACCCCACTCGGGCACGCACGCCTGAGTAGAGGCCACTTGCCCCACGGCGGACCAGTGTACGGGTAGAGGCACGAGTTTCCCAACCGGTGCGCCGAAGCATGCCGGGAAGACATCGCCCCGATCTGCCGGCAGGTCCCCGGACGGCCACCGACCGACGCCGGTCCCCCGCGACGGTCGTCAGGCTGGCGTGCGGATCACGGCCCGGGCCTGGGCCAGCACCTTCTCGCCCTGACAGGTGGCGGTCAGGTCGAGCCGGGTCAGTCCGGGCTCACCCGCGTCCCGGGCGACGGCGGTCACCTCGATCTCGGTGCCCTCGTCGTCGTCCGGCACCAGGACCGGCCGGGTGAACCGAACGCCGTACTCGACCACCGCGTCCGCCGAGCCGGCCCACTCGGTCACCGCGCGCCCGACGAGCGCCATCGTGAACATGCCGTGCGCGATCACCCCGGGCAGGCCCACCTTGGTGGCGATCCGGTCGCTCCAGTGGATCGGGTTGAAGTCGCCGGAGGCTCCCGCGTAGCGGACCAGGTCCGCGCGGGTGATCCGGTAGGTCCGGGGAGACAGATCCATCTCAGCCCTCTCCGCGTACGACGAACTTGCACCAGGCGGTCACCACGGGTTCCCCGGTGGTCGTGCTGACCTCCGTACGGATGGTCACGAAGCCGTGTCCACCCCGCGTGATGACGTCCTCGACCGTGTTGACACAGACCAGTTCGTCGCCGGCGACCACCGGCCGGGTGTAGCGGAACCGCTGGTCGCCGTGGACCACCCGGCTGTAGTCGATGCCGAGTTCCGGGTCGTCGATGATCTGGCGGCTGGCCGACATGGTGATCGTCATCGGGAAGGTCGGCGGCGCCACCACGTCGGGGTGGCCGAGGGCCCGGGCGGCGTCCGGATCGTGGTACGCCGGCTCCTCGGCCCCGATCGCCGTGGCGAACTCTCGGATCTTCTCGCGCCCCACCTGATAGGGCGCCGTCGGCGGATAGGTACGGCCGACGAAGGACGGGTCCAGGGACATGCCGCCGAACCTACACGGCTCCGCCGGGCCACCCGGATGCCGCCGAGCGACCGGGGCGAACAGCGCCGGAACCCGATAACCGGGGTGAAACACAACAAATCGCCGCCCCGATCACCGGGAAAGCGGGCCTGGGGCGCGCTTGCCGGGATCGGAACGGCGATCCTGGGCCGGGTGAGCCGACTCGCGTCGGCCCTCGTCAGCGGGTCTCGCGGTGGAGGGTGTGCTTGCCGTCCCGGGGGCAGAACTTCTTCAGCTCGATGCGGTCCGGGTCGTTACGGCGGTTCTTGCGCGTGATGTAGTTGCGCTCTTTGCACTCCACACACGCCAGGGTGATCTTCGGACGGACATCAGTCGCCTTGGCCACGGTGGAGCGCCTCCCTCATCAACGGTGTCGACTAACGATGTACCAGCGTAGACGCCTGCCACGCGGATCTGCAAAGCGGGCGCCGGGGCGCCCGCTCGGTCCGGCCTCCGGGGCTAACCGGCGACCGAGAGTAGCGGTGGCCGGACTTGAACCGGCGACACAACGATTATGAGCCGTTTGCTCTACCAACTGAGCTACACCGCTGTGGGCGGGTCCAGTCGAACCCTTTGAGCCCCCTTACGGAATCGAACCGTAGACCTTCTCCTTACCATGGAGACGCTCTGCCGACTGAGCTAAGGGGGCACCGCGCGATCTTTCCCGCTGGCGCGCAGAGGTAAGAGTACACGGCGTACGGCACGAGGTGAAATCAGATCCCCGGTGGCGTTCCGGGGCATCGGACCGGGCTCAGGGCACCGCCCGCAGCCGCCGTACGTCGGCACCGCTCGGGTGCACCTCGGACTCCGACTGGGCGGCGAACCAGGCCTCCAGCCGCTCGTACGGCAGCGGACGACTGAACAGGAATCCCTGCCCGATCTGGCAGCCGATGTCCTGGAGCAGTTCCAGGGTGAGTTCGCTCTCCACGCCCTCGGCGACCACGGCCAGACCGAACTGCTGGGAGAGCGTCACCACCGCGTTCACGATCGCCAGGTCCACCGGGTCGGTCGCCATGCCCTGCACGAAGGAGCGGTCGACCTTGACCTCGTTGACCGGCAGGCGGCGGAGGTAGGAGAGCGAGGAGTGGCCGGTGCCGAAGTCGTCGACGGCGAGCCGTACCCCGATGTCCCGCAGCCGGCGCAGCCCCGGCACCGCGCGTTCGGTGCCGTCCAGCACACCGGCTTCCTTGATCTCCAGGGTGAGCAGCTCCGGGGCGACGCCGTACTCGGCGAGCAGGTCCCGCACCTGGACGGGGAACTGCTGGTCGCCGAGGGTGCGCGCGGAGACGTTCACCGCGACCGCCAGCGGCTCGCCGCCGATGCTCCAGTCGCGGGCGCGCCGGAGCGCCTCCCGCAGGACCATCTCGGTCAGCCGCCCGAGCTGGCCGGTGTGCTCGGCCACCGCCACGAAGTCCTCCGGAGCGACCTCGCCGTGCGCCGGATGCTCCCACCGCGCCAGGCACTCCACTCCGACGAACCGACGGTTCCGCAGTGTGACCTTGGGCTGGTAGTAGACCTGCACCTCGGCGTTGTCCAGAGCCCGCCGCAGGTCACCGGCGAGCCCGAGCCGGTGCGACGACCTCGACTCCAACCCGGGGCTGAACAGCTGGATCCCGTCCGGGGCCGTCTTCGCCTTGGTCACGGCGAGGTCGGCCCGTTGCAACAGGGTGGCCGGATCGGTGCCGTGGTCCGGATGCACCGCGACCCCGACCACGGTGTCCACGTCGAGCACCAGCGCGTCGAAGACCATCCGGTCACGGATCTGTTCCCGCAACTGCGCGGCCAGTTCGAGCGCCGCGTCGACGCTCTCCATCCGCAGGGTGACCACGAACTCGTCGCTGCCGATCCGGCCGACCAACGCGGCGGACGGCGCCGAGGCGCGCAGCCGGTTCGCCACCTCGGTCAGCACCTGGTCACCGGCAGCGTGCCCCACCGACTCGTTGACCTGCCGGAGCGAGTCCACATCGAACAGCATCACGGCGACCACCTCGCCGGGGGCGCGTACCCCGACCGCCTTCTCGAGCGCGTCGGTCACCCGTCGCCGGTTCGGCAGGTTGGTCAACCCGTCGTGATACGCGTCGTGGCGCAGCCGGTCGACCAGTCGGGAGTTCTCCAGCGCGACGGCCGCGTGTGCCGCGATCGTCTCCAGGATGGGTATGTCGGCAGCGGTGAAGTGGCCAGTGTCGCCGAGCCGGTTCACCACCTCCAGGGAACCGATGACCGCCTGGCCGGACCGCAGCGGGGTGACGATGACCTCCTTGACGCCCGCACCGCGCAGGGCCTCCCGGACGTCCCGGTCTCCGCCTACCCGACCGCCCGCGGCGACCGTACGGCCTTCCTCACACGCCCGCTGGCGGGCGAGGACGGGGGTCCGGGAGATGTCGAGCAGCCCGCGTTCCTCGACCCGCGCGGTCAGCAGCACCTCCGGATGACGGCCCTGCGCCGGCAACCAGAGGGTGGCGGTCTCGGCCTGCATGATGGCCCGGACCCGGCCCAGCAGCGAGTCGACCAGCGTGCCGTCCTGGCCGCGTTCGCTCATCGCCTTGGTCAGCTCGTAGACGTCGGCCAGGGTGCGGTGCTGTCGGAAGAACTGCGCGTACGACCGGTAGAGCAGCGCCAGGGCGGCGCCGAGCGCGACCAGCAGCAGGGCGGACCACCAGGTGGTACGGAGACAGAGCATGATGACCAGGCCCACCGCGACGTTGATCGCCGCAGTGATCAGGCCCGGGCCGGAGGAGCGAACCATCTCCCAACCGGCCGACGTGTCGTGGATGACGGCGATCACCGCCGCCACGGCGCCGAGCGTCACCAGGGTGTGACTGCTGACGGCACAGAACAGGATGGCCCAGGTCCCCGGCCCGAAACCGCGCATGTCCGGCAGGGCGAGGACGATCAGACTGGCCAGCGAACTGGCCGCCGCCGCCTTGGCGACGTTGAACCAGAGCTTGGGCTGGGCGAACCGCCGGCGTAGTTGGGCGATCAGCGAGCCCAGGGTGAAGACCAGTACGACGGTCAGCGGCGGCAGTACGAAGAGCGCGAAGAGCAGCGGAATCTCGGTGATGGTGAAGGGGATCGTCTGGCGCCGGATGACGATGTAGAACATCGGCATCTCGGAGGCCAGGACCAGCGCGAGGATCAGGGCGGCCAGTTCCCACTCGCCGGTGGAATCCTTGCCGCTGAGGACGCCGAGTGCGGCCGTCATTACGACTGCGAAGATTCCGAGCGGGCCGGTGACGAGCCAGGCGTGCTCGGGGGACCGACGTGTCGCGGAAGGGCCCCTAGGCATACCACTCCCCATCTACGGGAGATCGCTCCTCAGCTTCGGAAGATCGCTCCTCACGAGGAGCGTCTCTATCCCCACTCGAAGCCGAAGGACTGGAAGGCGCTTCCAGGGGTGGTGACCGCCGTACTGTCGTCAGGCAACTCGGAGGCGGTGACACCGCTCCGCTCCGACCAACCGACCGCGCCCGCGCTTGCGGCGAACCCGCCGACGGCGAGCCCGGCGAGCACAAGAAGAGAGCCAATGAACCGGCCCAGCCTCCATGCAGGCATTGGTTGCTCCCGTCGAGACGATGTGTCGTGAAAGCTAGATGTTCCATGATGGTGCCACAGTCCGGGGAGCCGGCAAAGCCATCGGAAGGGCGACCATCCGGGGATCGCCAAAGTCTAACCGTTCGGTAGGGACAACTCCCCCGGCCGGCCGCAACCATCTCGCCAGCAAATGGCTGACATGATTCACTCAGCGCGCAATAAGACTCACCGCCCGTACCCGGTCAGCTGCATCAAATACCATCGTCGGTAGATACCGGCTAAATCGCTATATCTATCTGACTCTGCCCATTACGGACGGAGTCCCGTCAACGAGCCTCTCGACTGCAGCGTAAGGGCGGTTGTCCACTGCGGAGCGAGCAGTCTTTCGCCGGCTCGGCGTCCGGCTCCGACGGAACGGCACAGATCGGAACACTCTCCGTGAAGACTCCGGCACGAGCCGCCGCGACGACGTCCCGGGCCGCCCGTTCGGCAAGTTGCCCGTCCGCGGGCGACCGCATGAGCACCAGTTCGTGGTAAAGCGGTGCGGTCGCCGCGACGAGCAGTCGGTGCGCGACGCTTCCCGCCGGTATGTCACCGCGCTCCACCGCCCGCCGCACGAGAACCGCACAGCGGGCGTACCGGTCGGTCCAGAACGCGCGGAGCGCCTCCGCCGCCTGCGGTGACCGGAACGACGCCGCGATCAGCGCGATCGTGATCGGCGAACCGCCGGTCAGTGCGGCGAACACCTCCCGGTTGACCGCGATCAGATCACCTTCGAGCGAGCCCGTGTCCGGCGGACGCCACCCGTCGTCGGCGGCCTCGGCGAGAACGTCGGCGAGCAGCCCGCCGACATCACGCCAGCGCCGGTAGACCGTGGTGCGGTGCACACCCGCCCGGTCCGCCACGGCATCGACGGCCAGGGCGTCGTATCCGTACTCCACCAGGTGGGCCCGGACGGCGTCGAGCACCCGGCGGCGTACCTGCGCACTCCGCCCACCGGGACGCCGGGCCGGCTCCGGCCGCGCCGCTCCGGTCGGTACGGCGGAGAAGTCGGTTGGCGGTCGCGGTGGCGTCATGGCAGTATCTTATTGCTACATCCGTTGCTTTAAGCGAGGTCCCGCCGATGCTCCTGTGAAGCGTTCTCCGCGTCCCGTGCCGTCACCTCGACGGACACCGACCGCTCGACGCCCAGGAGTATCGGAATGCCTACCCAGATCAGCCTGCACGCCGTCACCAAGACCTACGGCGACCGGACCGTGCTCGACGGAGTCACCTGCGCCGTCGCCCCCGGCGAACGCGCCGGGATCATCGGCGAGAACGGTTCGGGCAAGTC
The DNA here is from genome assembly GCF_015690345.1 of Plantactinospora alkalitolerans. Lineage (GTDB taxonomy): Bacteria > Actinomycetota > Actinomycetes > Mycobacteriales > Micromonosporaceae > Plantactinospora > Plantactinospora alkalitolerans. The sequence continues at coordinate 19,295 of NZ_JADPUN010000196.1, read as the reverse complement.
CACCCTGCTGCGCCTGCTCGCCGGCCGGGAGAAGCCCGACGAGGGGCAGGTGACCGTCGTCGCCACCGCCGGTGTCGGCTACCTCGGACAGGAGGCACCGCTGCCGACGTACCTGCGGGTGCGGCAGGTCATCGACGGCGCCCTCGCCGAGCTACGCACGATCGAAGCCCGGCTGCGGGAGTTGGAGCCGCTTCTCGCCGACGGCGACGACCGGCGACTGACCGAGTACGGCGACCTGACGACGGTCTTCGAACTGCGTGGTGGGTACGGCGCCGACGCCCGGGTGGCGCGCACCCTGCACGCGCTCGGCCTGGCCGGTGTCGACCACGACCGGCGGCTCGACAGCCTCTCCGGTGGCGAGCAGGCCCGACTGCACCTGGCGGCGGTCCTGGCCGCCGGCTCCGAGATACTGCTGCTCGACGAGCCGACCAACCATCTCGACGACGATTCGCTGACCTGGCTGGAGGAGCACCTACGGGTCCGGGCCGGGACCACCGTCGTCGTCTCGCACGACCGTGTCTTCCTCGAACGGGTCGCCAGCACACTGATCGAAGTGGACGGTGACCGCCGCACCCTGACCCGGTACGGCGACGGGTACGCCGGCTACCTCACCGAACGGGCGGCGGCGCGGCGGCGCTGGGCGGAAGCCCACCTCCGCTGGCGGACCGAGGTCGACCGGACAGTTGAGGCGGCGGCGGCGACCGCGCGCCAGGTGGCACCGGGTCGGATGATGAAGGACCGCAACAAGGTGGCGTACGACCGCGACGCGGGCCGGGTGCAACAGTCCCTCGCGAGCCGGGTCCGCAACGCCGAACAACGACTGCGGCGCCTGTACGACCAGCCGGTGCCGCCACCACCGGAGCCGCTCCGGTTCACTCCGCCGCTGCCCGGTACGGCGACCGACGGCATCCTGCTGGACGCAGCGGAAGTCACGGTCGCCGGCCGCCTGTTCGGCGTCCGGCTGACCGTACGCGGCGGAGACCGGTTGCTGATCGACGGGCCGAACGGGGCGGGCAAGAGCACCCTGCTGCGGGTGCTGGCCGGCGAACTCGCCCCGGACGCGGGCCGGCTGGACCGCCCGGCCCGGATCGGATACCTGCCCCAGGAGACGTCCGTCACGCGCTCCCGGGAGACCCTGCTGACCGCCTTCGGTCGGGGACTGCCCGGCCCGCCGGACACGCACCGCGACCGTCTGCTGTCCCTGGGGCTGTTCGAGCACGACCGGCTCGACGTACCCGTGCGGGACCTCTCCACCGGGCAGCGACGACGGCTCGCCCTCGCGCGGCTGCTCAGCCAGCCCGCCGACCTGCTGCTGCTCGACGAACCCACCAACCACCTCTCCCCCGGCCTGGTCGAGGAGATGGAGGCGGCCCTCGCGGACTATCCGGGCGCGCTGCTGGTGGTGAGCCACGACCGGCGGCTGCGCCAGCGGTGGCGTGGCGAGCACCGCGCGATGGCCGACGGGCGGTTACCCGCTCCCAGATCCACGTTTCCGGGGTCACGCCCCGAGGAAGGCAATGCGATGCGACGACACGTCCCGCTCTCGATCCAGGAAATCCCGGTGTCAGGACCGGACGCGGGGCCGTACGGCGTCGCTGTCGGGCCGGACGGCGCACTCTGGAGCACCCTGGTGCATGCCGGGAAGATCATCCGGCTCGGCGTCGACGGCCAGGTCGACAGCTATCCGCTCGACGATCCGGCGTGCGGGCCGTCGGTCATCACTCCCGGTTCGGACGGTGCGCTCTGGTTCACCCGGCTCCGGGACCATCGGATCGGCCGGATCACCACCCGGGGCGAGATCACCTCGTACCCGGTGCCGACGCCGGACTGTGGGCCGTACGGCATCACGACCGGCCCCGACGGTGCGCTCTGGTTCACCGAGACGAACACCGACCGGATCGGCCGGATCAGCACCGACGGCACGGTCACGGAGTACCCGCTACCCACCTCCGGAGGGTTTCCCAGTGCGATCACGGCCGGGCCCGACGGCGCGCTGTGGTTCACCCTCAACCAGGCGAACTCGATCGGCCGGCTCGGCCAGGACGGCGTGCCCACCCTGCATCCACTGCCCACACCGGGCGCCGCGCCGGTCGGGATCACCGCCGGGTCCGACGGCGCCGTCTGGTTCGTCGAGATCGGGGCCGGTCAGCTCGGCAGGATCACCCCCGACGGTCGGATCCAGGAGTTCCCGCTGCCGGACCGTTCCGCCCGGCCGCACGCCATCGTCGCGGACCCGGCCGGTGGCTGCTGGTTCACCGAGTGGGGCGCCAACCGGGTCGGGTGGGTCACGGCCGAGGGCGAGATCGGAGGGTACGACCTGCCGACGCCCGGTTCCGAACCACACGGGATGACGGTCGGCCCGGACAGGGCGATCTGGGTGGCTCTGGAGATCGGCAGCATCGCGCGGCTCGCGCCGTGAATCGGACATGGCGGAACCTCCGCGGGGGGCATCGACCCGGCGGTGCCGGGTTGAGGTGGATGGACGAGGTGCCGGGGGGGGGTTACGGCGTCGGCAGTCCCGCGGCGAGTTGGTGGAGGGCCTCGGTCAGCAGCGGTCTCATCTCGACCGGCGGATCGGCGCGCAGCCAGTGCTGGGTGGCCACGTTGGTGGCCGCCATGACCGCGGCGGCCACGAGTTGCGGATACAGGTCGCGCTGGACGTCGGTGCCGGTGCGCTCGGCGACCGCCGTGGCGATCCCGGCCTCGGCGAGCGCGCTCGCCCGCAGGAACTCGCCCTGCACCGCCGGCTCGGCGACCATCAGCCGGATTCCGGCGACCCACTGCTGGTGCTCCGGCATCGGCTGCCCGGACAGTTCCGGCCCGGGATCGAGTTGCACGAGCACCGCGTGGACGATCGACTCCCAGAGCGGCTCGGACGCGGGCCGGCGGCGCAGTTCCGTCACCACCCTGAGCGAACGGTCGAGATGACGGGCGACAATCGCCTCGCCCTTGCTGGAGAAGTAGTTGTTGAAGGTGCGTGGGGAGACGCCGGCCGCTTCCGCGATGTCCTCCACCCGTACGTTGTCGAGCCCGCGCTCGACCGCGAGCCGGATGGCCGCCCAGCTGAGCATCGCCCTGGTCTCGGCCTTCTTCCGTTGCCGGAGTCCGATGCGCCCGCCGGCTTCGATGCTCACGTCATCAACCCTAACGCGTTTGCGTCGCACGCAAATATGCGGTTCACGCAAAATTATGCCGATCGCGGGCGCCACTTCGCTCCGGCCGGCCCGTCACCGGTCCGCGAGATAGGTGAGGGCGTCGTGAACCAGTTCGGCGAGGGGGCGGTCCGGATGATCGATCCAGTGCTGCGTGGCGGCGCGGAGCGCGTTGAGGAACGCCGCGGCGAGCACCCGTGACCGCAGTCCCGAATCCGGACTCTCCGGCAGCCGACGGGAGATCTCGGCGGTCAGTTCCCGCTCGACCGTGCCGTACACCGTGATCTGATGGGCCGCGAGGCTCGGATGGGCACGGATCAGGCGGCGCTGGGCCAGCCACTGCGGGTCCAGGTAGTCACTTCCGGCGGCCAACTCCTCGCCGGCCCGACTCAGGGCGGTCCAGGGGCGTTCGTTCGTCGGCCGGGCGCGTACCAGGTCCAGTAGGCGCCGGATCCGGACCAGATCGGCGTGGAAGAGGGCTTCTTCCTTGTTCGCGAAGTAGTTCGAGAACGTACGCCGGGAGACGTCGGCGGCGTCCGCGATGGCCTCCACGGTGACCCGGTCAAGGCCCTGTTCGGCAGCGAGCCGGAGGGCAACCTCGTGCAGCGTCTGCCGTGTCGCGGCCTTCTTGCGCTCCCGGCGTCCGACCGTCGCGTCCATCGGGAACAAGCCTACGCGGCAGTGACTTACTTCCCAGTGAGCAAACTTGCGCACTGGGCAAGAATCAATGAAGCTCGGATGGGAACACGATCGGGAGCAAGGGAGGCGCCGCGGCCATCGGGGCCAGCCTCGACCGGCCGGCGCAGTGAGCCGCCCAGTCCCCAGCACAGGTAGGAGACCGCGCGATGAGCGCACCGACAACCACCACCGCCGCACCCGCTGCGGAGCCGACAGATCGGCGGCGAACGCTGGAGGCACTGAGCGGCCTACTGCTGGTGCTGTTCGTCGCCATGCTCAGCAGTACGGTCGTCTCGACCGCGCTGCCGAAGATCATCGGTGCGCTGGACGGCTCGCAGACGCAGTACACCTGGGTGGTCACCGCGACCCTGCTCACGGCGACCGCGACCACCCCGATCTGGGGCAAGCTCGCCGACCTGTTCAACAAGAAGACCCTCGTCCAGGTCGCGATCGTCATCTTCGTGCTCGGCTCGATCGTGAGCGGCCTCAGCCGGAACGCCGGGCAACTCATCACCGCCCGCGCCTTCCAGGGCATCGGCGTCGGCGGCCTACAGGCCCTCGTCCAGGTCGTCATCGCCGCGATGATCCCGCCACGCGAACGCGGCCGGTACAACGGCTACCTCGGTGCCGTCATGGCGGTAGCCACCGTCGGCGGGCCGCTGCTCGGCGGCGTGATCGTCGACACCCCCTGGCTCGGCTGGCGCTGGTGCTTCTTCGTCGGCGTACCGATCGCGATCGTCGCCATGATCGTCCTCCAGGCCACCCTGCGGCTGGCCACGGTCCGGCGCGAGAACGTCAAGATCGACTACCTCGGCGCCGCCCTGATCGCCGCCGGTGTCAGCCTGATGCTCGTCTGGATCTCGTTCGTCGACAACTCGTTCGGCTGGGTCTCCTGGCAGACCGGGCTGATGGTCTGCGGCTCGCTGGCACTGCTCGCCCTCGCCGTGCTCGTCGAGTCCCGGGCCGCCGAACCCGTCGTACCGCTCGACATCGTCAGGCGGCGCACGACCGCGCTCGCCATCCTCGCCAGCCTCGCGGTCGGGATGGCCATGTTCGGCGGAGCCGTCTTCCTCGGCCAGTACTTCCAGATCGGTCGCGGCTACACCCCGACGGAGGCCGGTCTGCTCACCATCCCGATGATGGCCGGGGTGCTCGGCTCATCGATCATCGCGGGCCGCCTGATCACCAGGTCCGGGCGCATCAAGCCGTACATCGTCACCGGATCGGTCGTCCTCGTCGCGGGCTTCCTTCTGCTCGGCACCATCGACCACCAGACGTCCCTGGTCTTCGTCGGCGCGGCGATGCTGCTCGTCGGCGTCGGAGTCGGCATGACCATGCAGAACCTGGTACTCGCCGTGCAGAACACCGTACCGCTGCGCGACATCGGCGCCGCCAGCTCCACGATCGCGTTCTTCCGCTCCCTCGGCGGCACGGTCGGGGTATCCGTCCTCGGCGCGATCCTGGCCCGCCGGGTCACCGACCAGATCAACCACGATCTGTCCGCCGCCGGTGTTCCGGCCTCGGCCTCCGGCAACGCCAGCGGAAGCCTCAATCTGAACGCACTGCCGGACGCGGTCCAGCACATCGTGCGCAACGCGTACGGCGACGCCACCGGGCACATCTTCCTGGTCTCCGCCGCGATCGCGCTCGTCGGCGTGATCGCCGCCGCCCTGTTCCGGCCGATCATCCTCCGGTCCAGCCTGGACCTGCCCGACGCGGGCCACTCCACCGCCACCGCCGCCGGCGCCGTCGACGGGGCACCGCCGACCGACCTGGCCGACGTGACCGACGTGACCGATCTCGACGACCTCGACGACCTCGACGGGCCCGGATCCCGGACCACCCGGTCGGCGGCACGACCGTCATCCGGAAGCTGAGCCGATGGAGTACGCCGGAGCCCGCTCACCTGTTGCCGGAGGGCGGCCGTCCGGCAACCGCCCACAATCGACGTACGCGGAGGACGAAGGCAGATGGACATGCCCGTTGCCACCCCGGAGGACGAACACTACGGACCCACCGAGCAGCACCTGATCGTCGAACGGGGCTTCGACGGACCACGGGTGATCATGGTCGGGATCGACGGAAGCCCGACCTCGATGCACGCGGCGGCGTACGCCTGTGGGATGGCCAGACGCCAGCGGTGCCGTCTGGTCGTCGTCTTCGTCGTCTCGCCCGCGTCCTTCGTCGCCGCGGTCTCCGGAGTCGCCGCCGAGGCGCAGGAGAACGCATGTCAGGAACTAGCGGCTGATCTCCGCACCGAGATCCGCCTCATCGCCGACGAGTTCCGCGTACCGACCACCTTCGTGACCCGGCGCGGCGATCCCTATCAGGAGCTGCGGCAGGCGGCGGACCAGGTCCGGGCCGACCTGGTGGTCGTCGGCGTGTCCGCCCAGGCCGGACACCGGTTCGTCGGCTCCATCGCGACCCGCCTGGTCCGGCTCGGCCGGTGGCCCGTCGCGGTCGTCCCCTGACCACCACGACTGGCCACCTGCGCAGGCTCCGGCTACCGGAGTAGCCGGAGCCCCGCTGTCGCGACAGGCGTCAGCCTGCCTCGACCGCCGTGATGGAGAAGGTGGTGACGTTGTCGGACGGGTCGGCGTCCGGCAACGCCTGCGGCGTCCACGGGTCGGTCTGCACCTCGATGCCCGCCTCACCCAGGTCACCGAGACGGGTGTCGGCCGACCCGGTGAAGACGAGGTCGAAGTTCCGCACCTCGCCCTCCATGAACTGGCCACCGGGCACGCAGAAGTGCCCGCAGTCGTCGGTCGGGACGGTGTGCATCTCGTAGATGCCCGCCGGCAGGTTCTGAGTGAACAGGTGGAGCGCGTTGTGCGGGGCGTCGCCGTCGTACCGCACCGTCAGCGGCAGGCGGCCCTCGAAGGTGCCGTCCGGCTGCCGTACCAGCGTCAGGTCACCGGCGGTGATCCCGGCGTCCGGCTGCTGGTCCCGCACGTACGTCACGGGGTCGCGCAGTGAGCCGGTGGACGAACGGAACCGACTCTGGAAGGTCTCGTCGGTGACGACCTTGCCGTTGACCGTGACGGCCAGGCGCCCGTTCTTGGCCTTCATCGCGTACGGCTGGATCGTGGTCAGGACCTGGAAGTCGATGGTGAAGGCCCGGTGCTCGCCGGGCTGGAACTCGCCGCCCGGAACGTCGCACTCGACCCTGATCCGACGGTCCGGCAGGCGCTCTCCGCCGCTGTAGCAGGTGACTCCCCACTCCAGGTTCTCGTAGGAGCCCGGAACCGGCTCGGTGATCACGTAGCGGGCCCGACCCGGCTCGACGCCGTGGTAGGTCAGCTCCGCCTGGATCGATCCCCGGTAGCCGAAGTCGGTCGGCTCGAGGACCAGCCGGTCCTGAACGGTCGCGGTCGATCCGGCGGCCCTGGCGGGCGCGGCCTGTGCGGCGGGCACCGCCATCGACAGCGTGACGGCCAGGCCGACCAGGCCGGCCAGCACAGTGGACGTTCGTGTACGCATGCGTGAGCCTCAATTTCCCCGTTAGCGACGGACTGCCCGCCGCGAGCGGCCCCTCATGATGCCAACCCCCTGCAACGGCACCGGACCAGGCAAAACGGAGATCCTCTCAACGCGTGGCCTGGTCGTCGGGTCCTTTCAGGACGGACTACGACCTCCGGGGTGGCGCCCTCGCCCGCCCTACTCGGCTCGCTGAGCCGGAGCGCGCGAGCCGAACGCCGGGCCGAACACCACCAGAAGCGCCAGATCCTCGGTCACCTCGTCGAACCGGTGCTCCTCGCCAGCCGGCACGAAGATCACCGACCCCGGGCCCACCTCGGCCGCACCGTCCGGGGTCACGATCCGGGCCCGCCCCGCGGTGACCACGTAGATCTCATCCTCGGTGTGCGGACTCTGACCGTCGAGACCGCCCGCCGGGATGCAGTACGTTCCCACCGACAGGTCCGGCACTCTCAGGTGTTCGACCCAGTCGTTTGCGGCTCCGGCGGGTGCGGTCCACTGGCCCGCGCCTTCGATGATCAGCATCGCGGGAGCCTAACAAGCGAGGGCGGCTCGCTGGACCTGACGACCGGTGCCAGCGGGCCGTTCGTACCCCGGAGACTGAGGCCATCGCGCAGCCCGGAAGGCATGGGGTCGGTTCGGGTGCGGAGCATCCGACATGCTGGTCCCGTGGGCCAGCTGACCGAGCAGTCGGCGCCAGCGTCCATGAACTGGATGTCGTCGCGTGGGATCTAATTGATCACCTTCTTATGTCGGTCAGGGCCACGGCCACACCTCGGCCAGCATGGTCGAATCGTCGTCCGGGCGGACGAGCAGCCCTCCGTCTTCGAGGTCGTCATCACAGGCGACGACCACGACAGGGCCGAGAAGATGGCGAATGGCAAGCGTGGCCGCCAGCGTCGACTCGCCCGGCTTGTACAGCGTGATCCTGCCGATCCGAGCGTCCGGGTGGCGCGCCGAGGCGTCGCCGCCCAGGTACACAGTCCCGAGATCCCGGCTGTGGTCATACTCCTCCCAATCGTGCCGCGGTAGGTCCAGGCCGACGATCTCGAAGCCAAGTTGTCCGCGCAGGCCGGCGGCGGCAAGAGCTGCGACCAGTTGGGAGGCGGTCGGCCACGGCTGCGTCCCGGGAAGCGGCAGCGCACGGCCGTTGTCCAGCAACAGTCTCACCGGATCATGCTCCGCCCGGTAAGCATGGATCATGAACTCCCAGCTCATGCCGGCAGCGTACAAGCGCCGGCGCAGGACAGTCGCCCTGCCTCGGTGCGCGATGCCCGACACCGCTACGCGATGCTGCGGCCACCAGCCAGAGGACCAACCAGAAAAGATCATGTGCGATCGCGGTGTTCCCGGGTCGGTGGTGACGCCGAGGAGTGCGTACCCGTGCTTTGCCGTCGTGTTCGTGGTCGGCGAGGGTCTTGCCGCACCAGTCGCGGGCGCACTCACGTGGCCGATGAGCGCAGAGCGTCCGGTGTCCGATACCCGGTGTCCGCTCAGCGAGCCTGCCGTGGTTAGCATCATTTGTGACAGATCTTCATGTACTTCGTGTGTTCTGCGGTCCCGGCGGTACGTATGGAAACCAGCTCGGCGTTGTTCTTGACGGCCAAGCCGTGGCCACCGGGCAGGACCGCCAGGCCGTGGCCGCGCGGCTGGGCTTCAGCGAAACTGTCTTCGTCGATGACGCTGGCACAGGGGTCGTCGACATCTACACGCCGAGCGTGCGGCTGCCGTTTGCCGGGCATCCGCTGGTGGGCACATCCTGGCTGCTGGGTCGGCTCCGAGCCAGGCCGGAACTCCTACACCCGCCGGCGGGCTCGGTGCCAACCTGGCAGGACGGCGAGTTCACCTGGATCAGGGGTCGCGCGCAGTGGGCACCCGACAGGCGCATGCAGCAGTACGCCTCGGTCGAGGAGGTCGACTCGCTCCCGGGGCCGCCGCCAGGCGACGGGTGGCTGTACGTGTGGGCGTGGCAGGACCGGGCCGCCGGTCGGGTACGTACCAGGGGATTTCCCCGCCGGGGCGACGCCATCGTCGAGGATGAAGCCACCGGAGCGTCCGCGATCGTGCTCACCGCCGAACTGCGCCAGGCGCTGAACATCATGCAGGGCAAGGGATCGCAAATCCTGACTCGACCAGGTCCCAACGACACCGTCGATGTCGGCGGCCGGGTCATCCTTGAGGAGACCCGCTCCCTCTAATCGAGCCACCCCACAGCGCCTCCGCCAGGCCGGAAATACCCGCTGTGCCGAGATGCGCACTCCAGTCGCGGACCGTGACTGCCTCCGCGACTCCTCGCTAGGGCTCCAACAACTCGTCCCAGTCCTCGACCAGGGTGTCGAGCACGTCGATCCGTCGTCGCAGAACGGCTGCGTCTGAGGATGGCAGCACCCGGACGGCCAGCGTCATCAGACGTCGGTAGTCGATCGGGTCGGGACAACACTCGGCCCGCCCGCACCCGAGCATTCCCCATCGTTCCGAACGGGGCGCGCGAACGAACGTCTCCCAGACTCGCAATGCATCCGCGATCGCGCCAGGACGTAGCCGAGTCCGCTCTAATCGGGCGATCTCCGCTTGGCCCCGACGAGACACACCCGGCAGGATGGCTATCCGTTCTCCGGGACGTCGGCGTCGATGCGTGTCAGCGCGTACGCGGTCGGGTGCCCTACGCGGCATAGGTGTCCGGGTTCTGGAGCATGGCCCGATCCTGCCATGCGGATCACGCAGGCTGGAAGAAGCGTGCGGAAAGGTTGGGCCGTGACGATTGCGTGGGTGGTAGATCGGCCGCCATCGTGGGCCAGGCAATCGCTGCCGCGCCGCTGCGCGGCTTGCCACCGGACCGTTTCACTCCCCCGGGCAGGCGTCAGCCGGTCGACCGCCCACCATGTGCCCACGCCCACGAAACCGCCGCCCGCGTCCACCCGGCGGCCGGATATCCCGAAGACAACGGCGCCATGCAGGCAGATCATGTACCGATGCGCAGCAAGGACGCTCTCGCCCGCCTCCAGAACGCTGCCGTCCTCTGGAGCATCGGATCGGGTACGCCGGCAGACGTGATCGAGGCCGCCTGTGCCTGCCTCGTCGCGGGCGTAGACAGTCCAACCCTTCGGATCCTGGCAGGCATCTCGCCTGCCCGAGGCAGCGAGAGTGGCGAGCTGCGTCGCTGGCTCGAAGGCGCTCTTGAGGAACTCTCCCTCACCTACCATCCGGAGGGAAGCCGAGCGGGTGAAGAAGAAGCCCTCCAGATCATGGCCCGACGGCTGCTCGCAGGGACCATCGCGCCTCGTGACCTGACATCCTGGGCGTACGGATTCATCACCCACGACGGCACTCCCCTGGCAGCCGAGCTGATCAACCTTGAGAACACCTACGACTACATTGACGCGGTCTACGAGGGGCACAAGCACACCAGCAGCGCAGCCGGGGATGTCGACGCGGATGTCATCGCCGAAGCCCGGCTCCTGATCGGCGGCACCACAGCCGAGGGCGAGCAAGGTTGAACTACCGCCTCTAGCACTGCTGGCATGGTCAGCAGTTCGCCCGCCTTCACTGTTCCTCCCCGCGGACGGTCATGGCGTTGTCAGTTGACGAGAGATCGGCCGCCGTGGGCCGGGCGGCTCGGTCCTTCGCGGCGAGGAGTTCGGAGCGCGATCAAGGCGCCGCGCGCTGCGCGGCGCGAGCACGGTAGACCGCCCGCTGGGAAGCCGCGCCCGTCCGGCTGGCCTCGCTGAGCGTCGTTACGGTCTCCCTCGTGGACGTCTTCATGCTCTGGCACATCCGGCATGCCCGCAGCCTGGACGGGAGCCCAACCCTTCACCGGCAGGACGGTGAACTGATCTGGGACGAGGAGGACGGCGACGATCTGAAGATCCTCGGGGTCTACTCCAGCGAGCAGCGCGCAGAGGAACGCATCCAGGGTGCCCGACTCCTCCCCGGCTTCCGCGACGAACCGGACTGCTTCATGGTCAACCGCCACCGCCTCGACGAGGATCAATGGGCGGACGGCTTCGTCTCAACACACCACGGCGCGGACTAGGAAGCTGAAGTCGGCGCCTGCGGAAACTGCGAGGCGGTACGGAAGGCAGCGTGGCTCGCCGCCGTCGAACTCCTGCCTTCCGCCTGCCGCGCCAGTCCAACCCCGAGACTGGCTTCCCCAACTCGCTGCGGAGGGCCGGATCCGGCTGGACGGGCCGGGACCAAACAAAGATCGGCCCCTCGCCCGGTTTCCTCAGGTCGGGGGCCGATTTCGCACATGGTGGCGGGTAGAGGACTCGAACCTCTGAAGCTTTCGCGACGGATTTGCCGTACGGGCACCCACTCGGCTGCGACCAGGGCGTTCCCCTCTTCGGGCAACCTTTCCGCATCTCCTCCGGGATACCTCTCGACGGTCGACCTTGCGGAATCGGTGGATCTTGTCTTCGAGACGGAATTCGGTTGCCTCGGGATCGCTCATTGGAGATGCTCGACGCGACGACCGCGCTTCATCAGGAGGGTGTTCTGCCCGATCGGAAGATGCACGCCGATGAGATCGACATCTCGGTCGACACCGTCGCACGGCTGATCGCCGGACAGTTTCCCCACTGGGCGGGTCTTCCCCTCCGACGAGTGCCCTCAACCGGCACGGTCAACGCGCTGTTCCGGTTGGGACCGGACCTCGTTGTGCGGCTGTGCCGCGTGCCATGGGCAGCGGGCGACGGGGCCGAGGAGCAACGATGGCTGCGGCAACTGGCTCCCTACCTGCCCGTCGCCATCCCTGCCCCTGTCGCCGTGGGTCAGCCCACCGACGAATACCCCTGGACCTGGTCGATCCTTCGCTGGCTTCCCGGCTCGAACCCAGTCCCCGGCAACCTCACCGCACCTGCCGATCTCACCGACGACCTGGCCGAGTTCGTCAGCGCCTTTCGTGCCATCGACATTCCCGACGGACCCAGGGCCTACCGCGGCGGACCACTGGCGCGCATGGATGGGCAGACGCGAGGCGCCATTGCGGGATTGGAAGGCACGATCGACACCGACACAGCCACCGCCATCTGGGACAAGGCGCTGGACGTTCCCTCATGGGACGGTCCGCCCACCTGGGTCCACGCGGACCTGTTACCCGGCAACATCCTGACCCAAGATGGTCGGCTCAGCGCGGTCATCGATTTCGCGACCGTCGGCATCGGCGATCCGGCATGCGACCTGATCGTCGCCTGGACCGTTCTGCCCGCCAGCGTCCGACGGGCCTTCCGGTCGAGAGTCGGATGCGATGAAGCCATCTGGGCACGAGCCCGTGCCCGCGCACTGTCGATATCACTCGGCGGGCTCCACTACTACCGGGATATCGAACCCACCCTGGCAGCCGAGGCCATGTACACGATCAACGAGGTCATTGCCGACTCAAGCGCATCGTGAGGATCTGCGACTCCCCTGCTGGCCAGTGTTCCGCCGAGCAAGCCTGACCTGCCAGCCTGGAGGTTGTCGGGCCTACCTCGTGGAATCGGTGCGTCGTCAGGACGAGCCGGCTGCTTGTCAGTCGACATCAGCTCAAGGATTGTGGACTGGAGCCCATCCCGGTCGTCGCCAAGATTTCGAGCGGAGGCCGCGATCAACAGCGGCAGGACACCAACCCCGCCAAGACCCGCCAGGGTATCGGCGATGACATCACGCCCATAGAAATGACCCGTGTTCAGAAAGTTGTCGAGTTCGATCGCCAGCAGGGGTATCAGGGACTTGCCGCCACTCTCCGCGATTTGTCCACAAGCCGGTAGGGCAGCGTGCTGTCATCGTCCGGATCATCGATGCAGTCGAGCAGCTCTGCCATGGTTGCCACGGAGCAGAAGGTACAGCGGGCTCCGCTACAATCCGGCCCCCGACCAAGCCCGTAGTACAGCCATCCGCACAGCCAAGAGCACCCGCTGACGCCGACGCCACCCGACAACGGCAGATGGGCCGACCAGGGAGGCAGCTACCTGACCAGCCATCCGTGATCTTCTTCCAAACCCAAGGCCGGCCCGCCCTGCTCAGGAGCGTGGCCGTCAACTCCGGTTTGACCCCGGTATCCAATCTCCTATCCCAACTTCCCACCCCAGTTCCCCGTCTTTGACAACGGGCTTCAGAGGAGCCGGCGCGCGGGGATAGTCGTAGGGAATTCGGTGAGCCAGGCCAACGGCGCGCCCTTCCAGCAAAGCCAGCATCTCCGTAAGCAGATCGTCCAGGCTATCCCACGCCGAACCGAAGGGCCCCTCGACTTTGTCGAACTCAAATACCCGGCCGTACGGTGGCTGCGGCTGGGTATCGAGGACAAGACACCCGCCACACAGATCGTTTCCGAACGCGATCCAGCTCGGCCGCCAGGCATCGCCCCAGATTGACGCTCTTTGTCGGGTGTCCCGTGCAATCTGCGAGCTATCCATCACGTAGTAGCCCGAGGGAAGCAGAATTAGGCCGATGACGTCTCGTGACGCGGAACCGTTGAAGCTGCGAAGCAGTTCCACTAGATCGGGTGGAAGTTCGATGTCCATTTGCGAAGCGAGCTCAGCCAGCGCCCGTTCATCCGCTGGAGGATTGAGCTTTGCGAACGTGAGAGGCGCATTCTTCCGCAACCACTCGGCGATCTGCCTCCACAGGGGAGTGATGCTGCTCGACATAGCACACCAATCTATCGTAGGGAGGCTGCCTCCGCGCCGGTCAGAGAGCATCGGTCGGGAGCCAACGGGGGAGCCACCGAGGCGAACGGAGTCGGACGAGCCCCAGACCGATTAGTTGCCGAGGGCGCGGCGACCAGGGCGACGCGTGACCTTGCCGAACGGCTGCGAAGTGGTCTTGGGAATCTACGGATCAGATGACGGCGGCGTGCCAGTAGCCGGTACCCCGGACGGGCACGAGCGGGCACGAGCCAGCACCCACTCCCCTGCCGCCAGCAGGCGTTGCGGGCATCTCGGGCGGTGATCTTCGTCCTTCCAAACTGAGGGTCCGACCAGCTCAGCCGTGATCCTTATGCATGTGATCGAGCAGGAGCCTTGACCGCTCCTTCATCCGCTGCCGCTCCTCCGGGGTTCGGATGCTCCTCCACGGCGACAATCACCACGACATGGCCATCCTCGCGCCTCGCCGGGTCCGACTGGTGGGTGAGAATTTTCCAGCCGAGCTGGCGCCCCGCCTTCCGACCAGCGGATCGGATCGCCGCGATTCGCTCGGCGTTCGACGGCTCAACATGCTCGATGTACTGCCAGTCGATCTCCAGATGACGCATGATCTTCAACGTCAACTCGCCCGGCTCGCTCACGGGCAACTCCCAGACGCCTCGGAAACCTGCTCTCGACTCCCCAGGACTCAGCCGCCGACCTCGATGATCTTCCCCCCGACACGGATGCGACAACAGGCCCCGTAGCGGCTGCCGCTGGGCGAGACGGCAGAGCGCTGAAACCCGGTTGCCGGGTGGCGGAGGATGTTGTCGATGAGGAAAACACAAGTCGAACGTGATCGGGCTGACCTTGAGCGGCGGCTGGAGGTCTTGAAGCTGCCGGTCGTGCCGCTCGAACACCATGGGTTTCTGACGCCGTTGGACCGTGCGGAGATGGAGCGCGATCCTGAGGCGGTCGGCGTTGGGCCTGATGGCACGGCCTTTGCCGTTTGGCCACACCGAGAGGACTCCCGCCGCAAGCAGGTGACCTGGCACTTCGGCGGGAAGGAAATTGCTGGTGCGATCGATGTGGAGACGGACCTCCGCGTGTCGTTCGTGCAACCGCTGCCGGAAGGGCGGGTCGTGCTGGCGGCGGCTCGCGCTCGGCATGGCACGCCCAACGGTGAGGTATGGACGCGCGACGGCGTTTTGAAGCACAGGGGCAACCTTGGTGATGCCATCGAGGAACTCCAGACGACGCCATCGGGCAAGGTATGGGCGGGGTACTTCGACGAGGGTGCGCTGGGCGGAGCCGGGCCGGAGGGACATGGCCTGGCCCGGTTCAACCAAGACCTGACCGTCGACTGGCTCTACCCGCGAGGTGCGGGGCTCCCCTACATCTCCGACTGCTACACGCTCAACCTTCACGGCGAGACCGCCCATTTCTGCCCTTACACCGACTTCCACATCCAGTCGGCGTCAGGTGACAAGGTCACGGACTGGGGAGCGTCTGCCTACCAGTTCGCAGACAGCATGCTGGTCAGTGGCGCAGACCGCGCGCTGCTCAGGGGATCCGGCTCTGAGTACGACGTCGTGACCCTGCTGCGAATCGACAGAGACGGTGTGCGCCGCGTCGGCGGGCAGTGCCGCATCGTTCTACCCGACGGCATCGAAGCGCAACGGCTTCGTTACACCTGCCGGGGCGGCGATCTGCACGCTTTCGACAAGTGGGGAAAGTGGTACCGCACCGGCTTCGATGCGCTAAGTGCGGTAGCTGGCGCTGCTGAGGCATGACGGTGATCCCGCAAGTGTGATCAGTGGCCCTGGTCACAGAAGGAGCTGGTGACGGAGTCGAACCCGCAGGCTTGGCAGAGGCCATCATGGATAACAGAGCCTACCGAGCAGGGCACGCGTTTCGTCCTCCACATACCCTTCTTCGCCTCACACCTCGGCGCAGCCTTCGAAAGAGCGGGGTTAGTCGC
Source organism: Plantactinospora alkalitolerans (assembly GCF_015690345.1). Classification (GTDB taxonomy): domain Bacteria; phylum Actinomycetota; class Actinomycetes; order Mycobacteriales; family Micromonosporaceae; genus Plantactinospora; species Plantactinospora alkalitolerans. Next base: position 3,405 of record NZ_JADPUN010000196.1, on the reverse strand, counting down.
CGACGTCTTCATGTTCCTGCCTGACTTCGACCAAGGCGAGAGTACCGTCACGTACGAGGGCGACGTAGGAGCGGACTGCCGATTTGTTCTCTTCATGATCAAGGCACCGCGCTCCGCGCGGTGTGGGCGGCAAGCCCGGCCGGCGGCTGTCCCAACGACCAGAGGAGCCCGTCCCAGCAAGGCCGCGACGGAAGCCGGCGGGGCTGGCCGCCGCCGTGGTCGGGGCTTCCGGCTGCCGCGCCAGTCCAAACCCCGGACTGGCTTGCCACCGTGTCTCCAGGGTGGCACCCCTTATGTAGGCCGCGATCACCTTCGGCCGCCGGAAGGCTTCACGCAACGGGATTGTCTTGTGCGTCGAGCAGGTCACGGAGTTGAAGCGTGTCGGGGTGTTCGTCGCCGAGGGTCCGCCGCCAGATGTCGTAGATGGCCTGGAACTCGGTGCGGGCCTGCTCGTAGTCGCCCTGGTCGTGGAGCACCCCGGCCAGGTTGTGTCGGGTGGCGAGGGTGTGGGGGTGTTCGTCGCCGAGGGTCCGGCGCTCGATGTCGTAGATGGCCTGGAACTCGGTGCGGGCCTGCTCGTAGTCGCCCTGGTCGTGGAGCACCCCGGCCAGCTCGTGTCGGGTGGTGAGGGTGTAGGGGTGTTCGTCGCCGAGGGTCCGCCGCCCGATGTCGTAGATGGCCTGGAACTCGGTGCGGGCCTGCTCGTAGTCGCCCTGGGCTCGCGCCGCCCGAGCCGCCAGCCCAGCAGAGTAGGCCGCCCAGCCAACCAAGTCCGAGGACGGACCTTCGATTCGGGACACTCGCCGCAACAGCTCAAACGCATGCGGGGCGAGTAGCTGCCACAACGGCCACCGAGGTGGATCCTCCGGTAATCCCGTCGACTCACCGTCAGCGGCCGAATAGATAGCCAGCGCCGCTACCGTTTCAAGATCTGAGGGGTCGCCGTGCGAGGCGGCGAAGGTGTCCAGGCTGGCCGTCCGTACCACCGGATGCAAGGTCAACACCCGCTGCACACCCGTACCGGCCGTGACATCGATCAACGCCATGTCTGCCAGCGCCTCCAACAACCGGGAGATGTCCCCGGCGCTCACACCTCCCAGTACCCCCGATTGGCTGAGCACCTCAGGATCAAGCAGCAACCGGAACGGTATCGGCGCCTCAGCGAACTGCGCCAACAACCGCAGCAACACCTCCGCCTGCTCCAGACCCCGCCTCGCCAAGAGATCCAGCGACAACGTCAAAGCCCGGCTGGTCACCTCCTCCGCCATCTCCTGCCCCGCCACGAACCGACGCCCACCATCGGCCTGCAGCACCTCCAGGTATTCAACGAACGTTGCCGGACGGCCAGGCTCGGGCAGCAGAGCCGCCCCCGTCGCCGCCAGATATGCCCCCGCCAACCGCAATGCCAGCGGCAACCCGCCCAACCAGCGAGCCAGCGCCCGCGCCTCATCGAGCCCGCCCGCCTGCTCACCAGCGGCATCCCGCAACACCTCCGCCGCCAGCTCCTCATCCAGCATCCCCACCCGCTGCGGGTGACACCACGACGGCCACCGCGCGCTACGGCTGGTCACCACCACCAACCCCGCCACCTCAGCCGGCCGCAACCACCCATTCCCATCCGCCAACTGACCCGACCCCGCAAGCACCTGCGGATCATCAGCGTTGTCAACAACCAGCAACCACCCCGACGCCAACCCTGCCAGCCGCCCCCACAACACATCCCCGAGATCTCCGGCCCGCAGCTCCTGCTCACTAGCACCCGCATGCCGAGCCACCGCCGTCAGTCCCGCGCGCAACGACACTTCGTCAACCGCCGACACCCACCACACCGGCCCGCCAGCCGACCGCGCGCACACCTCCAACGCGATCGACGTTTTCCCGCGCCCGCCGAGCCCGTGCAACACCCGCACCCGCGACCCACCGACACCATCGCTGACCAGCCCAAGCAACTCACCGACCAGGTCATCCCGGCCCCGCAGATGCCGGCTACGCCGTCCCATCGGCGGCGCGACCGACACCACCGGCCGTTCACCATCACCGCCCATATACAGCGCGCCGACAGAACCGATAGCCATTCCATGACCGGCGGCCGTCAACGCTGTCTGCGCTTGCACCGCCACGCGATCAAAGCCGGGTCCAGCTAGGCCGAAGCCGGACCCGGCTTGCGAGGGTTTGCCGTCGACACCGACCCCTGCACCACACCCGCCGCCACCGCCTGATCCCGCGCCTCTATCCGCACATCCCCCGCCGCGAATCCGCCATCACCCGCGACCGGCCCCACGCCAGCAGCGCTTCCCAACACTCCTTCGCCGTCGGTCTGTTCAGGCGGCGGCACCAGACGCCGCCACGCGTACACCGCGATCACCACCCCGGACACGGCGACGAAGAACCCCACCACGGAGACCCACCAGGACGCCCGCTCCACACCCTGCGTCAAGAGGAACCGCACGAACAGAGCTAGGCCGGCACCGGCAACCAGCAAACCCACAATAGAGATCACTTTACCTAGCAGTCGCATCGACACATCCTTACCGACAGTCGCAACCAGACCAACACACGAATGACCGCCGGAACCACACCAGAAAGGCGCACCCGCCGGCCCATCCAGCCAAGGATCAGCCGGAGCCCAGACAGTTCCACTTCCACCGCGCTCGTACCCCGTGCCCCTACGTGCCCGTAGCGTCGGGAAGCCACGGGGAACCGTGGGCAACCACGGGCACCATGAGCAGGAGGGTAAGCCGCTGACCTTGGACCGGGCCGGCGCCCCAGCGAGTTCCCAAGCTGACAGTGCAGCAAGCCAAGGTGAGGCCTCTATGCGCTTGCGGGCCACCCTGCGGGCGGCCTCCGGCCGTCCTCGGGCGCCCGCAGCGCGTCGACCTCATGGCACAAGTTTGGAGTTGCCGTGACGATCGCGAGGGTGGTTGGCCTTCGCCGCATATCGGGCGATCGACTGCCGCGCCGCTGCGCGGCTTGCCACCGGAGTACGGAGACCGGTGGGCCCAGGACAAAGCCTCTCCGACCCCGACAGTCGGGCCGTACGATGCCGGACGCGGTCAGGGGGAGCGTGCCAGCCACGTGCCATAAGCCGATGCCGTAGGCGGTCACGAGCGGGCAGGAGCGGTCACCACCACACGGCCAACGACCAGGCACAACGGACAGAGCCGGACAGCCGGTAACGATCTTCCAAACTGACGGTGCGGCCCGCACAGCCGTCATCCCCATGCATGTGATCGAACAGCAGCCTGGAGCGCTCCTTCATCCGCTGCCGCTCCTCCGGATTCGGATGCTCCTCCACGGCGACAATCACCACGACATGGCCATCCTCGCGCCTCGCCGGGTCCGACTGGTGGGTGAGAATTTTCCAGCCGAGCTGGCGCCCCGCCTTCCGACCAGCGGATCGGATCG
>NZ_JADPUN010000172.1 GCF_015690345.1 Plantactinospora alkalitolerans | reverse complement strand
GAGCAGTGCCTCGGCGAGATCGGAGGCCATCCCACGGCGCCGCAGTTCCCGTACGGCGATGCTGGCCACCTCGACCGCCTCGTCCAGCAGTGGTACGGAGAGCAGCAGTTCGAACCGGTCGAGCAGCAGTGCCGGTCGGGGCACCCTGAGCCGGTCGTACTCCCTCTCGACGGCGGCGAACCGGCGCAGCGCCCCCGGTACGTCGCCGCCGTGGCTCGCGGCGATGCCGATGTTCCACCGGGTGTCGGCGGCGGCCAGGTCGAGACCGAGCTGTTGGAAGATGGCGGCGGCCGGGCCGAGGTCGTCGTCGACGCCCAGGCTCGCGCCCCGGTGCGCGTTGAGCAGTCCCCGGTTGTTCCGGGCACGTGCCTCCAGGAGCAGGTCGCCCTCGCGTTGTGCGATGTCCACCGCGATGCCGTAGTCCCGGACCGCCTCGTCGAACTGGCCTCGGTAGTGCAGCACCACGCCCCGCTGCATCCGGGCCCGCCCGGCGTCGGCGCCGGTCAGTCGGGGCAACGCCGAGGTGACCGCGGCCAGCGCCGCAGAGGTACGTCCGGCGTTGGCGAGTACGTAGCCGAGGCTCATCTTCGCCAGCGCCGCCGCCCGGGGTGATTCGGCGGCCCGCAGCGCCCGGCGCAGGTGCCGCAGGGCGCCCGGCAGGTCGTTGAGTTCCCGCAGGGCCAGTCCGATGGCCCGCTCGGCGGTGGACCGTTCGTCCGGATCGGGATGCCCGGCCGCCAGCACCCGCCGCCCGAGCATGACTGCCTCGCGCGGATAGCGTTGCACAGCGTCGAGGGCGTCCTGGGCCGTGGGACCAGCGGAACCGACGCCGTCGCCCATGGCAGACAGGGTCCCCGATAAATGACCTAGGGTCAATCTCCACGAGTCTTGCGGAACGGGGCGAATCCCGGCCGACGTGTCGGAAACTAATTATTGACAATCGACTATCTGCGGAAAAGAATTGGCGCGACCAGGGAATGTTCGAGAGGTCGGCTGCTGCCGTCGACCACACTTCTGACGACCATTTGGAGGACCGGTGCCGTCTGACCCTCCCGTCGCGCCGCGCCCGATCGGTCGATTGTCCCGTCGACGCCTTCTGGCGTTGTCCGTGCTGGCCGGCACGGCGCCGTTGAGCGCCGGACTGCGGGCGGCGCCCGCCGCCGCCGACAAAGACGACGACAGCGCGTACCAGCGGGCATTCCAGCAGGCGGTGGCGGACAACCGCGACGTCCGCCGGTACGACGTACCGGGTCGGGAGTTCCTCTACCGCCCCCGGCAGTTGCTGGTGGCGAACGCGGACGTCCAGCGGGTGACGGCCAGGCTGGTCAGCCTCGGGCACAAGGTCACCCGGGCCGGCGAATTCGCCGGTGTCACCCGGCTGCGCTTCGACCGGGAGACCGACGTGCCGTCCCTCGTGTCGAAGCTGCGCGACCCGCGACAGTGGCCGAACCAGCCGGTCCCCGGGGTGCAACCGCACCACGTGATGGTCGGCTACGGCAACATCATGGGCAACCCGGGAGGCCCGCCGCAGGCCGCCGCCGCGCTGCCCGACCCGGATCCGGCACACGCCGGCGAGGGCGCCGGAGTGACGGTGGGAATCTGCGACACCGGGGTCTGGCGGCTGGCCGCCAGCCGTCATCCACAGTGGCTCGGCGGCAGCTACCTGCCACAGGCCGACGACGAGGACCCGCTGTACCTGCACACCGACGTGCTCGGCCTGCAGGGCGGGCACGGCACCTTCGTCGCCGGAGTGGTCCGGCAGGCCGCGCCGGGTGTGCGGTTCGACCCGGAGCAGGCGCTGGATCCCACCGGCATCGGTGACGAGGAGATGCTGGTGGCGGCGCTGACCGGGCTCGCCCCGGAGGTGTCGGTCGTCAACCTGTCGCTGGGCGGTGTCACCCAGGACGACGCGCCGCCGCTGCCGCTGGTCAATCTCCTGGCCGGCCGACCGCAGGGCCGCGTCGTCGTGGCGGCCGCCGGCAACACCGGCACCAGCCGGCCGACCTGGCCGGCGGCGCTGCCGGACGTACTGGCGGTGGCGGCGGTCAGCCGAGGATCGGCGGGCATCGTGCCCGCCTCGTACAGCGCCTTCGGATCCTGGGTGAACGCGTGCACCGTCGGCGAACGGACCAGCACGTACGTCGACGGTCGGCTGCTGCTGCCCGGCCGGCCCGCCCGGCTGTTCTCCGGGTTCGCCGACTGGGCCGGCACCTCGTTCGCGGCAGCACACGTCTCGGGCCGGCTGGCCGCCCTGATGAGCGCCGGCGGCCTCGACGCCGAACAGGCCCGACAGGTCATGCTCGGCAACCCGCAGTGGCACCCCGACTATGGCGTACTCGTTGACTGACAATCCCGGCGACGGCCCGGCCGAGGGCGTCCGGACAGCGGACCCGACCCTGGTCGGCCTGGTCTCCGCTGCCGCGGGCGGCGACGAGCTGGCCTGGGCCGAGCTGGTCCGCCGCTACACCCCGCTGGTGCTGTCGGTGATCCGGGCGCACCGGCTGGACCGGACCGACGCGGCGGACGTGAACCAGACCGTCTGGCTGCGCCTGGTGGAGCACCTGGGTCGGGTACGCGAGCCGGCGGCGCTGGCGAGCTGGCTGGCCACCACCACCCGACGGGAGTGCTACCGGCTGCTGCGCGTCGGCCGGCGTACCCAACCGTTCGACCCGTACGACGACGCCGTCGAGGGGACGGTCGGCGTCTTCCTGTTGGCGGACTCCACGGCGCCGGACGAGAACCTGCTCCGGACGGAACGCCAGCAGGCGCTGCGGGACGGCTTCGGCCAGCTGCCGGCCCGCTGCCGGGAGCTGCTGTCCCTGCTGGTCGCCGATCCTCCGAGCAGCTACCGGGAGATCGCGGCGCGGCTGGGCATGCCGATCGGCAGCATCGGCCCCTCGCAGGCCCGGTGCCTGCACAAGCTGCGGAACTGTCCCGCGCTGGCTCCGTTCGTCGGGGAGCCCTCGGGCGCTCAGGGGAGCGGAGGTGAGCACGATGGAGCCATGGCCGCCGGTCGATGACGACGTCCTGCTGAGCGAGCTGGGCGAGGCCCTGCGCGCCTCGGGGCCGCCGCCCGAGGAGTTCCTGACCGCCGCCTACGCGGCGTTCGCCTGGCGGACGATCGACTCCGAGCTGGCCATCGCGGAGCTGACCTTCGACTCGGCGTGCGACGCCGAGCCCGCCGGGCTCACCCGGTCCGCCGGCTCCACCCGTACTCTCGCGTTCCACGCCGGCCCGGTCGTCGTCGCGATCGAGGTGACCGGGAACGGCATCGTCGGCCAGCTCTCGCCGGCTCGGGGTGGCCGGGTCGTCGCCCGTACCGGGCACGGCCCGTACGAGGAGGTGGCGGTGGATCCGGTGGGCTTCTTCTCGCTGGGTCCGCCCCCGTCCGGTCCGGTCCAACTGCACGCGCGGACCCCGGAGTACGCGGTGGCGACCGCCTGGGTCTCGCTCCGGTAGATCGCGGCCCGCCGCTCCCACCTCCGCATCCGCATCCGCATCTCCATTTCGCCACGCCGGCCGACCAGCGCCCTCGACCGTGCACCGGTCGAGGAGGCCCGTCGGTACCCCACTTTCCGGGCATCGCGACCTGCCCTTCCGTAGGCCCGGAAACGCGTGGGTGTACAGGAGGACGACCGGGCTCCGTTGATACAAATAGTCGCGCATTTTCTCCGTTCATATTCCATCGCATTCGAGAATTACCCCCTCCCCGGCAAATGTGGGCACGCGCGGCAATCGAATTTTCCGCCTATTCCATTGCTGCCAGTCATTGACATACAGTTCTTTCGCCGGCTTAGCGAGAGCGCTCCTCGCCATTCGACGCCCAGTACCTGAGGAGAAGAACCTGCCATGACCACCACCACTGGTCCACGCCTGCAACGAGCCGTCATACTGCTGTTCGGCGCGACGCTGGCGACCCTGCTGACGGTCTCCACCAGTGGCGCCGCCATGGGCGGCGCCGTCGGCACCGGGTCGGACACGGCCGCGGCGGTGTCCGCGCGTACCGATGTCTACATGAAGGACACCGCGTCCGACGTCGGGTACGAGCCGCACGGTGCGATCTATTCGTCCTTCTTCAACAGCCCGGACGTCAAGATCTGCCCCACCGCGACCGAGTGTGCGGCCAGCACGAATCCGGTCGTCGGGTCGACGAGCTACATCTTCGCCAAGCTCCGGAACCCGGGCCCGTACGGGCAGGGCACCAGCACCGGCACCCTGCGCGCGTACTACACCACCTCGGGTGGCGGGGCGAACTGGCCGGCGCACTGGACCCCGATCGGCACGAAGACCCTGCCGGTCGCGGCCGGTGAGACGGTCACCTCCATCGAGTGGCCCAACGTGCCCTCCATCGGCCACTTCTGCCTCCTGCTCCGGTGGGACTCGGACACGGATCCGATGAACTTCGAGGGCACGTCGACGTCCATCAACACGCAGTACAACAACAACCTCGTCTGGAAGAACGCCAACACCGTTCCGGCCACACCGGGTGGGCCGCCCGTGGTCCGGCCGTACGCGCTGGCGAACGCGCTTCCGGTACCGGCCAACTTCGACCTCGTGTTCCGGCCGGCGGACCAGGTCGTCCCGGGGGTGAAGGTCGTCGTCGACCTCGGCCCGGAGCTGTTCGAGCGGTGGGTGAAGGCGGGCCGGGGCGGTGAGGGCGTCCGGGTGGTCGGCCGGAACCAGCTCGAGGTGGACCCGAGTCGGGCACAGATCAAGGACCTGCTGATCAATCCGGATGAGCGTCCGGTCCTTCAGTTGAGCTTCGCGGCCGGCGATGCCAAGCAGAAGCCGTACGTGCTCCAGGTGTTGCAGGTCGGGCCGGCTCGCGAACTCGGGGAGAAGTTCGTGGTGGGCGGGGTGGACTACACCATCGTGCCCGGCCGCGGCTGACGAGGGGGACGGTGGGCCGGAGGACGGGGAGTGACTGCCCGTCCGCCGGCCCACCGGCATCGCGCCGCCCGGCCACTTTCGCGCTCGGCACGACGCAGCGGCGCGTGGCACTCTGACCGGCATGAGGATCTACGCCGATCGTATTCCGACCGCCGCCCGTCAACTCCTCACCGACCTGTTCGTGATCGCCTGGATCTACCTGTGGATCCGGGCCGCGCTGGCGCTGTACGACCTGATCCAGAAACTCGCCGTACCCGGGCAGAAGTTGGAGAGCGCCAGCGGCGGGCTGGCGGACAATCTCGCCGACGCCGGAAGCAAGCTCGACCGGGTACCGGTGGTCGGGGACGAGCTGACCGCCCCGTTCGAACAGGCCGCCGACGCCGCCCGCGCGATGGCCGACGCCGGCCGGGACCAGCAGGCCCTGGTCGGCGACCTGGCACTCGCCCTGTCGCTGGCCCTGCTGGTCTTTCCCCTGGGACTGGTACTGCTCGGCTGGCTGCCGCTGCGGCTGCGTTGGATGCGCCGGGCCGGCGCCGCCCGGACGCTGCGGGCCGCGCCCGCCGGCCGGGACCTGCTCGCGCTGCGGGCGCTGGCCACCCAGCCGCTGCGCAAGCTGACCCGGATCGACCCGGATGTCGCGCAGGCGTGGCGGCGCGGCGACGACGCGGTGGTCGAAGCCCTCGCCGCGCTGGAACTGCGGGCTCTCGGCCTGGGACCGGGGAGAATGGGCCGATGACCGATTTTCCGCGCCGCCCGCTCGGCGCGACCGGCCTGCTGGTCACGCCGGTCTGCGTCGGCGGCGGCCCGCTGGGCAGCATGCCGGGCCTCTTCGGGTACGACGTCAGCGCCGAACGCGGCACCGAGACCGCCGTCGCCGCGTTCACCGGCCCGTTCAACTTCCTCGACACCGCCGCCGGCTACAGCGACGGGGCGAGCGAACGGCGGATCGGTGCCGCCCTGGCCCGGATCGGTGGTGTACCGGACGGCTTCGTGCTCGCCACCAAGGTGGACCGGAACTTCGAGACCGGCGACTTCTCCGGCGCGCAGGTCCGCCGGTCGGCCGAGGGCAGCCTCGAACGGCTGGGCCTGGACCGGCTGCCGCTGGTCTACCTGCACGATCCGGAGCACATCAGCTTCGAGGAGGGGATGGCACCGGGTGGACCGGTCGAGGCGTTGCTGGCCCTGCAACGCGAGGGCGTCATCGGGCAGCTCGGCGTGGCCGGCGGCCCGGTGGACCTGATGGCGCGGTACCTGCGTACCGGTGTCTTCACGGCGCTGATCACGCACAACCGCTGGACCCTGGTGGAGCAGTCGGCCGGAGACCTGCTCGACGAGGCCGTCTCGCTCGGCGTCGGCGTGGTCAACGGCGCACCCTTCGGCGGCGGCATCCTGGTCAAGGGCACCGCCGCCACCAGCAAGTACGCCTACCGGACGGCCGACGAGGAGGTGCTGCGCCGGATCCGGGCGATGGAGGAGGCGTGCGCCGCGCACGACGTACCGCTCGCGGCGGCGGCGCTACAGTTCTCGACCCGCGACCCCCGGATCACCTCGACCATCGTCGGCGTCTCCCGCCCGGAACGGATCGCCGCGACCGCCCGGCTGGCCACCTGGGACATCCCCGGGGAACTGTGGGAGACGCTGGCTCCACTCGCCGCGCCGAAGGAGTTCTGGCACGGCTGACCGGCTGGTCGCAGGCTCAGGCCGGCGGGATACGACGGCGTACGTCCTGCGCGGTCGAGGGACCCGGCTGCCAGGGCGCCACCCACGGGTGGTCGTCGGCCGGGGTGATCACCCCCTGCTCCAGGAACGCGTACCGGCCGGCGAGGATCCGCTTCGCCGCCGCCGCGTCGACGGAGTCGGTGTTCTCCCACAGGGCCCGGAACAGTGCGGCGATCCGTACCCGGGCCTGCCGGCAGAACAGGTCGGCCAGTTCGACGCCCTCTGGCCGGGTCTCCCGTTCGGCGTGGGCCCGTACGCAGACCGCCGACATCGCGAACAGCTCCGCGCCGATGTCGACGATCCGGCCGAGGAAGCCCTGCTTGCGCTCCAGCTTCCCCTGCCACCGGGACATCGCCAGGAACGTCGACCGGGCCAGTTTCCGGGATGACCGCTCGACATGCCGCAGGTGGCCGGCGAGGGGACCGTACTCGGCGTACCCGCTCGGGTTCTGGCCGCGACCGACCGCGAGCGACGGCAGCCACCTCGCGTAGAACGCACCCGCCTTCGCGCCGGCCCGGACCTTGCGGCCCAGCTCGGCCTCCGGGTCGATGATGTCGCCGGCCACCGACAGGTGGGCGTCGACCGCCTCCCGGGCGATGAGCAGATGCATGATCTCGGTGGAGCCCTCGAAGATCCGGTTGATCCGCAGGTCGCGCAGGATCTGCTCGACGGCGGCCGGCCGCTCGCCCCGGGCGGCCAGCGAATCGGCTGTCTCGTAGCCGCGCCCGCCCCGGATCTGGATCAGTTCGTCGGCGATCTGCCAGGCCATCTCGCTGGCGTAAAGCTTGACCAGTGCCGCCTCGATCCGGATGTCGTTGGTGTCGTCGTCGGCGAGCAGGCAGCAGAGGTCGAGCATGGTCTCCATGCCGTAGGTGGTGGCGGCGATGAAGGCGAGCTTGCTGGCCACCGCCTCGTGCTCGCCGACCGGCCGACCCCACTGGACCCGGTCGGCGGCCCACTCCCGGGCCACGTTCAGCGACCACTTGCCGGCGCCGACACACATCGCCGGCAGTGAGAGCCGTCCGGTGTTCAACGTGGTCAGGGCGATCTTCAGGCCGCGCCCCTCGCCGCCGATCACGTTCTCGGCCGGTACGAGCACGTCGGAGAAGCGGGTCAGGCTGTTCTCCAGTCCGCGCAGTCCGAGGAAGGCGTTGCGCCGCTCGACGGTGATCCCCGGCGAGTCGGCCTCGACCACGAACGCGGTGATCCCGCCGCGCCGGCCCTCCGCCTTCGGCACCCGGGCCATCACCACCAGCAGGTTCGCCACCGTGCCGTTGGTGGCCCACAGCTTCACGCCGTTCAGCCGGTAGCCGGTGCCGTCCTCGGTCGGCTCGGCGGTGGTGCCCAGCCGGGCCGGGTCGGAACCGACGTCGGGCTCGGTGAGCAGGAACGCCGACACCTCACCGGCGGCCAGCCGGGGCAGGTAACGCTGCTTCTGCTCGTCGGTGCCGAACATCTTCAGCGGCTGCGGCACCCCGATCGACTGGTGCGCCGACAGCAGCGCCCCGATCGACGGGTTGACCGAGCCGGCCAGCATCAACGCCCGGCAGTAGTGCAGGTTCGACAGGCCGAGACCGCCGTACTTCTCGTCGATCTTCATCCCGAAGGCGCCGAGCCGGGCGAGCCCCTGGAACACCTCGTCCGGGATGTGCGCGTCGCGTTCGATCGCCGCACCGTCCACTTCGGTCCGCACGTACGCCCCGAGCCGGTCGAGGTACTCCTCCGCCCTGGCGGCCCGCTCCGGGTCGGGCTGTGGCCACGGGTCGATCAGGTCCAGCCGGAACCGGCCGAGGAAGAGTTCCTTGCCGAAGCTCGGCTTGCCCCACTCGACCTCCCGGGCCGCCTCGGCAACCTGCCGGGCCTCCCGCTCGGTGACCTGCCCGGCCTCCTTCGGCAGCGGCCCGACTCCGTCCGAGCCGCCCGACCCGGCCGAGCCCTCCGGCCCGGCCGAGCCGTCCGACCCGTCCGCCGCCGACGTACTGTGCTCCGTCGTGGTCACGGCAACCTCCTCGGGGATGTAAGGAAGGGCCCCTTCTTATCGTTTTCTGTTGTAGAAGGGGCCCTTCCTAACGCTCCTGATGTCCGTGCGGACAACGCTACGCCGATTTGTTACCCGCCGGTAGCACGAGTTATGCCGTCGGCGTCCGGCCATCCCCCGTGCGCGTCATTGCGTGGACGCATTCCACAGAGGTCCTGGATCTCGCCACGGATGGCGCCCGGGGCCTTCACTGTCCGAGCCGGAGCCACTACGGTGCGTCCAGGAATCGACCAAGGTAGCTACCGGCGCCGACGGAACGGTGCCGGGCGGCGAGGGGGGATGGTGGACGAACAGGATGGCCGGGCTCGCGACGACCAACGGGGCGAGCGACCGGTCGAGGCCCCGCTGATCGAGTTCATCCGGGCGCAGCTCCGCCGGATGCGGGTCGCTGCCGGCCTGTCCCAGGACCAGTTCGGCAGGCGGATCAACTTCTCCGGTTCGCTGGTGAGCGCGGTGGAGACCGGCACCCGCCCGCTGGACGCCCGCTACCTGACCCTGGCGGACCGCGAACTCGACACCGGCGGCCTCTTCATGGAGCTGCTCCGGGTCGCCACCCGGGACGGGCAGTGGTTCCGCTCGTGGCGGGAGGCCGAACGGAACGCCCGGATACTACGGACGTTCCAACCGAACCTGGTGCCGGGACTGTTGCAGACCGAGGCGTACGCCCGGACGGTGATCGCCGCCGGCAGCCGGCTCACCGAGCAGGAGATCGACCGCCGGGTGGCCGTCCGGCTGGAGCGGCAGGCCATCCTCACTCGGGAGCTGCCGGTGCAGCTCTTCGCGGTGCTGGACGCCACCGTGCTGGGCCGGTTGATCGGAACTCGGGCGATCATGCGGGAGCAGCTCGACCACCTGGTCGCGATGGCCGAGCTGCCGAACGTCGACCTGCTGGTCGGGCCGGCCGGCATCGGCATGTACGCCGGGCTGGCCGGGCCGTTCGTGCTGGCCGCGCAGGAGGGCAACGGCTGGCTCGGCTATCTGGACAATCTGCTCCGTGGTCAGATCGTCACGCTGCCCGACGAGATTGATAGCCTGCAGGAGGCGTGGGAGTGCGTCCGCAGCGAGGCGCTGCCGCGCCAGCACTCCCTCGACCTGCTCAAGGAAGCGGCGAAGACATGGACCTGAGCGACGCCCAGTGGCGCACCTCCACCCGCTCCTCCAACGGCGGTGACACCTGCGTCGAGGTGGCCGACAACCTCTCCGACGCCGTACACGTCCGCGACAGCAAGGACCGTGAGGGCCCGATCCTCACCTTCGACCCCACGGCCTGGCGCGCCTTCGTCCACACCGTCAGCACCCACTGAGCCGCAGGCGCGTCTGACGAGGTGCCGCGAAAGGCGGTCCGGGACGTGACACGGAAGCATCCCGTGAGATTGGCAGTCAAGGCGACGCCGCTCTGCGGTACGTTCGCTGGTCATGCTCACCACGCGCCTCGACCTTGACCGGATTCGCGCGGCCCGCCGCGTGATCGACCCGATCTTTCTGGATACCCCGCTGTACCAGTGTGACGCGCTCGGACGCCGACTCGGCTGCACGGTGAGTATCAAACTCGAGACGGCGAACCCGGTACGCAGCTTCAAGGGCCGGGGCACCGAGCTTGTCGCCAGCCTGCTGACCGGCCAGGGCCGCACAGCCGCAGTGTGCGCCAGCGCTGGCAACCTCGGCCAGGCACTCGGTTGGTCAGGTCACCGCCGCGGCCTCGACGTGACGGTCGTGGCGTCACGCAGGGCACCCGCCGCCAAGCTCGGTCGGATCCGCGCGCTGGGTGCGGCGCTGGAGTTGGTCGACGGCGACTTCGAGCAGGCCCGCGAACGGGCTGCGAGTATCGCGCAACAGCGCCGCGTCCGGCTGATCGAGGACAGCCGGGACATCGAGACCTGCGAGGGTGCGGCGACCATCGGCCTGGAACTGGCGAGCGCGGATTCCTCCTTGGACACCGTCCTGATCGCCCTGGGCGGCGGCGCGATGGCCACCGGTGTCGGCTACGTCCTGAAGACCCTGTCGCCAGACGTCCAGGTGATCTGCGTACAGCCGCTGGGCGCACCCGCGATGACCCGCTCCTGGCACGAGCGCCGGGTCATCACCACCGACTCGACCGACACCATCGCCGACGGCGTCGCCGGCCGGTACCCCATCCCGGCGGTCCTGAACGACCTCTTGCAGGTGGCCGACGATGCGGTCCTGGTCCGTGAAGCGTCGATCATCGAGGGCATGCGGATGCTCCTGGAGCACGCTGGCCTGGTCGTCGAACCCTCAGCGGCCCTCGGCATCGCGGCCGTCCTGGAAGACCCCGACCGCTTCGCCGGCCGCCACGTGGTCACCGTCATCTGCGGCAGCAACGTCGACCTTGATGCCTACCACCGGTGGGTCCGCCGGTGAGCCAGCAAGAGGCCGGTGAGCCAGCAAGAGGCCGGTGAGCCAGCAAGAGGCCGGTGAGCCGGGGAACCGTGGAACCGTGGACGCCGCCGGCTCATCGGCCATCTTGACCCGGACGCCGGCTCGGCTACCGACCCGATAGCCGAGCCGACACCGGAGCGGGGATCAGGTGACCGGCTGGGCGGCACCGTTCCACACCGGCGGGGCGTAGCCGGCCGGCTTGTCGCCGATCCCGAGGCCGGGGCTGACGATCCAGGACTGGTACTCGGGCGTGAACATCGTGTACGGCCCGGTCAGTGGTGCGGCGCTGGCCTCGTCGAGCCGGCGGCGCGCATCCGACGGGATCTCGAAGTCGAGCGCGGCCATGTTGCCCGCCAACTGCTCGGAACTGCTCGCCCCGATGATCGCCGACCCGACCCCGGGCTGGGTGGCCACCCAGTTGATCGCCACCTGGGCCATGCTCCGGCCCAGTTCGGCGGCCACGCCCTCCAGCGCGTCGATCACCCGCCACTCCTGCTCGCCGATCGGCCGCTGGTGCCCGCCCGGCGCACCGAGCCGGCCCTCGCCGGCCACGCCGTCGCCGGTCCGCCGGTACTTGCCGGTGAGCAGCCCGCCACCGATCGGGCTCCACGCGGTCAACCCCAACCCCAGGGACTGGGCCATCGGTACGAACTCCGGCTCGATCCCCCGGGCGATCAGCGAGTACGGCAACTGGAGGCTGATCAGCGGAGTGCCCGAGTGCGCCTCGGCGAGGCTCTGTGCGCGGGCGGCGTACCAGGCGGGGACGTCGGAGAGGCCGGCGTACCGGATCTTGCCGGCGCGTACCAGGTCGTCGAAGGTACGCACGACCTCCTCGACCGGGGTGATCCGGTCCCAGGTGTGCAGCAGGTACAGGTCGAGGTAGTCGGTGCCGAGCCGGCGGAGGGTCGCGTCCAGCGCCCGGATGACGTGCTTGCGGCCGTTGCCGCTGGCGTTCGGGTCGGCCGGGTCGATGCTGTTGGTGAACTTGCTGGTCAACACGATCTTGTCCCGCACTCCGGCGGACGCGATCAACCGGCCGAGGATGCGTTCGCTCTCCCCCGCCGTGTAGAAGTCCGCCGTGTCGACGAAGTTGCCGCCCGCCTCCAGATAGCCCCGGAAGACGGGCTCGGCCTCCGCCTCGGTCCTGCCGTACGCGGCGTGGAAGCCGGCGGTGCCGAAGTTCATCGTGCCCAACGCCAGCCGGCTCACCCGAAGTCCCGACCGGCCGAGCAGGTAATAGTCGTTCATGAAGTGCTCCCTCGCAGAAGGCTGAGCGTGTGGTCGGCCCCGGAAGTGGGCCACCGGTCCCCAACCCTGCGTCGCAATAAATGGACCGGCAAGTCCAAAGTTCTCGGATGGGCGAGCGATAGAATGGACCGAATAGTCCAGCGGAGCGGGGCGGCATGAACCGGACATTAACCCATAAGGGGGCCGCGACCCGGCAACGGATCATCGAGGGGGCGGCGGCGGAGGTCCGCGAGCGCGGTATCGCGGCCACCACGCTCGACGACGTACGGGCCCGGACCAGCACCAGCAAGAGCCAGCTCTTCCACTACTTCCCGGACGGCAAGGACGAACTGCTCCTCGCGGTCGCCCGGTACGAGGCCGACCGGGTACTCACCGACCAGCAGCCACAACTCGGTGACCTCACCTCCTGGCCGGCCTGGTCGGCCTGGCGGGACCGGGTCGTCGCCCGCTACCTCGGCCAGGGAATGGACTGCCCCCTGAGCGGCCTCGTCGCACACCTCGGCCGCGCCACCCCCGGCGCCCAGGCGGTGGTCACCGAACTGCTCCGCACCTGGCAGGCGGAGATCAGCGCGGGAGTCCGGCACATGCAGACGATCGGCGAGGTCGACCCCCGACTCGACGCCGACCAGGCCGCCGCCGCCCTGCTCGCGGGCATCCAGGGCGGTGTCGTGGTGATGCTCGCGACCGGCCGGATCACCCACCTGGAGGCCGCGCTCGACGTCGGCATCGGCAACCTCCGGGCCAGCCGGCGACTCGACCCACCGGTCCCGTCCGTGGGCAGCTCAGGATGACGCCGCAGCCGATCCCGGTACGCGGCGCAGCTCGGTCAGCACGTACCTGGCCACCCCCCTAGCCAAGGAGATCGCCCAGCTTCGCCGCCGCCGCGTACGCCGCCCGCTCGTCCGCCGGCTCCGGAAAACTCAGCGTGGAGAGCAGATCCCCACGGCGTACGGTCACGAAGAGCATGACCCTGTCCGGTGCCCCGGAGGACTCGATCCGACCTCGGACGAGCAGCGTGTCCTCGGCCGGGAAGTCCGCCCCGACAACGGCGAACGAGAGGGCTCCACCCAGAATCGGATACTCCGGGCAGGTCTCGACGACCCGTCGCACATCCGTGACGGCCCGCGCCGCCCAGCCGGGCTCGTACGCCTCGACGACATGCGTCGCGATCAGGTTCGTCTGCCCCTGCTGGAAGCGGCGCTGCACCGCGTCCCGCCGGTGCCCCTGTGCGGGATAGTCCTCGTTCCGGTACCCGGGGCAGTCGGCCTGCAACCACGGCCAGGGCGGTTTCTCCGGCGGGGTCGGGCCCTCCCGCCAGCCGCTGCCGAGCCAGGTGGGCGGCAGCAGAGCCGCGTCGAGCAGGCCCGGTCCGGCGGATCCGGTCCGCTCCGCGGGAACGGACGCTGCTGTCGTACCCGCAGATCCTGGAGCCCGGCCCGGACCGCATCCGGCGCTCGACGTGGCGATTCCCGACACGGCCAGTAGCAGGATCGCCGTGGCCCTGAGCCGGGTCCGCGCCAACCTGCCGGCCGACGACGGCGGCGGCAGCGGCAGCACCGACGGCGCCGGCTGCGGCTCTGTTCGACTCGTCACGCCACTACGACGGCGCCAGCGGATGGCGAGGTTGCCTGCCGTGGGAATGCTCTCGGCCGGGCTGGTCGGTGCCGGGCTGGTCGGTGCCGGGCTGGTCGGTGCCGGGCTGGTCGGTGCCGGGGTCGGTGCCCGGCGGACCGGCCGGGCTACTCGCCGCCCGCTCGGTTCCGGCCCTTGCGGGCCCTCCGAGCCGAGAAGCGGCTTTCGCCCAGCCGGTCCGTTCCCCCGGCCCCCCGGGCTATCCCGTAGCGACTCGCAATGCTCGCTCCGGGTCGGTGTAGTCGGCTTCCGCCGGGGCGGTCGCCGGGCGGTGCGGAGTGTTCACCGGCTTCGGCTTGCCGACCAGGTATCCCTGGGCGAAGTCCACTCCGTAGTCGCGGAGCAGGTTCATCGTCACCTGGTCCTCGACGTGCTCGGCGGCGGTACGGATGCCGAGTGCCCGGCACATGTCGACGATCGACCGCACGATGGTCCGGTTCGCCGCCGAGTCCTGGATACCGGAGATGAACTCGCCGCCCACCTTCACCAGATCCACCGGGAAGTAGGTGAGGAAGGCGAACGGGACATATCCCGACCCGAAGTCGTCGAGGGCGAGTTGGCAGCCGATCTCCCGGATCCCGTGCGCGAAGTTGTGCGCCTCGGTCAGGTTCGCGATCCGTGCCGTCTCGGTGATCTCGAACGTGAGCTGGCCGGGATCGACGTCGTAGTGCAGAAGACTGCCCTGGACGTGTTCGAGCAGGTGCGGGTCACCGAGCGACCGGCTGGACAGGTTCACCTGGTAGTGCGAGGTGTGCGCGCCCCGCGCGATCAGTTCCATTGTCCGGTCGATGACCCATCGGTCGATCGGCAGCACCTCGTCGATCCGCTCCGCGTCGCCGAGCAAACTCGACGCCGAGTAGGCCTTGCCGCCGTCGTCCACCAGCCGGAGCAGGATCTCCTGCCGGGTGATCTGGTTGAGCCTCATGTCCAGGATCGGCTGGGTGTAGAGGGTCAGCCGGTCGTCGGCGAGGTACGCCCGAACTCGGTTCCGGCAGATCTCCCGGCGCTCGTCGGCGGGTGCCGGCTGCTCCAGTGCCACGCACGGCACACCCGAATCCCTGGCCTGCCGCCAGGCCGTCTCCGCGTCGACGAGCAGGTCGATCCCCCGGGTCTCGTCCCGGCCCTGGTACCGGACCAAGCCGCCGGCCGCGTCGAGCCGCAGTCGGGCCTGGCCGACCACGAAGGGTTGGTTCCGGATGCCCTCCACAATGGTCCTCGCCAGCGCGGTGGCGGAGTCGAGCGTCGTCCGGTGCATCAGCACACCGAATTCCCCCGAACCGGTACGACCGCAGACGTCCGCACGCCGGGCGGCCCGACGGACGACCGTGGCCACCGCCGAGGCGAGCCGGTCCTGGTCGTCCGTGCTGGCACCGACCGCCGGCTCGACGGCCACCACCAGCAGTACGCCGGAGCCGCCCCGCCGCGCGGTGTCGATCTCGTCGGCGAACCGCTGCCGGCTGAGCAGGCCGGTGGCCGGATCACGCCCGGCCAGTTCGGTCTGCACGGTCTCCCGACGCCGAGCCAGCCGGACCCGCTCCTGCCGGGCCAACTCGACCTCGGTGATGTCCTGTCCGGTGACGACGATGCCGTACGGATGGTTGTCCCCGTCGACGACGAACTCGACGTGACAGTGCACGTACCTGGTGACCCGATCCGGGCGCACCACCCGGAACGTGGTCTCCTTCACCGTCCGCTCCCGCCACGCGGCCTCGACGGTCCGGCGTACCTCGTCGGCGTCGTCGGGATGGATCAGCCGGGTCAGCAGCCTGATCGAGGGTCGCGTCGTACCGGGCGGATAGCCGAAGATCAGCGACATCTCGTCCGACCAGGTCAGCTCCTCGCTGGCCCGCACCCAGGTGAGGGTGCCGAGCTTGGCGATCTGGGCCGCCCGGCTGATCCGCGCCGCCTCGTCGACGTCCGCCGCGAGCGGATCCCGTACGTCGATGTCGTCGATCAGCTCCCGCCCCGCGGAGACCGCGCGTTGGTACTCCTGCTGGACCCGACGGGTGGCCCGACGGGCCCGGGCCCGTTCCAACTGGCTGAGCGTCTGGTCCGAGGCCATCGCGAGGATGTCGTCCAGGTTCATCCCCGCCCCCTTCCGGCGGGCGCGTCGAATCCCGCCTGCTGCGCGAGTTCCTTCAACCGGCGCCGAGCCTCCTGCCGGTAGGCGCGCACCGTGTTGTAGGCGATGCCCAGCACCTGGGCGATCTCCAGATCGGACCAGCCCTCGAAGGCCATCGTGAAGACCTCTGCCTGACGCGGCGGCAACTGCGGCAACCAGCTACGCAGCAGCTCCCGCGCCTCCGCGGAGTCGGCCGGCTCGGCGAGGCGTTCCGGCGGCACCTCGTCCAGGCCCAGCACCACGTCCTGGCGGTAGCGCCGCCGCAGAACCAGCAGCTTGTACCGCGCGGTCTTGTACATCCAGGCCAGCGGCTTCTCGAAGTCGCGGATCTGCTCCCACTTGTCCCGGGCCGTGATGAAGGCTTCCTGTACGGCATCCTCGACCAGTCCGCGGTCCGCGCACTGACTCGACAGGAAGCGTTCGACCTGGACGATGTTCTGCTGGCAGAACTCCTCGAAACTCAGATCCGGCTCCGCCTGCCCCCGGTCCCCCAACCGGGCGGCCGACTCGGCCCGCACCATCGCATTGTCCCCACTCCTCATGCCGCCACCTCGCTGTGCTCGGCGTCGTCATGAGTCTGCGAACTGAGCCAACCGATTCGCTCGCAACACTCGCTCATGCCCGCCACCTCGCTGTGCTCGGCGTCGTCATGAGTCTGCGAACTGAGCCAACCGATTCGCTCGCTACACTCGCTCATGCCGCCCTGCTCCCGTCTGTTCGACGGGAACCGTGCGGTTGTGGCCCACGGAGTTCGACAATGCGGTGTCCGTCGCGGTCCCGCTCGTCGATCCGTACGTCCGCCTGCGCGCCGCCGGCAAGCCGGATCAGACCCGTGGTCCGGGCCTGGGTCCGCGCCGACCATTCCCGCTCCGATTGCATCCGCGTCCGGTGTCGGATGTAACCACGCAGCAAACCTCCGAGCCCTAATCCCCCGACCAGGCCCGCCATGGCCGCTGTCACCGAACTCCCGGTCGACAGCCCCCCCAGCAAATCTGCCATCCTCGCCTCTCGCCATCCGTAGTTACCGTGCCGCGTATAACTCTCCGTCAAGGGCGTCGGTGTAGGGGGCGACCCGCTGAGGCGAAGATGGCGATGATCAAAAAAGCGTTGTCTAGCTGGGCGACTTCGGTTGATCGGACATCGTAGACAAGCCGATCATAGGAACATGACTACTGTCCAGTATGGATTACAGAGAGTATTTTAGCGCTCACATCAGGACCGCGGCGAAGCGTCACGGTCCGGAACAGCCTCGTCGTCCTCGTCATCCTCGCCGTCGGCCCAGTTGCGGCGCGAGAACGGCAGGGCGGCCCAGAACGTCAGGAACCACACCCCGGTCAGCCCACTGAGGACGAACGCCACCGGGCGGGGCAGGATGAAATCCGTGATCAGCAGCACCGAGCTGACCATCGAGATCAGCATGAACGCCAGCCCGCCGGTTGCCATGCTGTGCGCGTACCGAACCAGCTCGGGCTTGCGCCCCTGCCGGAACAGCGCCCGGTGGAACGCGACCGGCGAGATGATCAGTGCCGTGGCCGCCGCGGCGGCGAGCAGCGCGACGACGTAGGTGTCCTTCTGGAATTCCGTGGTCTTCGGGAAGCCGTTGCTGAACGGCAGGGTGAGCAGGAACGCGAAGAGGATCTGCACCCCCGTCTGCGCCACCCGCAACTCCTGCAACAGGTCGGCGAAGTTCCGCTGCCAACGCTGCTTCTCGGTCTCCACGGCCACCTGGGCCACCTCGCCTTCCGGTCAAGGACCTCTATCCGGCCCAAGGTCCGGAACAGCTTGCCCAGACCGGACGAACCCGAAACATGAAGGCTTCTTGCATGAGATTCGGTGGCGACGCCCGAGTTCCGAATCTATTCCAAATGCTTTCCACCGCCAGTCACCCCGGCCGGCGGGAGCGCCTTCCCCTCGACCTCCCGTCGCCCGCCGCCCCGTCGCCGGACAGGAGGACCTACCAGGGCATCACTCGGACCGCACGGGCGACGGTGCCACGGTCGGGCGGCCGAAATCCGAACTTTTCCGTGGTTTCTGATCACGGTTACCACATTGGTCGACGAAGGTCGAACCGGGATACGATTCCGAAACCGCACATGATCAACAAATGCCGTCCGGATCACGGCGGTCGACCTGGAATGCGCCGCCAGACCGCCAGCCTCGCCCGGTCGCGGTTCCGAATACCGCCACCGCGATGGAGAGCCGCTGACCTGCGGATCGGAGGGGACGATGGAGTTCCGCGTACTCGGGCCGCTGTCCGTTACGACCGATACGGGCGAAACACTCGAAATCGGTCGACCGAAACTGCGACTGCTGCTGACCGTACTGCTCGCCAACGCCAACTCCGTGGTGTCGGTCGAGAGTCTGGTGGACTCCCTGTGGGAAGTCCGGCCGGTCCGATCGGCACGGGCGAACCTCAAGACGTACATCTGGGCGTTGCGGCGGGTACTGGCACCGGCGGACCCGGCCTCGGCGACGATCAGTACCGACCCGCACGGCTATTCGATCAAGGTACCGCCGGACCGACTGGACATGCTGGTGTTCGAACGGCTGGCCGGCGCGGGCCGGGCCGCACGGGAGCAGGGTGACGACCAGCTCGCAGGAGTTCACTTCGAGGAGTCCCTGGCGCTGTGGCGCGGATCGGCGTTCGCGGACGTTCCCAGCCCCACGCAGGCCATCGCCGCGACTGTCACACACCTGGAGGAGCAGCGACTCACCGTCGTGGAGGAACTGTTCGACGTGCGCGTACGGTCGGGCCGACATGCCGAGGTCGTGGGCGAGTTGCAGACCTGGGTCCTCCGGTACCCCCTGCGGGAGCACCTCTGGGAGCAGTTGATGCTGGCGCTGTACCGCGACGGCCGGCAGGCCGAGGCCCTCGCCGCCTACCAGCGCCTGCGCCGCCGTCTGATCGACGATATCGGCGTGGAACCGAGCCCGTCGGTGCAGGCACTGCACCGCCGTATCCTCGCCACCGACCCGGCCCTCAGCCAGACCGCCGAACCCGTCGTCGTCACTGCGGCCAAGGCCGCCCCCACTCCGCCCCGACAGCTACCACTCGACGTCGCGACCTTCGTCGGTCGTGACGAGGAGCTCGACCGAGTGGAACGGCACTTCGCCGAAGCCCACGCCAACGGCCCCAGTCTGCTCGTCATCCACGGTTCGCCCGGCGTCGGCAAGTCGGCCCTGGCGATCCGTTCCACCAGGCTGGCCGCGCACCGCTTTCCGGACGGCCAGCTCTATCTCAACCTGCACGGCGCCACCCCCGGTGCCACCCCCATGTCCCCGACCGACGCCCTCGGCCGGTTCCTCCGCTCCCTCGGCGTACCGGCCAGCGACGTGCCGTACGACCTCGACGAAGCCGCCACCCTCTTCCGCACGCTCACCGCGGACCGGCGAATCCTCGTCGTCCTGGACAACGCGGCCAGTACCACCCAGGTCCGGCCGCTCCTGCCCGCCGGCCCCGACGCCGCCGTCCTGGTCACCAGCCGGGCCAGCCTGGCCGCCCTCGACGGCGCGACCCACCTGCACCTGTCGCCGCTGCACCCGGACGCCGCGTACGCCATGCTCGACCGGTTGATCCACACCTCCGACCGTGCCCGCGACCCGGCGGCCACCCGGCGACTCGCCAGACTCTGCGACCACCTGCCCCTGGGTCTCCAGCTCGCCGGCTCGCGCCTCAAGACCCGCCCCACCTGGACCGTCGCGCACATGGTCGAACGCCTCACCGACGAGCGGCACCGACTCGCCGAACTCGCCGTGGGCGACCTCGCGGTACGCACCAGTCTGAGCGTCAGTTACACCGCCCTGCAGCGCAGCGACGACCCCGGCGACCGCGCCGCGGCGCGCGCGCTCTGCCTGCTCGGACCGCTCCGCGTGAACAGCATCGACCTCAGTCTCGCGGCGGCGCTGTTCGACACCTCCGTCGTGGAGGCGGGACAGGTCGTCGAACACCTGGTCGACGCGCACCTGGTCGAGGCGGCCGAACCCGGCCGCTACTACCTGCACGACCTCGTCCGCCTCTTCGCGGCCGAAGTCGCCGCCGAGCGGTCCGGCCGGGACGAGGTCGACGCAGCCCTCACCCGGGGCTTCCGCCACCTCCTCAGCGCCGCCCGCCAGTGCGCCACCCTGGCCTACCCACGCCGTACCCACTACCCGGTCGAGGTGGAGACGGCAGTGCCGCCACCGTCGGGCCCGGACCAGGCCCGCGAATGGCTCGAACGCGAACGCAACAACCTCGTCTCCGCCGCCCGCCAGGCACTACCTGGCCCGGTCGAACACGCCCGCCTCGGCGTGGGCATCGCCCTCAGCCTGCACTGGTTCTTCCTTCACGCGCGATATCCCCAGAACGCCATCGGTCTGCTGGAGGAGACCATCCAGGCCACGAGGCGGCTGGGCGACCGCCGATCCGAGGCGAACGCGCACGACAGCCTCGGTTGCGCCCTTCTGTCGACCGGGAAACTGGCGGAGGGGATGCGCCGCCACGAAGCCGGCCTGGCGATCTGCCGGGAGATCGGGGACTCGTTCGGCGAGCAGCGCGCCCTCGGCAATCTCGGCAACGCCCACCTGATCCGGTCCCAGCCGGAGGAGGCCATCCCGTTCCTGGAGCGCCAACTCGCACTGGCGCGGGCGATCGACGCGGAGATCGGTGAGGCGTACGCCCTGCTCTGCCTCGGTGTGGCGTACAACAGGCTCGGCCGGTCCGACGAGGCGGCGGGGCTTCTCAACCGGGCGCTCGCGTGGAGCGAACAGGCCCGTGACGACTACGTCGCCAGTGCCGTGCTGGTCGAGTCGGGGTCGACCTACATCAGACAGGGACGCCTTCCGGAGGCGATAGTCGCGCTGGAACGCAGCATCGAACGGGCCCGCAGGGCCGGGTACCAGGACGGCGAAGCCCGCGCGCTCACCGCATTGGTTCAGGCGTGGCGGCTGCTCGGCTGTACCGACACGGCGCTGCGGTACGCCCAGGAGGCCAGCTCGCTCGCCGAAGCCTCCAGCAACGTGCGGGTCAAGGCCGCCCTGCGGACCGAGTGCGCCGAGCTGGTCACCGCGTCCCAGTGACAGCGGCCCGGCCGGCCCCGGGTACTGCCGGGAGCCGGCCGGTCCTCCCTCTCGGGCAGTTCCGTCAGGCGGCGCAGGTGCCGCAGCCGGCACCGTAGCGGTACTGGAACACCCCGTTGCAGATCCGGTCGTAGATGATCTCGTTCTGCCAGAACTGGCACTGACCGCAGTGGGAGTACTGGCTGTAACAGGCGGCCGCGGCATCCGCGTCGGCCACCGGAACCACCAGCCGGACGAGCCGTTCACCCACGGACGTGATGAGGTTGACCATCATCTTTCCCCTTCCTCGATTACTTGACTGCTGTCCACGCTAGGCACCGCATGTACGCCGGAGATGCAGCCGGGATATATGCGGCGCCTCCAGCGGGGTAACCGGACGGTGGCCCGATTTCCCTATTCGCCGCGTCCGGAGTTCAGACGGAGCAGGTCATACAGCCAGCGCCGACCTTCCGCGTCCACCTGCCGTTGCAGATCTCGTCGTACACGAGTTCGTCGATCCACAACGCGCACGGCCTGCAGTGTGAGTACTCGTACACGCAGCCCGCCGCTGCGGCGTCGACCTCGGCGGCGGGCATGGCGAGACGGACCAGCCGCTCGCTGGCGTACCTGAGGAGTTGCACTTCGTTGCCTCCTTCGTCGGGTGGTTGCTGGTAGTCGACGCTAGGCAGGGAACATGCACCGGAAATACAGCCTGGGTATATCCGTCGGTTCACGGGAACGGTCCGCCGACATGGACCGGAAGATATGAAAGGGCAGCCGCGCACATCGCCGGTTTCAGTTTGGTATATCCCCGCACGCTCGGCGTTTCCGAGCGGAGAACCGCTATCCGGTCCGGCGGTTGACCGCCGGTGAACCGCCCGTGTACCGCGACGGTCGATCCTGACTCGCGGACATGCCGCGCGAAAGGGGAGAGTGGATGAGAAGCAGTATCCGAAGCCGACGGCTCGGTGCCCGTGCCGGTGTCGGCCTCGTGCTCGCCGCACTACTGACGACGTCCGCCGATCCGGCGCTGGCCGTATCCGAGCCCGGTCCGGCCGCCCTGGACGGCGCCGTGGTCCAGGTGATGACCTGGAACATCGCCGGCGGCGCCATGGACGCCGGGGCACCGGCGTGGGCCGCCCACATCGCCTCCCAGAACGTCGGCGTGGTCGGCCTCCAGGAGGTCTGCGAGTACCAGGTGGACGACATCGAGGCCAGCCTGGAGGCGAGTACCGGCAGCGCGTGGAGTTCCGGCTTCGGGGTCGCGCAGGACTTCGCCTGGGGATGCCTGGCCGGGTACGGCCAGGCACTCTTCGTCCGGACGGACCTGAGCCCACGGGCCTGGACCAATACGCCCTTCCCCCGGGACGGGGTCGGCTGTGACAACGATCCGGAGGAGCGGGCCTACCAGGCGGTGACGATTCGACTCGGCACCGTGGACGTCCGGGTGCTGAACACCCATCTGGGTACCGGAGGCGACGCGATCTGTCAGATGCCGCATCTCGCGCAGGTCGGCGCCCAGTCGGCGTACGCCGTCGTCCTGGGCGATCTGAACGCCCGCCCCACGGAACCGGCCCTGCGGTCGTTCCCGACCGCCGGGTTCGTGAACCCGCACCCGGACACCCATTACACAGTCGCCAACGATCCGGCGAACTGCGCCCGGCAACCGACGATCAAGATCGACTATGTCTGGATCCGGGGCCTCCGGACGGGAGCGTCACCCGCGCCCGTCTGCAACCGCGCCTCGGACCATCGGGCGCTGGTCGGCGCGGTCGTCGCCCCCTGATCCGCCGGACCCGAAGGGGTGCGATGTCCTACGAATTCCGCCTGCTCGGCCCGCTGGAGGTCCACCACCACGGCCGGCCCCTCACCGTCGCGGGCGCGAAGCGACGCCTGCTGCTGTTGTCGCTGCTCCTGCACCTCAACCGGCCGGTGAGCCTGGAGTGGCTCAGGGATGCCCTCTGGGACGTGCAGCCTCCGGTGTCGGCGACGTCCAACATCCGCGGCTACGTCATGTCGCTCCGGCAACAGATCGCCCACCCGGACGAGGTCCAGATCGTCACCTGCGGCAACGGCTACCAGTTGGTGGCGCCCGCCGCGTACGTCGACCTCACCGAGTTCGACAGCCTGACGAGGTACGGGCGGAACGCGATGGCGCAGGGCGAGTTCTCCGGCGCCGCTCGCGCGTTCGACGCCGCACTGGCCCTCTGGCGGGGACCCGTCGGTGACGGCGCGTCCCCGGGAAAAGCGCTGGAAAACCGCCTACTCGTCCTGGTCGAGCAGCGGATGACCACCCGGGAGGATCTCGCCGAGGCACGCCTCGCGCTCGGGCAGCTCGCCGAGGTGATCGCCGATCTACGGATACTGGTGGCGGACGAGCCACTTCGCGAGCGGGCCTGGGCGCAGCTGATCCGGGCGCTCTACGCCAGCGGAGACACCGCCGGGGCGCTCGCCGCGCACTCGGCGGCCCGCTCGCTCCTGGTGGACCGGCTCGGCCTCGAACCGGGGCACGAGTTGCGGGACATCCAACAGGCGATCCTCCGTCGGGATCCGGAGCTGGCCCGGGCACGGGTCCGGATGGCCTCCCCACCAGCTCCACCGGAGATCCGGGAACCCGTCGAGAT
>NZ_JADPUN010000150.1 GCF_015690345.1 Plantactinospora alkalitolerans | reverse complement strand
GCCGAACCCATCTCCGACCAGTTCGAGAACAGGCTGAAGTTCATCGAACCCCAGGACGTTCCGTTGTCGTGCGTCGTGGCGTACACCAGATGCCGACCGTTGTACGGCGCGTAGGTGAAGTCCTTCAGCGAGACCCACCCCGACCTCGGAGTCGCCAACTGACCCGTCGACGACCACCGGTACGACGACGGCAGCGAGCACCCACCACCCGGCGGCGTCGTCGTGGGCGCGACGGTCGGGTTGGTGGTTGGATTGCTGGTCGGGTTGCTGGTCGGGTTGCTGGTCGGATTCGTGGTCGGGTTGGTGCCGCCGGTACACGTCACGCCGTTCACGGCGAAACTCGTCGGCACCGGGTTGCTGCCCGTCCACGACCCGTTGAAACCGAACGACACGCTCCCGTTGGTCGGGACCGAACCGTTGTAACTCACGTTTTTCGCGGTCATCGCAGAACCGCTCTGCGTCACCGATGCGTTCCACGCCTGCGTCACCGTCTGCCCGGCGCTGAACGACCACGTCAGCGTCCAACCGTTCAGCGGGTCACCCAGGTTGGTGATCGACACGCTGGCACCGAACCCGCCCTGCCACTGCGACGACACGGCGTAGGTCACCGAACAGCCCGCAGCCGCGGCACCGGCCGGCATCGGCACGACAACCGCGGCCGTCGCCAGCAACGCGACGCCGGCCGAAACCAGGCCGACATTGATTGCTCTGGATCTGATCATAAAGAACTCTCCTGATGAGATGGGGGGCCTACACATCTGTGAAGTTGATCGCTGAGCGCCGATCAGTCGTGCCGGACACCTCCCGGAAGGTTCCCGGACTCTCAACCTCGATCCGTCGGAGGGTTTTGGTCCTTGGGCGTGGCATTCCGACTCTTTTGGAAAGTCCGACTCGGCCCGAAGAGCCCTGGGCCGGTGCGGAGTTTGCCCCCTCCGCACCGGCCCGGCCCGCGCGGTCAGCCTGCGGTGCGGACGTGACGGTCGGTTGTGGTCGTCGCCCCCGTCGGGGTCCTCGACGCCGCACTCGGCCGCGACGGCAGCCGGCAGCGAGGAGCCGCGCAACGGTGCCTCCGGCCGTGGTCGACCCGGCGACGGCGACGACGGACAGTTGGGTGCCGAGCAGGTCGGATCTGGGCATTTCCGGTTCCCTATTAGTTAGCGCTCACATTCTGGCAGCGGTACCGCGTCCGGGCAGCGGTCCGGTTGCCCTACCGCTTCAGGAGGCTCAGGTGACCGAGCAGGT
Organism: Plantactinospora alkalitolerans; assembly: GCF_015690345.1. GTDB lineage: Bacteria > Actinomycetota > Actinomycetes > Mycobacteriales > Micromonosporaceae > Plantactinospora > Plantactinospora alkalitolerans. Next base: position 22,591 of record NZ_JADPUN010000150.1, on the reverse strand, counting down.
GGCTCCGTCACGGGCGAACGAGGCCGGCCGCCGGTGTCACCGGGGTGGTCCTGAGACAGTTACGAGTATCTATAGAATTGGTTTCACGCGCAAGTGAGCGCTCACATCTCCGGTGACTTCCTGCCGGGGTGGTGCGCCCGGACGGTCCCTCGGTGATCCGGCGTCGTCGGCTCCGAGGAGTGCGGTGACCAGTTCAACAGGGCTGTTCTCGAGCGGGCGAACGGGGCTGTGGCCCCTGATTGAGCGGAAAGGCGCGCCGACCCGACTCCTTCGCCGAACGGTCGGCCGGCGGCCTCGGTCGGCTCCACGACCGCCCGCTGACGATCGTGATAACAAGAAGACGATGTGAGATTGCTGGCTCTGGTTGGCCCGTCGCCCCCGGGTGCCGCCGGCCACCGCTTGCGCGTCCGTCGCGGTCCACTGAAGAGCGTTACCCGCCTCCACAGTGTTGCGTATTGTGCAACATAGACGATGCCCTGTGCAATTTGCTCTTGACAGCGTTGCACATGTCACTACGATCGTTGCAGGCATGTTAACGATCACGGTCCTCAGCAGGCTCTGATCACTCGCCCATCGGAGGGACAGCACATGCATGTCGCACATCCCCACCCTTCGCCAACGTTCCGGCCGAGCAGGCGGCTGAAGAGATCGCTTCTTGCGGTGCTGGCTATCGCTGGCCTGGTCTCGGCAAGCGCGCTCGCTTCGGCGGCGTCGGCCGCACCGGCCGCACACGCCGGATCCCTGGGGCCCAAGGTGATCCAGACCAACCAGGCACCGACCGGCTACTCGGTGACGTTCAGATACCAGGCGCCGCTGGACGTCCAGGCCGTCCACATCTACGGCGACTGGTTCTACTCCCGACCCGAGGCCGTCACGTGCCAGGACTGCGGCGACGGTCGCCCACCCGCCCAGTGGCAGCCGGGTGACGTGCCGGCTACCCCGTGGCGCATCCTGCCCCTGGCGAAGGGGGCCGACGGGATATGGACGATCACGGTGCCGCTGCCCTCCGGCACTTTCCGGTACGCCTTCACACACGACTGCGCCAGTCCGTTGGCAACCGGCTGCGTCCTGCACGACGACCCGGCCAATCCCTGGGAGGTGCAGCCGCAGTATCCGGGTGCGCCAGGTGCGGTGCGCAGCCGCGTGTACGTTCCGAACAGCAAGAAGTTCCCCACGTACGACAACGCCTACCAGGCGCCGGTCAAGGCGGCCAGGGCCGGCACGTTGGAGTCACGGCGGTACACCTCGCCGCTGTCGACCAATCCGGCCGGGGTGCACGACATCGTGGTCTACCTCCCGCACGGCTACAACCCCAGCCGGGCCACCCCCTACCCGACCCTTTACCTGAGCCACGGCTCGGGTGACAACTCGATCGCCTGGACGATGCAGGGAGTGGCCCAGCACATCCTGGAGAACGCGATCAAGGATCGCGTGGTGCAGCCGATGGTGATCGTCTCCACCGACTTCAACGGCCTGCCCGGCGGCAACCAGGGCTACGCCAATGAGCTGCGGAACAACATCATCCCGTTCGTGGAGCAGAACTACCGCGTCTCGCCCCGTGCCGAGGACCGCGCGTTCGGCGGATTCTCGGCAGGTGGCAGCCGGGCCTTCACGATCCTGTACGACAACACCGACCTGTTCGCCTACCACGCGGCATGGAGCTGGGGAGGACCGGCGGCGACGCCGGCGCAGATCGACCGGATGAAGGCGGTGACCGGGGGCATCCACATCGGCACCGGTCTCCAGGACCGCCTGGGCAACATCGCCGAGAACTCGCAGTTGCGGGTCGCCGCCCTGCGGGCTGCCGGCGTCGAGGTCGCCGAGTACAACGTCAACGGCGTCCACACGTGGGACGTCTGGCGCCAGATGTTGGACAACTACCTGCGCAACGTGGCGTTCCGGGCCACCACCACCAGCCTCGAGGTCGACACCGCACCGGCGGGTCAATCTTCCAACGTCAAGGTCACCGCGATTGCGGCGGTGGGCGCCGTGACCACCGGCGGCGCCTCCCCGTCGGGCAGGGCCGACTTCTACGTCGGCGACGTGCACCTCGGATCGGCGCCGGTCCGAGGTGGCGTCGCCCGCCTCCACAAGACCGTCCGTGACGGGCTCGACGGCCCGGTGGTCGCCAGGTACCGCGGCGACAAGCTGTTCAACGGCTCGCAGAGCAGCCCGGAGGACGCCGCCGGCTGAACCCGGCCCGCGTCCTACCTCGGTCGACCGGCCTGCGGTGACATCTCCTACCCGGAGGTGCCACCGCAGGCCCGGTCGGAGGACCCCACCGTCCGCCGGAGGCGGTCAGTCTCCGGCGGACCCGAACCAGGAACGACGGCGTGGGCCGGCGCGACCGTGCGGGAGATGATCCGCAGGTCAGAACTCGGCTGACTCGGGGCTTCGACGGGGCTTCGGGGTGTATCCGAGTTCCTTCGAGATCAGGGTCGCGGTCTCGAGCAGGATCGGGAGATTGTCCTTCAGCTGTTCCAGGGTCGCGATGACCTCGATCGCGGTGATGGAGAGGGCGGCGATGACCTGTCCGCGCGAGTCCCTGATCGGCGCCGCGACGCACATGACGTAGGCGTCGTGCTCGCCGTTGTCGGCGGCCCAGCCGCGTTCGACGACGTTGGCGAGTTCGGCTTCGAGGCGGTCGCGGTCGGCGAGTGTCGTGCCGGTGTACTGCTCGAAGACGACGTGCGAGAGGAGGCGGTCGCGTTCGGCTCGGGGGAGGTAGGCCAGGATCACCTTGCCGACGGCGCTGGCGTAGATCGAGACCGCTCGGCCGACCCGGGACGGCAGCTGCACGGAGTCGAACGCCGGACTGTCCACTTTGTCGACGTAGATGATCTCGTTTCCGGTGAGTTGTGCCAGATGAACGGTATGACCGGTATGCCGTTGCAGTTGGCGCAGGTGTGCGGTCCCGAACTGCCGCAGATCCATCGAGTCGAGCGCGAGTTCCGACAGTTCGATGAGACCGCTGCCGAACACGTAGGTCCCGGTGCCGGTCTTGCGGACGAATCGCGCCGTCTCGAGCGTCTGGAGGATTCGAAGGGCCGTCGACTTGTGGACCCCGAGCACCTCGGAGGCTTCCGTGAGTGTCAACGGGTGCTCCGCCGACCGACGGATGAGATCGATCGCGCGCTGGATCGACTGTGCCATGGCACACCTCCCGGGTTGCAGTATGTGCAATCTAGCTGACGCCTTGCGCAATCGCTACTTGACAGCGTTGCATATGTTCCTACGATCGTTGCAAACTGACGCCCAGAGGGGCCGAGTCCTGCGACGTGTACAAGGAGTAACGATGAAGAAGCGCCGTGTCCGCCGCAGCATGATGGCGGCGACCACCACCATTATCGGAGTGGCCTCCATCCTCCTGGCCGGCTGCACCGCCGACTCCGGGGGCGACGACGGCGGGGTAGCGAAGATCAGCTTCGCCGCCTCGACCTTCGGCGACCCGGGACGAGGGCCGCTGCTGAACCAGTGGCTCGAGGAGTTCAACAAGAGCCAGAGCAAGGTGCAGGTATCCGCCGCGGCGGTGCCGTACCCGACCTTCGGCCAGACCGTCCTCACCCAGATGGGGAGCGGGCAGGGTCCCGACCTGATCCGCTTCGACATGCCCGAGTTCGAGGCCGCCTCGGACGCCGGCCTCATCGCACCGCTCGACGACCTCGTCGACGTCAGCAAGTACACCCTGCTGAAGCAGCCGGACCAGTTCGTCGTGCACGACGGCGTACGCCACGGGGTCATCTTCGAGGCGTCGAACTACGCGATGTTCTACAACGCGGACCTGATCCCGAAGCCCCCGACGACCTACGAGCAGTTCGTCGAGACGGCGAAGTCGCTCACGAAGGGTGACGTCTTCGGTCTGGCGTTCCGCCAGACCGAGGCCGAGGAAGCCGGCGTGTGGCAGGACATCTTCAACTACGTCTACGGCTTCGGCGGCAAGTGGTCGGACGGCAAGACCCTGACCATCAACTCGCCCGACAACCTCAAGGGCCTGCAGGCGTACAAGGACCTGTACGACGCGAAGGTGATCCCGAAGGGTGCGGACGCGGCGACGTTCCGTCGGATGTTCGCCGAGGGCAAGGTCGGAATGGAACTGAACAACGGCGGCTACGTGACGGCGACCCGTGGCCAGAACGCGAAACTGAACTTCAACGTCGCCCCCATCCCGTTCCCGGTCCGCACCCAGGGTGCGATCCTCGCGCCCGTCGTCATCAACGAGGCGAGCGAGGAGAAGGAGGCGGCAGCCACCTTCATCCGCTGGACCCTGGAACCGGCCAACCAGGTCAAGCTGCAGGAGATCCTCGGCGCGAGCAGTGTCGCGACCGTCACGCAGCGAAGCGCCGAATCGCTCAAGAAGACGCCCTTCCTGCCGGTCTTCGACGGCCTGACCGAGTCGAGCCTTCCGCAGATCGTGCTCGGGTTCGAGGCCAAGACCCCGGACATCCGCAAGGTCGTCGTGCAGAACGTGGTCGCGGCCCTGCAGGGCCAGGTCGACCTCAAGACCGCATTGGATCGCGCCCAGCAGCAGGCGACCGAACTGGTCGGATGACCAGGCGACGCTGCCGGCGCGAGGCCCCTCGCGCCGGCAGCGTCCTACGTGAAAAGGACCGAACCCGATGACTGTGCTGGAGCAGACGAAAGTGCCTCGATCCGCGGGCCGGCGTCGGCGTAGCCCGCTGGGAAGCAGATGGACGCCCTATCTCTTCCTGGCGCCCGCCGCCCTCTTCATCGTCGTTTTCCAGGCGATTCCACTCGCCCAGGAGATCTTCCTGAGCTTTACGCGTACGACGCTGCTGAACCCGACCCGCAGCCGTTGGGTGGGGCTCGACAACTTCGTCCGCATCTTCGGCGACGAGGACTTCCACCGCACGCTCGTCACCACCATCGTCTACGTGGTTGTCTGCGTCGTCGGTGCCGTCGGCTCCGGGCTCGTCGTCGCCCTTCTCCTCAACAAGGGTTTCCGCGGTCGGGGAGTGGCGCGTGCACTCATCACCGTGCCGTGGGCGGCGCCCGGTATCGCGGTCGCACTCATCGCGACCTGGATGCTGAACGCGCAGTACGGAATCGTGAACCGATTCCTGAACGCGGTCGGCCTCGGTGTTCCGGGCGGCTCCATTCTCGACAGCCCGAAGTACGCCCTTCCGGCGGTGCTCGCGACGACCATCTGGCAGCTGTTCCCGTTCACCTCGGTCGTGCTGCTCTCCGCGCTGCAGTCCGTCCCGCACGATCTGACCGAGGCCGCGACGATGGACGGGGCGGGGAGATGGGCGACGTTCCGGGTCGTCACCTGGCAGGTCATCAAGCCCGTCGTGGGGCTGCTCGCCCTGCTCATGACCATCTGGTCGCTGCGACGGTTCGAACTCATCTGGCTGATGACCAAGGGCGGACCGGTCGGCAGGACCGAAACCCTCGTCATCGACCTCTACTCGAACGCCTTCGAATCAAAGGAACTCGGCTCGGCGGCGGCAATCGGCATGGTCGGCGTCGTCATCTCGCTCATCGTCATCATGGGTAGCCGTTTCGTCGCCCGTGCCGTCACGAAGGAGAACCTCCGATGAGGCGGTTCCGCATCGGTCTCACCCTGCGCATCGTCGCCGTCCTCGTCGTACTGGGTATCGCGGCCTTCCCGCTGTACTGGATGCTTGTGACGGCGCTGTCGAGCAACGCGGACCTCTTCGCCGAGCGGCCCCGACTGCTACCCGACTTCTCCCACTTCGGAGTCTTCGTCGACGGCCTGGCCGAGGGTAAGGTCGGGGGCTGGCTGCTCAACAGCCTGCTGATCGCCGTGGGTACGACAGTCCTCTCGATAGGGCTCGGCATCCCGCTCGGGTACGCGCTCTCGCGGTTCTCGTTCCGGGGCAAGGCAGTCCTGACCGTGGTGCTGCTGTTCACCCAGATGCTTCCCGAGGCGCTCATGGTGGTGCCGCTGTTCTCGTTGTTCCGCCGGTTCAATCTCCTCGACTCGCTCGCCGGCCTCATCCTGGCCAACGTCGCCTTCGTCCTGCCGATCGTCGCGCTGATCCTCAAGGGCGCGATCGACGGACTTCCGCGGGAACTGGAGGAGGCCGCGCGGGTGGACGGCGCACGGCCGCTCGCCGTGCTGACCCGCGTCAACGTGCCGTTGATCGCTCCCTCGATCGCGGCCACCGCGGTCATCTCGTTCTTCCACGCCTGGAACGAGTACGTCTTCGCCGTGACGTTCATCTTCACCCCGGAGAAGCAACCAGCATCCGTCGGTATCGCCAACTTCATCGGCGAACTGGGGACGCCGATCCAGACGGTCATGGCGGTCGCCTTCATGTTCACGCTGCCCGCCGTCGCCTTCTATCTGTTCGCGCAAAAGTACGTCGTGGCCGGCATGACCGCCGGTGCCGTGAAGGGTTGACCCGTACCATGAAGATCACCTCAGTCGACGCGCTCGTCGTCGACTTCTACCGCACCAATCTTGTGATCGTTCGGGTCACGACCGACGAGGGGATCATCGGGCTCGGCGAAGCGACACTCGAGGGCAAGGAACGCGCCGTCCAGGGAGCGATCGCCGAGCTCGCCGAAGCCGTGGTGGGACTCGATCCCACCCGGATCTCGGGCATCCTCTACGAGTTGGCCCGGGACTGGTACTGGCGGGGCGGTCCGGTCATCATGACCGCGCTGAGTTCGCTCGAGATGGCGCTGTGGGACATCTCGGCCCGAGCGCTCGATGTCCCGGTCTTCCGGCTGCTCGGCGGCGCCACCCGGGACCGGGTGCGTGCCTACGCGAACGGCTGGTTCTCCGGAGCCGTCACGCCCGAGGACTACGCGGACGCCGCCCGCCGGACCGTCGAGAGCGGCTTCCGTGGCCTCAAGTGGGACCCGTTCGAGAACTACGACCTCACGATCACATCCCAGCAACTCGACCGCGTGCTCGCGCAGATCGACGCCGTCCGCTCCGCCGTCGGGCGGGACGTCGAGTTGTTCATCGAGGGCCACGGCCGGTTCGACGTCCGGCACGCGATCAGGATCGCGACGGAGATCGCGCAGTTCGACCCGGTGTGGTTCGAGGAGCCATGCCCGCCGGACAACATCGACGCCCTCGTCGACATCCGCCGCGCGTCGCCGGTGCCGATCGCCGCCGGGGAGAGGTGGTTCGGCCGGCAGGGCTTCGCGCCGGCGCTCGCCCGGCAGGCGGTCGACTTCGTCCAACCCGACGTGACGCACGCGGGCGGAATCGCGGAGCTCGCCTTCATCTCGACCCTCGCCGCGACCACCTACGTCGGCTTCGCGCCGCACAATCCCAGTGGGCCGCTGAGCACGGCCGCGACGCTCCAACTCGGCGCGACCCTGCCCAACTTCCGGTACCTGGAGATCATGGCGACCGACGTGCCGTGGCGCTCCGAGATCACCAACGAACGCCTCGTGCTGACGGAGGACGGCGACATCCTCGTCCCGACGGGCGCGGGGCTCGGCATCGAACTCGACCTCGAGGCGATCGCGCGGCATCCCTTCACGCCGCACCCCATGCGCATGTTCCGGGACGCCGTCTACGACATCCGTCCCAGGGACCAGCGTTCGTTCTTCAACCTGGGGGACGGCTCGTGAGGACGCCATCGCCGGCGCCCGACTGGTTCGGCACGGCCGCCGACGCGCTGCCGGACGACGTCGAGGACAGCATCCTGATCGGCCGGATCTGGGATCCTGCCGGCGGAGGACCGTCGCCCGTCGTGGTCCGCGGCGGCGATGTGTTCGATGTCAGTGCCGAGTTCCCGACGGTTCGTGACATCTGCGAGCTGGCGGAACCCGCGGCGGTGGTCTCCGGGCTCGACGGCCGGCGCGTCGGCAGCTTCGCGGAGGTGCTCGCCAACACCGCCGCCGCGGTCCGCGACCGTGACCGGCCCTGGCTGCTCGCGCCGGTCGACCTCCAGGCGCTCAAGGCCGCCGGGGTGACCTTCGCGGTCTCGATGATCGAGCGCGTGATCGAGGAGCGGGCCCGGGGCGACCTGGGGCTGGCGGCAGACATCCGCCAGCGGACGCTCGCCGGTGTCGGCGCCGACCTCCACAACCTGTCGCCGGGCTCCGAGGAGGCGGCGCGGGTCAAGAGCCTGTTCGTCGCCGAGGGCCTCTGGAGCCAGTACCTCGAGGTAGGAATCGGGCCGGATGCGGAGATCTTCACCAAGGGACAGATCCTGTCGGCCGTCGGAACCGCGGTTCCGGTCGGGGTGCTCGCGGCGTCCAACTGGAACAATCCCGAGCCCGAGGTGGCGCTCATCGTGCAGTCGAGCGGGCGGATCGTGGGGGCGACCCTTGGCAACGACGTGAACCTGCGGGACGTCGAGGGCCGGTCCGCGCTCCTGCTGCCGTTGGCCAAGGACAACAACGCCTCCTGCGCACTGGGGCCGCTCATCCGACTCTTCGACGATCGGTTCGACCTTGAGCGGGTGCGCGGGCTGGAGGTGCGGCTCGACATCGAGGGCGAGGACGGCTTCCGACTCGAAGCGATCTCGGAGATGACCCAGATATCGCGGGACCCGGAGGCGTTGGTCCGGCAGTTGGTCGGCCCCCACCACCACTATCCCGACGGTGCGGTCCTGATGCTCGGCACCATGTTCGCGCCGACCCAGGATCGGGACCGCCCCGGCGAGGGGTTCACGCACAAGGTCGACGACATCGTCCGGATCGGTTCGCCAGCACTCGGCACGCTGGTCAACCGCGTCCGGCACACGGAGGATTGCGAACCCTGGGACTTCGGGGTCCGGGATCTCATGGGCAACCTTGTCAGGAGAGGACTGTTGTGAACGTCGTCATCACGATCGACCCGAGGGACGGCCGGCGGCGCGAGACCGACCTGCGGGAGACCAGCGATCTGGAGCTGAACTCGGCCGTCGCCCGCGCATCCGTGGCGTCGGTCTGGCTGTCCGGCCTGGCACGCCCCGATCGTGCCGGGATGCTCGACCAGATCGCCGCTTCGCTCGAGTCCCGCCGTGCGGAACTCGTCGCCACCGCCGACTCGGAGACCGGCCTGGGCCACGCACGCCTCGACTTCGAACTCAGCCGGGCGATCATCCAGTTCCGGATGTTCGGCGAGGTGCTACGCGACGGCGGGTACGTCGAGGCCGCGATCGACCATGCCGCCGAGACACCGCTCGGACCGGCACCGGACGTCCGGCGCATGCTCGTGCCGCTGGGACCGATCGCCGTCTTCGGGGCCAGCAACTTCCCCTTCGCCTTCTCGGTCGCCGGTGGCGACACCGCGTCGGCGCTCGCCGCGGGCTGCCCGGTCATCGCAAAGGCCCACCCGTCCCATCCGCTGACGTCCCAGGCATCCGGCGACGCCATCGCGGCGGCCGTACGCGAGGTGGGCGGGCCGGACGGGGTCCTGGCGGTGGTTCACGGACAGAGCGCGGGACTCGCGCTGGTACGTCAACCCGCCGTCCGCGCAGCCGCCCTGACCGGCTCCGTCGGTGCGGCCCGAGCGATCCAGGCGGCGATCGACGAGCGGCCGGATCCCATTCCCTTCTACGGGGAACTCAGTAGCGTGAACCCGATCGTCATCCTGCCCGGCGCGGCCGCCGAGCGGGGGAGTCGGATCGCCGAAGGGCTCTTCGCGTCCTTCACCGGGTCGGGAGGGCAGTTCTGTACGAAACCCGGACTCGCATTCGTCCCGTCCGACCCGGCTGGTGACCTGTTGGTCGAGGCGCTTCGGGCCCAGGTGGCCTCGGCCGGCGGCGCGGTGCTGTTGAACGAGCGGATCCGCGACGCGTTTCTTGACGGGGCAGCGAGGCTCGAGCGCGCCGGTGCCCGGGTTTCGGCTCGCCCCGACATCACCCCGCTCGCCGGCTTCGCCGCGGCGCCGACTCTCCTGGAGATCAACCTCTCCGAGATGTCCGCCGAGATCGCCGACGAGTGCTTCGGTCCGTTGCTGGTGGTCGTCCGCTACCACGATGTCGCCGATCTCGACGGCGCGCTCGCGGTCGTTCCGCCCTCGCTCACCGGGTCGATCCACGTCGAACCCCAGGACGACCAGGCGGTCGTGCGCCGGCTGGCCGGCAGCCTCGCGGCACGCTCGGGTCGGATCGTCTTCAACGGCTATCCGACCGGAGTTCGCGTCTCCTGGGCCCAGCATCACGGCGGGCCCTGGCCGTCGACCAACTCCCTGCACACCTCGGTCGGCGCCACGTCGATCCGTCGGTTCCTGCGTCCGTTGGCCTGGCAGGACGCTCCGGACTGGATCCTGCCCGAGGAACTTCGGGACGGTTTCCGCCAGATACCGAGGCGGGTCGACGGAAGGCTGGAGCCGGATCGGCCGTGAGGCGCCGATCCGGGCGTCGCGTTCGACAGGCGCCCGCCCGGGCCCCACATGGGTGCCCGGGCGGACCCGAGGGCCCAGGTCCGGGTGCCTGCCCGGACCTGGGCCCGATCGGGTTGACGATCAGCAGCCGGAGTTGACGTCGGTGTGCGAGGTCGGGCCGCCCGTCGACGGACACCGGCCGGTCGACGTCATGCGCGGGCCCACCGTTGGTTGGCCCCGCCGTGGCAGGTCCAGACGATCACGGTAGTGCCGTTGGCGGTTCCGGCGTTGTTGACGTCCAGGCAGAGGGAGGGGAACCGGACGCTGCTGATGCTGCCGTTTCCGTTGAGGACCCACTGCTGGTTGGTGCCACCGCCGCAGTCCCAGATCTGCACCCGCGTTCCGGCGGTGGCGTTCGTCGGGATGTCGAGGCACTTGCCGAGCAGTTGCAGGGTCTGGCCGGACTGGGTCAACTGCTGGTTGGCACCGGTGTGGCAGTCCCAGATCAGCGTGCCGGTACCGTTTGCCGTGTTGCTGTTGTCCAGATCCAGGCACCGCCCGCTGGCCTCGCCGCGCAGCCGGAAGGTCGTCGGCGGATTGGTGATGCCACCACCACTGACCCGGTACACGACCGTGCCGTGCGCCGGCACGCTGGCCGAGATCGTTCCGGTGCTGGTGGTGGTGGCGTTGGTCCAGGTGTCGCGCAGCGTGAACGAGCTGCCGCTCTTGCCGATCGCCGCCGCGGTCGTGGAGATCGTCGTGGTGGAGCCGCTCTGGTTGAACAGGGCCACCGCGACGTCACCGTTGGAGAGGCGCTTGGCCAGCACCCGCCGGGTCCCGTCGAAGGAAACCTGAACCGCCTGCAGGGCCAGCGAGTCCTGGTTGATCGCGATGAGGTTCTGGTTCTTCATGATGGCCTGGGTGCTGGCGTTCATGCTCCGCACGTCGTTGCCGGCGATCAGCGGAGAGGCCATCATCGCCCAGAGCGCGAAGTGACTGTGCATCTCCGTGTCGTTCATGCCGCCCCGGCCGACCTCCATCATGTCCGGGTCGTTGAAGGCACCCGGACCGGCGTAGCCGGCCAGCGGCACGGTGACGTTGACGATGTTCTGGATGCCCATCGGGTAGCCGTTGGTCTGCCCGGTGTCCCACGCGTTGGTGATGTCCTCGGTGGTGCGCCACATGTTGGCCACGTCGCCCCAGTTTCGCTGGGGTCCGGTCTTGGCGTGGATGCTGTTCGAGTTGATGCTGTACACGATCGGCCGGCCGGTGGCGGCCAGCGCGTCGCGCATGATGGAGAAGACGCGTACCTGGTCGTCGATCGAACCGCTGGGTGAGCACCAGTCGTACTTGAGGTAGTCCACGCCCCAGGCGGCGAACTGGCGGGCGTCCTGGGCCTCGTGCCCCTGGGCCCCGGTGGCCCCCGGGTAGCTGCCGAAGTACTGGGCGCAGGTCCTGTCCAGCGGAGCCTGGTAGATGCCGAAGAGCAGGTCCCGCGCGTGCAGGTAGTCACCCAGCGCCTTCATGCCACTGGGGAACCGGGACGAGTTGGCCTGGAGGTTGCCCTGCGCGTCCCGGGTCGAGTTCATCCAGCAGTCGTCGACCACGACGTACTTGTAGCCCAGGTCCCGCATGCCGGAGCTGACGATGGAGTCGGCCACCTGCCGGATCAACGTCTCATTGATGTTGCAGCCGAACGTGTTCCAGCTGTTCCAGCCCATCGGCGGGGTCCGGGCCACTCCGTTGTTCAACGCCTGTGCCGGCTGCGGCGAGACGACGGGCTCGACAACTGCCACTGCCACCGCCAGCAGAGCCGTGGTCAGAGCGGCCAACAATCTCGTACCTGCGTTCATGGGGCCTCCAAGATCTACGAGGGGGACGGCCGTGTCCTGGATATGGAGCCGACTTCGCAGCCCGGGGGCCCGGCGGACCGGGTGAGCTCCCCACCCCGTACCACTCGGGCCGGAGTCGTACCCGGGGCAGGCCGGCACCCGGAGGGCGGTGTGTGCCCACTGTATGGGTCGGTGTCGATGTGAGCGGTAACATACCGCCACGATGGCCGGGATCGCAAGGTGCGACCTTCAAGGGACTCGGAAATGTGCCGCGCCTTTGCGGGAGGCGGATGAATTGGCGGCTTGCCTGCGCCTTCCGGGCTTCCGGTAGGGCAAGACCTCTGGCATCCGGACCCGCATCCGGGATAACCGCGCGGAGGATTCCGGGCCTCTATCCGGGGCGTGGCCCCGGCGCCGAGCGCTGGGGGGATCCGCGGCTACTTCTTGACTCGGCCGCTGGTGTCCACCACAGTCAACCACCACACCAGGAGCGCCTCGGCTCCGCCGGGAGCCCGGGGCCGGCATGCCGGGCCCCGTGACAGTGATGGGACATGCGAGCTACCCGTACGAACGAGACGAGCCTGGTCGTCGCCGCACAGGGCGGCGACCGGCAGGCGCTTGACGATCTCATTGCGGCGTACCTGCCGACCGTGTACAGCATCGTGCGCCGGGCGCTGAGCGGCTATCCGGACGTCGACGACGTCGTGCAGGAGACCATGTTCCGTGCCCTGCGGGAACTGCGGACGCTGCGGACGCCGGAGAGCTTCCGGCCCTGGCTGGTAGCCATCGCGTTGCGCCAGGTCGGCACGCAACTGCAACGGCGGCAGCTTGCCGCCGAACGCGCCGTACCCCTGGACGAGGTGGCTGCGGAGCCGGACGCCGACGCGGACTTCGAAGACCTGACGTTGCTGCGCCTGGACCTGTCCGACCAACGTCGGCAGGTGGTACGTGCCAGCCGCTGGCTCGACCCGGAGGACCGGGCGCTGCTCTCGCTGTGGTGGCTGGAGGTTGCCGGCCGGTTGAACCGGGCGGAGCTGGCGGCGGCGCTCGGCGTCAGCGTGGCCCACGCCGGTGTGCGCGTCCAGCGGATGCGCAACCAGTTGGAACTCAGCCGGACTCTCGTGGCCGCGCTGGACGCCGGGCCCGGTTGCGACCGTCTCGCGGCCCTGCTGGCCGACTGGGACGGCGAGCCGAGCCCGCTGTGGCGTAAACGCATCACGCGGCACATCCGGTCCTGCCCGGTCTGCCCTGGTCATGCCAGGAGCCTGGTCGCGCCGGAGCGCCTGCTCGTGGGCCTGGCGCTGATTCCCGTTCCCGCGGCGCTGGTGGCGGCGGTGACCGGTAAGGGTGCGGCGGTCGGAAGCGCGCTCGGCGCCGCCTCGGCGGCGGCCGTTTCGGGCGCGAGCGGCATCGGCGGCTCCGGGGTCTTCGGCGCGGGTATCAAGGCCGGTCTGCTCGGCCAGTTCGGCCAGGTGGTCGGCTCACATCCGGTCGTGGCGGCGGTCGTCGCCGGCACCGTCATCGCCGGTGCCACGGTCACCACCGCGACCTGGCCCGAGCCGGCGCCACGGCCACCCGCCGGCATCGCCGCGTCGTCCGCGCCCACGGTCGCCCTGCTGCCGTCGTCGGCACCTCCGGTTCCCGTCCCGTCGAGGTCGGCACCCGGCGCGACCACACCGATCCCGAGGCGCCCGAGTCCGACCGGTGCCACGCCGTCGAGCGCCGAACCGCGACCGTTTCGGCTGGGGAGCGTGTCGATGGAGGCGGTCAACCAGGTGGGACTGTTCGCCACGACGACGACCGACGGCCTCGGACTACTGGCTCCGGTCGGCCCGGACGCCGACGGGGCGGCCCGGCAGCGCGCGACGTTCGAATCCGTTCCGGGCCTGGCGGACCGGAACTGTATCTCCCTGCGGGCCGAGGACGGACGATACCTGCGCCATTCGAACTGGCGGCTCCGGCTGAGCGAGGACGAGGGCACCCAACTGTTCCGCGGGGACGCCACGTTCTGCGTGCGCGCGGGCACGGCCCCGGGCTCCGTGTCACTGGAGTCGGCCAACTACCCCGGCTGGTACCTGCGCCACCGCAACTTCGAGTTGTGGGTGGACCCGTTGACCGACGAACCCTGGTTCCGCGCCGACGCGTCCTTCCGGACCCGGCCACCCCAGGCCGGGTAGCCCCCCTTCCGGCACGGACGCGTCCTGGGTGGCCCACCGGCGGTGTACGGCGTCCGTGCGCCGGTGGACCGGGTGTCCGGCGGTCCACCGGACGCGTCGCGACCCTGCCAGGGCCGAGCAAATAACAAAAAAACGGTGTGAGATTTCAGTCCGGGGCCCCCCGGTCCCTGCGTCCGAAAAGTGTTATCGGTCGGCGCGTCGAAAGTCGAAGTCGGAATGCGTCACCTGGCCGGGTCGGTACCCGATTCAGGTTCGAGCATTGAAGCCCGCCTCTTGAAGACCCCGAAATGGTCTGGCAATATGCTGTACATCCGCCTGAGCGGCTTCATTCAGTCTTCACCGATCGGACGGGGACCGTGATGCCACTCATGTGAGCGCTAACAACGACGAAGGATACCCGCACGCCGCAGGAGGACAGGTCCAAGACGCTGGTCCGCCCGCTGCCTGGCACGGCCAGCGGCGGACCGCCCGACGCGCGGGCGTGACGACGAGCCCCTGCGCCCCGTCCGGGAGCGCGAGGCAGGACCTTCCGCACTCGGCATACCGGCCACGTGTGGTTCCGACAGAAGGGTAATGACCATGGATGTCGTGGCGCAGACGCCATCAGACGCGTCGGCTCCGGGCCCGATCCGCGACCGTACGGTTCGTGGCCGGTGGCGCCACTGGCGGTCCGTGATCGCCGCCGCCCTGGCGACGGCCCTCGTGGCCACCGCCGCCGTCGCGCTCGGCCCGGTGCCGGCGTCGGCCGCGACGGTGGATACGAGCGCCTGGTACGTGCTGGTCAACCGGAACAGTGGCAAGGCGTTGGACGTGTACAACCGGGCAACCAACGACGGCGCCCGGATCACCCAGTGGGCGCGTGGCGACGGTGCCTGGCAGCAGTGGCAGTTCGTCGACTCGGGTGGTGGGTACTACCGGGTGAAGTCGCGGCACTCGGGCAAGGTGCTGGACGTGTACAACAGGTCGACCGCCGATGGCGCGGCGATCGTCCAGTGGAGTGACGGCAACGGCACCAACCAGCAGTTCCGGCTGGCGGACTCGGCCGACGGCTACGTGCGGCTGATCAACCGCAACAGCGGCAAGGCGATGGAGGTGCAGAACGCCTCCACCGCCGACGGGGGCAACGTCGTGCAGTACTCGGACTGGGGTGGTAACAACCAGCAGTGGCAGCTGGTCCGCGTCGACGGCGGCACCACGCCCACCACCCCGCCGACCAATTCGCCCGGCGGCACGTTCACCAACCCGGTCGTGTGGCAGGACTTCGCCGACGTCGACATCATCCGGGTCGGCGACGCGTACTACATGTCCGCGTCGACCATGCACTACTCGCCGGGTGCCCCGATCCTGCGCTCGTACGACCTGGTCAACTGGGAGTTCGCCGGGCACTCGGTGCCCCGGCTGGACTTCGGGTCGAAGTACGACCTGTCCGGGGGCCGGGCGTACGTCGACGGGATCTGGGCGTCCACCCTCAACTACCGGCCGAGCAACGGGACCTACTACTGGGCCGGCTGCATCGACTTCGCCCAGACCCACATCTACACCGCGTCCGCCGTCGACGGCACCTGGAGCCGGCACACCACCATCCCCAACTGCTACTACGACGCCGGCATGCTCATCGACGACAACGACACGATGTACGTCGCGTACGGCAACGGCGCCATCAGCGTCGCTCAGCTCTCCGCCGACGGGCGATCCCAGGTCCGTAACCAGCAGGTGTTCACCACGCCGTCGAACATCGGCACCCTCGAGGGCGCCCGCTTCTACAAGCGCAACGGCAGCTACTACATCTGGTTGACCCGCCCGGCGAACGGCCAGTACGTCCTCAAGGCGAGCAATCCGTTCGGGCCGTACGAGATCCGCCAGGTCCTGCTCGACCTGCCGGGTCCGATCTCCGGCGGCGGCGTGCCGCACCAGGGCGGACTCGTGCAGACCCAGAACGGCCAGTGGTACTACATGGCGTTCACCGACGCGTACCCCGGCGGCCGGATGCCGACGATGGCGCCGATCAGTTGGACAGGCGACGGCTGGCCGGTGCTGCAGACGGTCAACGGCGCCTGGGGCACGACCTACCCCAACCCGCTGCCGTTGCGGTCGGTAAAGCCGCTCACCGGCGCGGACACCTTCAGCGGCACCACCCTCGGCCCCCAGTGGGAGTGGAACCACAATCCCGACAACACGAAGTGGTCGGTCAACAACGGCCTGCACCTGCAGACCGCGACCGTCACCAACGACCTCTACGCCGCCCGCAACACCCTCACCCACCGGATCCAGGGACCGACCTCGACGGCGACGATCGAGCTCGACTACTCGACGATGCGCGACGGCGACCGTACCGGTCTGGCGATGCTGCGCCAGTCCTCCGCCTGGATCGGCGTGAGACGCGACAACGGCGCCACCCGGGTGGTCATGACCAACAACCTGACCATGGACAGCAACTGGAACACCACCGGCACCGGCACCGAGGTTGCCAGTGCCGCCGTCTCGGGTGGCCGGATCTGGCTGCGGGCCAACGCGGACATCCGACCCGGCAGCGGCCGGCAGGCCAGGTTCTCCTACAGCACCGACGGGGTCAACTTCACCTCGCTCGGCTCGGCCCTCACGTTGAACAACGCCTGGCAGTTCTTCATGGGATACCGATTCGGGATATTCAACTACGCGACCCAGGCGCTCGGCGGCACGGCGACGGTCCGCAGGTTCGAGCTGTCCACACCCTGACATCCCGGACGAGCCGAACGCGGGAGATCGGCTCTCGGGTCGACGAGGAGGATCACGAGGCCTGCTACTCGGCCACTGGGCGCCGGGAGCCGGTGCGGCCCCGCTCCGCACCGGCTCCCGGCGGGCGTCCGATGCGTGCCCGTGCTTGGCGCGTGTGTAACCCGCACGGACTCGTGTGCGACCCGCACCGAAGGAGTGGATCGATGAAGACGGTCGGCGAGGCTGGACCGTTCCTCCGGCGATCAGCGTTGGAGCCGGCTGGGGCTTGCCGTTCCGCTGCGCCGGACGAGCCAGGCTTCCGTGATGTGGGTGAACATCGCGTCGGCGGCGCCGTCCGGATCGTGGGCGGCGATGCGTTGGTAGATGCGCCGGTGCCCGCGGTTCGACGCTACGCACAGGGCACGTTCGGTCCGGCCCATGTATCGGGCGGTGTTGACGACCTGACTTTCCAGGGCCCGTACGACACCGCGTCCGATGCGGTTCCCGGACGCCTGCATGACCGTGTCGTGGAAGGCGCGGTCGTGCTCGTGGTAGGCGACGTGGTCGTCGACGAGCTCGTCCATCCGGTCCACCAGGGCGGCCAACCGGTCGAGGGTCTCCTGGTCCGCCAGGCGGGCGGCGACGTTCGCCATGTCGGATTCGAGCACCCGCCGGGTGACGACGAGGTCGTCGAGGATGGCGAGGCTGTCGTCCTCGGCGATGGTGGCACCGAGGACGAGTTCGTCGAGCATGTCCCACGACGACATCGGGGTGACCATGGTGCCGGCGCCCTGGCGGACCTGCACCAGCCCCTTCTCTTGAAGGATCTTGACGGCTTCCCGGACCACGGTCCGGCTTACCGAGAAGGTCTCGCAGAGCACCGGCTCGGGAGGAAGTGACGTCCCGGACGGGTGCGTCCCGCGGACGATGCGGTCCACCAGTTCGGCGGTGACGGCTCGGGCGAGGTTGGTCGGTCGTCGTGTCCAGGCCGGGGGCGCGGCAGCATTCAAGGCACTCTCCTGCGATCGCGTCATGTCCCCCTCCGGATGGCTCACCGCACTGACAGTCGATGTCCGTGGTCAGTGTACGGGGGACCGTTGACGGCAGACATCATACGAGTTACGTTTCCGCGTAATGCTGACGCCTAACGGTCGGTCCGCCGGCCACCCCACGTTCAAAAGGGTGACAACGATGAAACAGCGAGCTATGTGGTCGGCCGTCCTCGTTGTGGGACTGGCACTGGCCGGCTGCGGAAGTGCCACAGGGAAGGACTCGTCCCCGGGCGGGTCAAAGGGCAAACTGGTGGTGTGGGACTGGAAGTCCGGCGAGCCTTCCGCCAAAGCCTACCTCGAGAAGGCGAAGGCGGACTTCGCGAAGAAGCACCCGGACGTGACGGTCGAGTTCGTCGCGCAGCCCTTCGACCAGTACTACACCCTCCTCGGTGCGGCGATCCAGTCCGGCAAGGGCCCGGACGTCATCCTGTTCAACGGCGGCGGTCAGATTCGCGACCGGGTGGACGCGCTGGTGCCGCTGGACGAGTACGTGGCCGAGGACAAGCAGCGGCTGGCCGGTTGGGACGCGTTCACCAAGGAAAGCAAGATCTACGCCAGCCCGGTGACCCTGCAGGGCCACCCGATCTACTACAACAAGGCGCTCTACGCGAAGGCCGGGCTCGATCCGGACAGCCCGGCCACGACGTGGAGCAAGTTCCTCGCCGACTGTGGCGCCATCGCCAAGGCCGGCGCGAAGTGCTTCGCCCTCGGCAACAAGGAGGGTGCCGGCATCCAGTTCTGGCTCTCGGGCCTGGGTTCGGGCATCCTCACCGCCCAGGAGTACGACAACTGGATCGCCGGGAAGCGGGACTGGACGTCACCCAATGTCAAGCGGGTCTTCCAGCTCTGGAAGGAGGCCGGCGACGCGGGCCTGAACAACGAGGGGGCGAACTCGACCGCGATGTTCAACGACTCCTTCGCGCTCTTCCAGTCCGCTAAGGCCGCCCACGTCATCGGGCTGATGTCGGACGTGGGGCACTGGAAGGACTTCAGCGAGTTCCTGACGCCCGAGAAGCTCGGCGTCATGGACGCTCCGGTCGTCACCCCCGGAACCACCCCGAGCCTTGCCTACGACGGTGGTATCGGCTACGGGGTCGCCAAGTGGACGAAGGACCCGAAGGTGTCCGCAGACCTGGTCCGCGCGCTGACCTCGACCGACGCGTTGAAGTCCTTCTACGCCGACGCCGGCGCGATCGCCTCCGACACGACGATCGACGTGTCGCAGGGCGGCCCCGCCGTCACCACGCTCGTCTCCGAGATCAAGGGCGGCAAGCCCGCGCTGCACGTGGCACTCTCCTCGAAGACCCTGGACCTGATGGGGCGGCTCTCCCAGCAGCTGCTCGGCGGCTCGATCACCGTCGACGAGGCGGTGAAGCAGTTGGCCGCTTCCGACCAGGCGGGCTGAACACGTGCCGATCGGAAACGTACACCCGTCGGTCCGCCCGGCCCAGGCCGGGCGGACCGACGGGGCGGCCGGGTCCGCCCCCCACCGTGGTGTCGGCCGTCCCCGGCGCGCCCGTGGCCTGCGGTCCGAGCGCCTCGCCCCCTACATCCTGGTGGCACCGGCCATTCTGATCATCGTGGTGATGCGGCTCTACCCGCTGCTCCTCGGAGTCAACTTCTCCTTCACCGGCGACGGTGACCGGAACGGGATGGCGGTCGGTCTCGACAACTACCTGGAGCTGTTCCGGGCTCCGTTGTTCCGGACCGCGCTGGGCAACGTGGGACTGCTGGTACTGCTGCTGCCGGTGGCGGTGGCGATTCCCGGGCTGCTCGCGACGTTCATCTACCTCCGGGTGCCCGGTCACCGGGTCTACCGGGGCGTCTACTTCTTCCCCGCAGTGCTCTCCCCGGTCATCGTCGGCGGGATCTTCAACCTTCTGCTCGCCTTCGACGGCCCGCTGAACGCCGCTCTCGGATCGGTCGGCATCGGTGCCGTGGACTGGCTCGGAGACCCGGACATCGCGATGTTCATGGTGGTCGGCGTGCATGTCTGGGCGACCTTCGGGATGTCCCTGGTGGTGTTCCTCGCCGGATTCGCCACCCTGGACTCCGCGCTCCTGGACGCGGCCCGGGTGGACGGGGCGTCGCTACCCAAGGTCATCTGGCACGTGATCATTCCAGGCCTGTCGCGCACCATCCAGTTCGTCTTCGTGACCACGATGATCGGAATGCTGACCTCCATGTTCGGCCTGCTCTACGTCATGACCAGCGGCGGTCCGGAGGGGTCGACGTACCTGCCGGAGTACTACATCTGGATCCAGCAGGGACAGATGAACCGGCCGGCCCTCGCGTCGGCCGCGTCGACGGTCCTCTTCGTGATCATGATCGTCGTTGGACTGCTGCAGATCAAGCTGCTCAAGCGGGCGGCGAGGGAGGCATGATGTCTCGCATCCGTCTGAGCCGGTGGCTGGTCGCCATCCCGATGGCACTGCTCGCGCTGGCGACGGTCTACCCCCTGCTGTTCACCGCCAACGTCGCGATGAAGACCCGGCGTGACTACATCCTCGACCGGTTCTCCCTGACCGACGCCCTGCGCTGGGAGAACATCAGCACGGCCTGGAACAGCGTCGGCATGGGCCGGTACTTCGTCAACTCGTTGCTCGTGGTGACGTCGTCGGTGGTCCTGCTGCTGCTGTTCGGGTCGATGGCCGGCTTCGCCCTGAGCCAACTGCGGTTCCGCGGTTCGACGGCGCTGTTCCTGGGCTGCCTCGCGGGACTGTTCGTACCATTCCAGGTGATCATGGTGCCGCTCGCCCGGATCATGGCGGACGGTGGCCTCATCGACACGTACCCGGGGCTGATCCTCGTCTACGTGGCCCAGTTCCTGCCCTTCACCGTGTTCCTGATGACGAGCTACTACAAGACCATCCCGCCGGAGATCATCGACGCGGCCAGGATCGACGGCAACAGCGTGTACGGCGTGTACCGCCGGATCATGTTGCCGCTGGGCACCCCTGCGCTGCTGTCGGTCGGCATCCTCAACGCCCTGTTCTGCTGGAACGATGTCCTCATGGCGCTGGTGATGATGCCCTCGGCCGACCACCGGACGCTCATGGTCGGCGTCACCTCGTTGCGGGGGCAGTACTCCGACGACATCCCCACGTTCGCCTCCGGGGTCCTGATCGCCGCTGTTCCCGTCCTGGTGGTCTACCTGTTCCTCCAGCGCCAGATCGCCGACGGCGTCGCCGCCGGCTCCACGAAGGGCTGACATGCGGATCACCGGATATCGGACAATCACCACGGTCCAGGAATGGGGGCGGCCCGTCGGCGACGCCAACGGCGTCTTCGCCGACGGGGTGGTCCCGGTGTCGATCGTCATCGTCGAAACCGACGAGGGCATCTCGGGGGTCGGCCTCGGGCCGCACGTGGAGATCGAGCGGATATTCGCGGCCATCGACGGCGAAGACCCGCGTGCCGTGACGACCCTCTACGACCGCATGCTGCGACACACCTTCAAGGCGGGCCATGCGGGCCCGGTGTTCGGCACCATCGGTGCGCTCGACACCGCACTGTGGGACATCAAGGCGCAGGCGGCCGGCGAGCCACTGTGGCGGCTGCTGGGCGGACGCGACCGGCGGGTTCCCGCCTACGCGTCCGGCCTGGACATCGGGCTGACCGACGACGAACTGGTCCTGGCGTACGAGGCCTACGCCGGGTACGGCCTGCGGGCCGCCAAGCTCAAGGGCGGCCTCGACATCGAGCGCGACCGGCACCGCCTCTGCCTGGTCAGGGACGTGCTGGCCGAGGCCGGGCACGGACTGCGGCCGGGCCTGATGCTCGACGTCAACGAGGCCTGGACCCGCAAGCAGGCCGTCCGGCACGTCAGCGAACTCGAACGCACCCTCGACCTCATCTGGATCGAGGAGCCCGTCCGCCGCTGGGACGCCGAGGGGCACGCCGCCGTCGGCCGGGGAATCCGTGCGTCGGTCGCCACCGGGGAGAACCTGTCCGGACTCGAGCAGTACCGTCCACTGATCGCCGCCGGGGCGGTCGACATCGTGCAGATGGCCGCGGTCTGGGGGGTCACCCACTTCCTGCGGGCGTCCACCCTGGCGCACGCCCACGACCTGCCGGTCAGCCCGATCGGCAACACCCCGGTCGGGCTGCTGCACGCCGCGACCTCGATACCGAACCACCTGACCAGCGAGTTGCAGGACCTGGCTCCGCCGGTCGGCGTTCGGCTCGACCTGCACGTCGAGGACGGCGCCTTCGTGCTCGGTGACTCGCCCGGCCTCGGCGTCAAGGTCGACGAGGACCGGATCCGGGCGACCACCCGACCGCCGGAGGCGCCGACCTCCGAGGGCCCGCACATCCGGCCGGAGCGGGCCGGACGGCGACTGCTGGCCGGGGTCGACGGTGTCGTTCCCACCCGGCGGTTCCCCGGCGCGCCTTTGCACTCCCACAACGACGTGTCGCCCACCGCACGCCACTGAGCCAGCCACCGTGTCCGCGTACCGAAAGGACATCCGCGTGCCCCCCTCGCCCCTACCACCCGGACGAACCGCGTTGGCCGCCGCGCTGCTCGCCGCCGGAATGCTCACCGGGCCGCTGGCCGGTACGGCCGGAGCCGTC
>NZ_JADPUN010000071.1 GCF_015690345.1 Plantactinospora alkalitolerans | reverse complement strand
GCCGCCGGCGCCGCCGATCCCGGCAGGTGCAGGCCACCCTCGGCGACGACCAGTTCGGGCTGTTCGACCACGGTTGGCGCGACGCGGAACTCCTTGTGCAGCAGTGCCGCGGCAAGCGGCATCCGGCTCGCCCCGCCCACCAGGAACAGCCCGGCCAGATCCTCCGGCGCCACCCCCGAGGCGTCCAGTACCGCACGGCTCGCCGCGACGGTTCGCTCGAGGATCGGCCCGGCCAGCCGGTCGAGCTGCTCGCGGCCCACCGGAGCCTCGTCGTCGAACAGCGGTACGTGCACACTGGTGGAGGCCGCCCTCGACAGCAGTTCCTTGCCCGCGCGCACGTCCTCCCACAGCGTCCGGGACACGCGCCGGTCGGCCGGATCCTGGGGCTCGACGAGACGCCGCCACGTGTCCTCGTCCCGGGCCCGGTAGGTGTGTCCGAGCGCGGCCACGATCTCCGCATCGACGTCCAGCCCTCCGACGTCACCCAGTCCACGCATGGCGAGGACCTCGAACCCTTCCGCCGTACGGCGGACCACGGATGCGTCGAACGTGCCGGCTCCCAGGTCGTACACCATCAGGCAGGAACCGGTCGGCACCCGCCGCCCGGCGACGGCGACGAACCAGGTCGCCGCGGCGACCGGTTCGGGAGCCAGGACCACGTCGGGGAAGACGCCCCGGGCGGCGCTCCTCAGTACCTCCTGCCGTCGTGCTCCCCAGCCGGCCGGGCAGGTCAGCACCGCTCGGGGCAGCGCACCGCCGGACACCCGCGACGCCTCCGCCGCCACCCGCCGCAGTACCGCCGCGATCAGGTCCGGAACGGGCACCCGCTCCTCACCCAGCAACACCGCGCCGTCGTCGACGCAGCGCTTCGGATGGGGCTCGAACCGGTCCGGACGGGTCCGCGCCGCGTGGGTGGCGTCCCGACCGACCAGCAGCCCGACCTGCGGGTCGGCGTACACCGCCGACGGCAGCAGTGGCGACCCGTCGAACAGCAGCGGCCGGACCCGTCCGTCCGGGAAGGCGAGCACGGCGGCGGTGTTGGAGGTCCCGAAGTCGATCCCGATCCGGAACCCCTCGTCCCCCACGAGGGCCACCCTACGTCAGCCGGTCCCGGTGCCGGGCTGGCGGCGCGACGCGAGCCCGGTACGCGCAGCGGCGTCGTGGCTGCCCCGTGGTGCACCGCCGGACCCGATTCCCGATGAGATCATTGTCGGTATGCCGCTCGGGCCGAGAACGCCCAGTGATCCGGACCCGCCCACCGCGAGAGCGCTGGACCTCGTCTGGTACGCGGCGTACGGCTCGAACATGCACGCCGACCGGCTGCGGTACTACCTGGCCGGGGGTCGGCCGGAGGGGGGACGTCGCCGGTACCCGGGTTGCCGGGACAGCCGGCCGCCCCGCCGCACCGTTCCGGTTCTGCTGCCCGGTGGGATCTACTTCGCCCTGGAGTCGATGGCCTGGACCGGCGGAATGGCGTTCTACGATCCGGAACTTCCCGGCCGGGCAGCGGCGCGCGCATATCTGATCACCGCGGCGCAGTTCGCCGACATCGCCAACCAGGAGATGTACCAGCCACCCGGCACGGATCCGGACCTGATCGAGGCGGCCGTGGCACAGGGGCGCGCGTACCTCGGACCGGGCCGGTACGAGACGCTCGTCTGCGCGGGTACGCGGGAAGGCCTTCCGCTGCTGACCTTCACAGCGCCGTGGCGGGCGGAGGAGGTCGAACCGGCCCCACCGGCGCCGCGATACCTCGCAATGATCGCGAGCGGCCTCCACGAGGCCCACGGCTGGACCGCCGCTCAGATCACCGCCTACCTCGCCGGTCGGCCCGGGGTGGCGGGTCGGTGGCGCTCGGTGGACGTCGACGAGGTCGTGCTCCGGGCCGTACGGAACGGCCCGCCCGATCCTGCCGCGCGGTGGACAGGATGAGCGGGCCGGATCCGGCTCAGGCTCAGGCTCAGGCTCAGGCTCAGGCTCAGGCTCAGGCTCAGGCGAAGTTGAACACGAGCGGGAAGACGAGGACGACTGTCCAGGCCCAGGCGGCGTACACGATCATGTAGCGGGTCTGCCAGTGTTCCAGGCGGGCGAACGGCATGCGACCACGCACGAAGCCGAGGAACAGCCATGCCGACCACGCCAGGTTGGTGAGCAGGACGACGTTCTCGCCCAGGGCCGCCGTCTTGTTCGGGCTGAAGCCCCATTCGGTGATCCGGCCGGTGATCGCCACCAGCACCATGACGTCGATGATCAGGGCACTGACGACGAGCGCGAGTTGCAGGCGGTCGAACAGGCCGGGCCGGGCCGTGAGATCACGGGCGGAGATGGCGTACAGCAGCAGGCCGAGCACGATGACGAGCAGCAGGTTGAACAGGATCAGTGCGTCGCGCTCGACGTTGATGCCGTTGGTGGTCCAGATCATGGCGACCAGGAAGGACAGCAGGGCGACCACGAACAGTGGCGTGAAGACGCGGGTCAGCACCGGCGCCATGTTCTCGATGACGCTCTGCTTGGCCTCCACCAGCCATGCCGCCACGACGACCCCGGCCATGGCCCCGCACGGCACCAACCACGATTCGATGAATCCCTCGACGTTGAGGCCGATGGCGTCGAAGGTGCCGACCGTGAAGGCGGTGAGCACCCCGCCACCCAGTCCGATCAGGACGAAGTAGATCAGCCACTCTCCGGTGAACCGGATGAAGTCCATCCGCCGCCGGCTCGAGCGCCAGTCCCCGCCCACGTAGGCGACGCCGACAACCAGCCACAGCGCGAGCGGCAGGTGGATCGCCGTGAGGACGATCGACTGCGAGTCGTCGTCCAGCGGATACGCGTTCGCGGCGACCGCGCCGAGAACGAACAGCGCCGCGAGCACCCCGATGACGCGGATGCCGACCCGGCGTTGCCAGGCGAAGTAGGCGGCCAGCGCCGGCAGTGCGAAGAGGCTGAAGTTGCTCGTGTAGAAGCCGGCGTCGTCGTCCAGATCGAGCCCGAACCAGCTCGGCACCTTGAACGCGAGCGCGGCGACGGCCGCGCAGAGCACCATGACGGGCAACTCGCGGCGGGACCGGGCGGCGGCGGGCGTGTCCGGCTCTCCGGGCAGTACGAGTTGCTTCCACAGCCGCTCGGAGTGCTCGCGGGCGAACTCCCGCGACAGCTCGTCGAGGCTGCCCATCCGCTTGACGGCGATGAGGAACCCCTCGTCGGGGCGCAGGCCCACCTCGGTCAGCTCGCTGATCCGGCTGCGGAGGTGGTCCTCCAGTTCCTCGGCGTCGGCGCGGTTCAGCTCCCGGCGACGATGCATGTAGGCCCGCCACTCGGCGATCTGGCCCTCCAGATCGTAATCGTCGCCGGTGTTCGTCATCCCGCCTTCCAGGCCGTGGTCATTGCCGGCGTTCGTCATCCCGCCTCCCAGGCCGGTGCCGTGATCGACGTGATGGACTGGGTCGCGCTCCAGACGCTCCGCAGGGTGTCGACGACCGCGGCCCACTGGCGGCGCTGCTCGGCGAGCTCGGCCCGCCCCTGGTCGGTGATCCGGTAGTACTTGCGGCGGCGTCCCCCGGGCGGGGTCTGCCAGTCCGCCTCGACGTGGCCGAGCCGCTCCAGGCGGTGCAGCAGCGGGTAGAGCAGACCGTCGGTCCACTCCAACTGCCCGCCTGACAGCTCGTTGACCTGCTTGAGGATCGCGTAGCCGTAGCTCTCTCCCTCGGCCAGGATCCCCAGCACGAGCGGAGTCGCCGAGGCCGCGACGAGATCCTTGGTGATATGCATCCAAACCGCCTAACCCTAGAAGCTCGATGCATAGTAGTTCTAGGTATCAGGATCGCACAATCCGGCTCGCACGTACCACTGGCCGTACGATCGGCGGTATGGCAGACAAGGTCACGCTGAGCATGAACCCGGACACGCTCGCTCGGGCCCGCCAGGCGGCGAAGCACGACGGCCTGTCCCTGTCCGCCTGGATCGACCGTGCCGCGCGGCGGGAGATCGTCCGGGCGGCAGCCCGCCGGCACGAGGAGTGGCTGGCCGCGAACCCGGACGTCCGGGACGAACTCGACAGCTTCGACCGGTACGCGGACAATGTCGACGCCGGCTGGACGGACATGGCGGGGGCGGCGTGAACCGGGGCGAGATCTGGACCGTCGGCGACCCCGCACAGCAGGCCAAGTACCGGGTCATCGTCCTGTCCGGCGACGCGCACAACGACCGACCGTCAGCAGCCCCGTACTGCGCCCCGATCGTCCGCCAGGCGGACCACACCGACCTGCCGCCGTTCGTGATCCCGTTGGCCGAACCCGACCCGATGGCCGGGGTCGTGGTGGTGAACCGGGTGCGGCGCGTCCCGACCGCGGTTGCGGTGGAGCGGGTGGGAATGGTGACCGGGGCGAGCATGGCCCGTCTCGGCGCGGCCCTGACGGACCTGTTCGAACTCTGACCGATCCCGATCCCGATCCCGGCCCCCTTCCCCGCCGACCGGGTCCGCGCCGGACCGCCCGGCAGGTAATCACCCTGCGGGGGTGATGTCGTGGGCACGGGCGACGGCGACGATGGGAGACGGACCCGAATTCCTTCGGGCGTCCCGACCTTGGAGTCCAGTCCGGCTGGCCGGCCGGCCACGATGCCAGGAAATGGAGGCTCGGAGTGGCGAGTCCGACGGAGGAGTATTTTGCCGAGTTCGGTCGACGCGGCCACGAACGTCTGCTGGAGAAGGCATCCGGCACGGTGCGCTTCGAGATCGTGCAGGGCCTGTGCACGGAACACTGGTACGTGCGGGTGCACAACGGTGACGTCACGGTGACACGCGAGAACATTGAGGCGGACGGCGTCGTACGGGTGAGCAGGGAGTTGTTTGATCGCGCCGCCTGCGGGGAGGCGAACCTGATGGCGGCGCTGTTTCGGGGCGAGGTGACGGCCGAGGGCAGGGTCCCCCTGCTCCTCATGTTCGAGCGGCTGCTGCCAGGGCCGCAGAGTCCGAGTGGACATCGAATGGCCACCAGTGGGGAGCGGCCTCGGCCATGAGCGATCTGGTCAGCGTCCTGGCGGGAAACACCTTCGTGGTCAGCGACACCCGTGGTGACATCGACACGTCACCGGTCGACCCTACCGGGTTGTTCTCCTTCGACACCCGTTACCTGTCCACCTGGGTCCTGAGCATCGACGGCGAGCGCCTCAGTCCGCTGTCCATAGACGACATACAGTATTACGAAAAGCGCTTCTTCCTCGTCGCCGGCCCCGGTGGGGTGTACACCAACGCGAAGGTCTCGGTGATGCGTCAGCGCGTGGTGACCGATGGCTTTCGTGAAGAGATCGCCATCCTCAACCACGGTGAAAAAGGCGTCGACCTCACCGTACGACTCGAGGTCGGCTGCGATTTCGCCGATCTCTTCGAGGTCAAGGATGCGCTGACGAAGGCGGGCAACTACTACACGCACGTCGAGGACGATCGTCTGGTGCTCGGGTACACCCGGCAGACGTTCCACCGACAGACGACCATCTCCGCCACCACGCCGGCCCATCTCGACGGACGCGGGCTGACCTTCACCGTCTCGCTCGCACCGAAGCAGGAGTGGATCACCGAACTGCGCGTGGTGCCCACGATGATCGGTCCGGGCGGCCGGACGCTGCCACTGGGATCCGAATGGGACCCGAACTGGGCCGGTCGGGACATGAAGCACGACCTGAAAGAGTGGATCGAGGACGCACCGCGCCTGGAGTGTGACTGGGATCCGCTGCGGCACACGTACGACCGCTCCCTCATCGACCTCGCCGCGCTGCGCTTCACCGCGCCCACCTCCATGGGCGGGAGCCTGCCGGCCGCCGGCCTGCCCTGGTTCATGACCGTGTTCGGCCGCGACAGCATCTACACCAGCCTTCAGGCGTTGCCGTTCCAGCCGGGGCTCGCCGCCTCGACACTGCGGGAGCTGGGTATCCGGCAGGGCAGCCGGCTGGACGACTTCCGGGACGAGGATCCCGGGCGCATCCTGCACGAGGTGCGTTTCGGCGAGACGGTCGCCTTCGAAGAACGACCACACTGCCCGTACTACGGCAGCGCCGACGCCACGCCGCTGTTCGTCGTGCTGCTCGACGAGTACGAGCGGTGGACCGGTGACGCCGAACTCGTGCGCCAGTACGAGTACGAGGCCCGCGCCGCGCTGAACTGGATCGACGTGTACGGCGACCCCACCGGCAACGGCTACCTCTCCTACCAGCCCCGGAACCGGACGACCGGCCTGGAGAACCAGTGCTGGAAGGACTCCCCGGACGCCATCTCGTACCGCGACGGCCGGATCCCGGGCTTTCCCCGTGCGACCTGCGAGTTGCAGGGCTACGCCTACGACGCGAAGATGCGCGCGGCCCGGCTGGCCCGGACGATCTGGAACGACGCGGCCTTCGCCGAGCGGCTCGAGAACGAGGCCGCCGATCTCAGGACGCGCTTCAACCATGATTTCTGGATCGAGGACCGGCAGTACTTCGCACTCGGCCTCGACGCCGACGGCAGCCAGATCGACGCGCTGTCGTCGAACATCGGCCACCTGCTCTGGAGCGGCATCGTCGACGATGACAAGGCGGACGCCGTCGTGCGGCACCTGCTCAGCCGGGAACTCTTCTCCGGTTGGGGTGTACGGACCCTGGCGACCAGCGAGCGGCTCTACAACCCGGTCGGGTACCACGTCGGCACGGTCTGGCCGTTCGACAACTCGATCATCGCCTGGGGCCTGCGCCGCTACGGCTTCGCGGCCGAGGCGGCACAGCTGGCCGCCGCGATCCTCGACGCCGCTACCTACTTCCACGGGCGGCTGCCCGAGGCGTTCGCTGGGCATGATCGGGAATGGACCAGGTACCCCGTCCAGTACCCCACCGCCTGCAGTCCCCAGGCCTGGTCCGCGGGGGCGCCGCTGCTGCTTCTGCGTACGATGCTCGGCCTCGACACATCGGGCGAGAACCTTGTCGTGAGCCCGGCGCTCCCCGAGCACATCGGCCACATCGCGCTGCTCGACATTCCCGGACGATGGGGGCGGATGGACGCCTTCGGTCGCGGATCGGTCGAGGTCGGCGGCGACCGGTAGCACCGGGCCATGGCCGGTGGCGGGCGGCGCGGGTCGCGACCGGTCAGCGCTTCGGACGGAGGGCGTCGACGCGGGCGACCGACTGGTCGATCCTCGCCTCGGTCAGCCGCCCCTGCCGTACCAGGTTGACGACGTTGTCGAGCGTCTGGTCGACGATCTTCGGGTCGTACACCTGCTGGTTCGCGAACACGAGCACGTCGACGCCGGCCTCGAGCGCCATCGCGACCGCCTCGTCGCGGCCGTACCTGCTCGACAGCGCGACCGCCTGCATGTCGTCGCTCACCACGGCGCCCTTGAAGCCGAGTCTGTCGCGGAGCAGATCCGTCACGACCGCCGGCGACAGCGATGCCGGACGGTTCGGGTCGAGCTGCTTGTTGAGCAGGTGGGCGACCAGGACGGAGTCGGCGTTGCCACTGTCGATCAGGCTCCGGAACGGTTCGAGTTCGCTGGTGTGCCAGGTCCTGCTGACGTCGACGACGGCGAAGTCCGTGTTGCCGGTGGCGGTGCCGAGGCCGGGGAAGTGCTTGAGTGCGGTCCTGACGCCCGCGGCGCGGTGGACCTGGACCTCCTCGGTCGCGTTCTTGATCACGACGCTCGGGTTGGCGGAGAAGCTGCGTCCGAGCTTGCCCACCGCGGGGTTGTCGGGGTTCAGGTTCAGGTCCACCACCGGCGCGTAGTTGAGATTGGCGCCGATCGAGGTGAGGCTGCGGGCGATCTCCTGGGCCCAGGTCCGGGTCGTGGCCGTGGAGTTCGCCGCGCCGATCTCGGCCTGGGACCGCGTGGCGGGGAAACCGTTGCCGGGGTTGAGGCGGCTGACCTGGCCGCCCTCCTGGTCGATCGACACGAGAAGTCGTCCGGGTGAGGCTTGGCGCAGGTTCTTCACGAGCGCGGTGACCTGGGCCGGTGAACTGATGTTGCGGGGGGCGTTCGTCTTCAGGTCCCGGTCGAAGAGGATGATGCCGCCGAGTCCGTCCCTGACCGCTTTCATGATCCAGTCGTTGTCCGCAAGCTTCTCGCCGCGAAAGCCGACGACGAGCAGGCTGGCGATCTTGCGTCGTAGCGACGCTTCCCCGCCCGACCGGGGCGGGGTCGAGGGCCGGGCTTTCGAGGGCCGTGGCGAGCCCGCCGTCTGTGGAGCGGGCGTTTTCGACGTGCCCGCCCCGCAGCCGGGCAGGACCGCCGCCGCCGCGGCCGCGCCGATGCCCGCCAGCAACCGCCGCCGGGGCAGGTGGGCATCCTTCACCCGATCCACGCTACGGCCGGCGGGCCGCGCCGGGGACCATATCGTGCCCCTTCGAAGTGCCCGCCACCGAAGGCGACGCCGACCGGACCAGGATGCGGAAAAGACAGCGAAGACACGTGTACGGCCGGATCAGCCGAATCGCGAAATGAATGTTTATCGGCACTGGTACGGTCGTCGCATGCTCTCTCGGGCCCGGGGCATTATCCGATCCCTCCTCCTCTACCACTGCCGACCAGACACGCATCGGCGCGCACTGCGGCTCTACGGTCAATTCCTCGGACCGGGAGATCTCGGATTCGATGTCGGCGCACACGTGGGAAGTCGGGTGCGTGTCTGGCGCCGACTCGGCGCACGGGTGATCGCCGTCGAACCGCAGCCCGACTGCCTACGGATCCTGCGCTGGGCCTTTCGCCGGGATCGGGACGTCACGGTCGTTCCCGTCGCTCTCGGGGCAGCGGCCGGACGGGCGAGAATGGCGTTGTCCACGGCAACTCCGACGGTGTCGACGATGTCGCCGGAATGGATCGGATCCGTCACCACGGATCGCAGTTTCGCCCGGGTGAGGTGGGACCGGGCGGTGGACGTGAACGTCACGACCCTCGACAGCCTCATCGCGATCCACGGCGTGCCGTCCTTCTGCAAGATTGACGTCGAGGGCTTCGAGGTCAATGTGCTGGAAGGGCTCAGCCGACCCCTGCGCGCACTGTCCTTCGAGTACATTCCCTCGGCCCATGAGACGACCCTCACCGCCCTCGCCATCGTGGACGGACTCGGTACGGCGGCCGGTGGATACCGCTACAACTACTCACCGGTCGAGAGCATGCGTTTCGCCAGCGACCGTTGGCTCGACGCCACCGAACTCGCGCGACTGCTCGACTCCTTCCGCCCCTTCGGGCGCTCCGGCGACGTCTACGCCCGACTGAGCAGGTGAAGCGCTACCCGGACGGCCGGGTGCCGGCGATGACCGGCACCTCCAGGACGGAGGCCCGCACACCGTCGGCGGCCACACCGTCGACGACCTGCTCCTCGACGGTGGGGCCGTCGACACCTGGCTCCGCTCCGATAGCCTCGCTCGCGTGACGATCGGGCGACACCTCGACTGGGCGGGCTGCCTCAACATCCGTGACCTGGGTGGCCTGCCGACCGGCGACGGACGGACGACCCGGTGGCGCGCGGTCGTCCGGGCCGACAATCTCGACCGGCTCACTCCGGACGGCTGGGCCGCGCTGCACGCGTACGGCGTCCGGACCGTGGTCGACCTGCGCGAGGACGACGAGCGCTCGACGTCCACCGAACGGCCCGCCGGAATCGACGTCGTCCATGTTCCGCTCGACGACTCCGCCGACACCGACTTCTGGTACCGCTGCATCGACGACGAGATCGACGGAACGCCGCTGTACTACCGACCGTTCCTCGACCGCAAGCCGGAGCGCTGCGTCGCGGCGGTCGCCGCGGTGGCGCGCGCCGGTCCGGGCGTCGTCGTCGTGCACTGCGGCATCGGCCGGGACCGTACCGGGCTGGCGTCGCTGCTCCTGCTGGCACTCGTCGGTGTGACACCGGACGCGATCGTCGCCGACTACGCGCTGAGCGGCGAACGCCTGGAACCCTACTTCGCGGAGGCGCGCGCCGCGCACGGCGACGTGATCGGCGACCGACTGGCACGCAGGGGAACCACGGTCCCGGAGTCGCTGCACGCCGTGCTCGCGGGTCTGGACGCCGAGGCGCGCCTGCGCGCCGCCGGGCTCGCCGCCGAGGATCTCCAGGCGCTCCGTGCGCGGTTGGCGCCCGTGGAAGCGGCGGCGGTCAGCGGGGGCCGTTGAGTTCCCACCCCCGCGCGTCGCCCGTTGCGACGGACGGGTACGTCGAGTAGGTTGCCAGGCACGCCGTCGAGCTGGGAGGAGGTCAGAACAATGTCCGATGTTCTGCGCCCCCTCCGCGCACCGGCGTCCACGCGGATCTGACCTGGGGCGCTCGCTTTCCGGAGGATCACCCCATGACCGATCTCGTCATCCGTCCGCTCGTCGCGGGCGAGGAGAATCTGTTCGACTCCATGCCCGATCCGCTGCCCCAACTCCGCAAGGTCGGTTACGCCGACGGAATCGCCGGCGGCGGCTACCGCCCCGAGAACACCTGGGTCGCCCTCCGGGCCGGCCGGGTGGTCGGCCGGGCGGCCTGGCTCCTTCCGCCGGGTTCCGTCGGTACGCCCTGGCTGGAGAGGTTCGACCTGGACGCCGAGCCGGAGGCGGGTGCCGCGCTGCTGCGCGCCGCCCACGAGGCCCTCGGCGGTCCCCTGCCGTACTACGCCTCGATGCCGGCGCACTGGCGACGCCGTCCGGAGGTGCTGGCCGTGATCGAGGCGCCGATGGCGGCGGCCCGGCTCGCCGGGTTGGTCGAGCGGCGGGAACGGATCCGCTGCTCGTGGACCGGTACGCCACTGCCGGCGACCTCCGGGCGGTACACCTTCCGCCCGGCCGCCGATCCTCTGGAGATCAACACCCTGGTTGCCCGGATCGCGGAGCCGGAGGTGCTGACCGGGATGGAGGTGGCGCGCGCGGTCGCCGGGATTGACCTGGCAACCGACCCGTTGGCCTGGCTGGAGGGTCCTCCCGGGGCCTGGCGCGTCGCGCTGGACGCCGGGGAGCCGGTGGGCCTGGCCGGAACAGCAGGGGATGCCTGCTATCCGCTCCTCGCCTACCTGGGCCTGTTCGACGAGGCTGTCAGGGGTGAGTTGCTGGCCGACGCGGTCCGGGTGCTGGCCGACGGCGGCGCGCGGGAGGTCATCGCCGATGTGGACGCCCATCGGGTGATGGTGGTCGCGGAACTGGAACGGACCGGATTCCGGCAGTTGCGGTCCCGGGTCGTCTTCGAACCCGCCGAGGAGCCAGGATCCGGCACGGTCGCGGGGCGTGGCCCGGCGGTCGCCGCCGCCGGACAGCAGGACTGACCGTCCCGGTGCGCCCTGGTCCGGCCGGGGCGCACCGCTTCCTCCCACCGACCCGATCACCGCCTCGGTGGCGGCTCTGCCGGCCGGGATACGGTGTGCCCCGGCCGGTCCGAACGCGGGGATGTCGTGCCGCACGCCGTGGATCCGAGCCGGCCGCCGTGTGCGGACGGGTTGGCGCCGACCTACGCCGGCCCGTACCGTCCGGCCGCGTCGAGGAGCGCGGTGGCGACCGCCGCGGCCG
This sequence comes from Plantactinospora alkalitolerans, assembly GCF_015690345.1. Lineage (GTDB taxonomy): Bacteria > Actinomycetota > Actinomycetes > Mycobacteriales > Micromonosporaceae > Plantactinospora > Plantactinospora alkalitolerans. Next base: position 12,472 of record NZ_JADPUN010000071.1, on the reverse strand, counting down.
CGTCGGGGCGGCCGTGCTGCCACGCCGCGTCGGCCAACTGCCGGCGCCGGTCGGGATGCTGGAGCAGCGTCACGATCTCCTCGCGCAGACGGGCGGGGGTGGCGTCGGCGCCGGCGACCATCCGGGCCGCGCCCGCCTCGGCGAGGTGCCGTGCGGTCTGCCGCTGCTCGTCGCCGCCGGTGGGGATCAACGGGATGAAGATGCACGCCTTGCCGAGTGCGGTCAGTTCCGCGACGGTCCCGGCGCCACTGCGCGCCACCACGATGTCGGCGGCGGCGAGGACGTCCGGCATGTCGCCGTGGACGTAGTCGACGACCCGGTACCGCTCCCGCAGATGCCCGGGTAGGCCATCGGCGACCTGCCGCATCCGGTCGAACGAGTACTCGCCGCACTGGTGCAGGACCTGGCAACCGGGCAGCAGGTCGGGCAGGATCTCGGCGATCAGGTTGTTGACCTGCACGGCACCCTGGGCGCCGCCGGTGACGTACACCAGCGGCAGCTGTGGATCGAAACGGTAGGCCTCCAGTGCCCGGCCACGGTCGCCGGCCAGGATCTCCGGTCGGATCGGGTTGCCGGTCACCACCGCCCGACCCTTCGCCCGCTCGGGCAGGTGGTCGACGGAGGATTCATGACTGAGCAGGACCCGGGTCGCGATCCGGGCGAGGATCCGGTTCGCCAGCCCGACGGTGAGGGTCTGCTCGTGCATGACCAGTGGCCGGCGGGTCGCCCAGGCCGCGATGCCGATCGGGACGGAGACGTACCCGCCGGTGGAGAGCACCACGGCGGGCCGGGTACGGAGAACGATCAGAACCGCCTGGAGGATGCCGAGCGGGATGCGGAAGGCGTCGGCGACGTTGCGGCCCAACTCGCGCAGATTCGGCGAACGGCGCAGTTTCCCGGTGACGATCGCCTTGAAGGGGATGCCCTCCTGCCGGGCCACCTTGGCCTCGAGCCCCTGCGCGACACCCACCCAGAGCAGTTCCGGTTCGGTGCCGGCCACGGCGAGCCGGGCCCGCAGCGTACGGATCGTGGTCAGCGCCGGATAGGTGTGCCCACCCGTACCGCCGCCGGTGACGACGACGCGGATCTTGCGGAGACGCTCCGCGCTGTAGATAACCATGCCCTCTTACCAGTAGTCGTCCGGACTGGCGATGATACTCAGCGCCCCGACGGATCCCGTCAAGAATTGATCATCCTCCTGTTCGAAAGATCACCGCGATCGGCGGTGGCCCGGGGGACTAGCGGCGGGCGTCGAGCAGCTGGTCGAGGGTCAGCGCGGCGCTGATAAGTGAGAGATGGCTGAACGCCTGCGGGAAGTTGCCGGTCTGCTCGCCGGTTGGGGCGATTTCCTCCGAGTAGAGGCCGAGCGGGCTGCTGTAGGTGAGCATCTTGTCGAAGACCAGCGTGGCGTCGTCGAGACGTCCGGACTGTGCCAGGGCCCGGACGTACCAGAAGGTGCACATGGTGAAGGTGTTTTCCCTGCCGGGAAGGCCGTCCGGCGAGGCGGTCGGGTCGTACCGGTAGACGAGGCTGTCGGAGACGAGGTCCGCGTCGATGGCCGCCAGGGTTGACTGCCAGACCGGGTCGGTCGGTGCCACGAATCCCACCGCTGGCATGGCGAGCAGCGCCGTGTCCAGGACGTCGCTCGCGTAGTGCTGCACGAAGGCGCGGCGTCCGGGGTGGAAGCCGCGGTCCATGATCTGTTCGTAGATCTGGTTCCGGGTGTTCGCCCACCGGCTGGTGTCGCCCGGTCGCCCCCGCTCGTCCGCGAGGCGGACAGCCCGGTCGAGGGCCACCCAGGCCATCAGGCGTCCGAAGGTGTAGTTCTGGCGTTCGCCGCGCGCCTCCCAGATCCCCTCCTCGGGCTGGTCCCAGTTCTCGCAGAGCCAGTCCACCATCCGCGCCGTGTTCGTCCACTCCTGGTGTGAACTCATCAGGCCGTGACTGTCGGCGAAATGGAGCGCGTCGAGCGCCTCGCCGTAGATGTCGAGTTGCAGTTGGCTGGCCGCGCCGTTGCCCACCCGCACCGGCCCTGAGCCCCGGTACCCCTCAAGGTGGTCCAGCACCTCCTCACCGAGATCCGGTGAGCCGTCGACGCGGTACATGATCTGCAGCGGTACACCGCTTTCCTTGGCGTCCCGGATCCGGTCGTCCACCCATCGCCGGTACTGCCGCGCCTCGTCGGTGAAGCCCAGGCTGAGCAGCGCGTGCACGGAGAACGACGCATCGCGGATCCAGGTGTAGCGGTAGTCCCAGTTGCGTCTCCCGCCGATCTGCTCGGGCAGCCCGGCGGTGGGGGCGGCGATCACCGCGCCGGTCGGTGCGTACGTCATGAGCTTGAGCGTCATCGCCGACCGTTCGACCATCTCCCGCCAGCGGCCGGTGTACCGGGAGCGACCCATCCACCGCTTCCAGAACTCGCGGGTCTGCAGCAGCATGTCGCTCACCTCGCCGGGGGCGAAGAGGCGCGGCCGGTCGGGCGTCACGCCGGTGTCCAGGACGACGCCCGACTGCTCACCCTCGTGCATCGCGAAGGTCACGGTCACGCCCCCGTGCTCGCTCCGCTGGATTGCCCGCTCGGCGATCCGGGATTCGGGATATCGGACCATGTTGAGCGTGAAGGAGTACGCGGCGGTGCGGAAAACCTGCCCCTCGAGGTACGTGTCGAGTTCGTGCGGATCCTGGCCGTAGTTGAAGCGGGGCTCGCACTCGAGACGGAATCGCATGACGCCCCGGACGACCCGCAGCAGCCGCACCAGGCGGTGGCGGTCGGTGGGACGATCCCCCGCCACGGGCATGAAGTCGATGAGTTCTCCGACCCCGTCCGTGCTGAGGAAGCGGGTGATCAGGATCGGAGTGCCGGGCAGGTAGAGCTGCTTGCTCACGTACTCGACGCCCTCGGGCGCCACCTGGAAGTAACCACCCCTGTGCCGGTCGAGCAGGCCGCCGAACAGACTGGGCGAGTCGAACCGAGGGGCACAGAACCAATCCAACGTCCCGTCTGCCGACACCAACGCCGCAGTCTGCAGATCGCCGATCAGGCCATGGGCCTCCACCGGAGGGTACGAATCCACCAAAACCACCCCACCCTCGTCTGAGCGGCCGAATACCCCGACCCCGACGCAACACACCGCGTCGCGCCGCCGACTCAATGGCGCGGGCGACGCCGTCAAGCCGGTGGCCCGGGTCGTCGACGAGCCCGTCCGGCCGAAGGACGGTGCCGGATCACCGTGTAAGGATGGTCTGTGACCTGCGTGTCAACGGTTGTGCCGTCGGTCGGTCCGGCCGCTCCCCTCGCGTGCTGACGGGGCACGGGGACCCGCCGCCCCCAGTCACGGAAGGAGCGCGGTGTCGACCGTCGAGCGGTCAGATCCCGAACTGGTCCGCAGCGCCCAAGCCGGGGACGTGTCCAGCCTGGGCGCGCTGCTGGCCCGGCACGAAGCTGGCATGAAGGCCGTCGCGTACAGCCTGTGCGGGTACGGGCCGGATGCCGAGGATGCCGTGCAGGACGCGATGCTGACGGCGATGCGCCGGATCGGCGACGTTCGCGATCCGGCGGCGGTGGGCGGGTGGCTACGGACAATCGTGCGGAACGGCTGCCGGGCACGGCTGCGGGCAACCCGCCCGCTGCTGGTGGGTGATCCGAGCACGCTCGCGCTGCCGGCCACCGAGCCCACCCCGGAGGACCTGCTGGAGGGCGCGGCACTCCGGGACTGGATCTGGCACGCCCTGGGTCAACTGTCCGAACCCGTACGCCTCGTCACGCTACTGCGCTATTTCACCGGGGTGACGGCGTACGAGCAGATCGCCGCCGTCTGCGACATCCCGGTCGGCACCGTTCGCAGCCGGCTGAGCCAGGCCCGGGCCAGACTCACCTCCGCCCTGCGAACCACGGCCGAACTCGCGTACGACGACGCGGCCACGATCAACGACGTACGGCGGCGGGAGGCCGAGGAGATCGTCGCGGCGACGTACCGGGGAGAGTTCCGGCGGGCCGTGCGGGAGTACTGGTGGCCCGACTCCGAGTTCGTCATCCCCGACGGGCGACAGTTCCCCGGCACCGATTTCATGCTCCGGGGGATGGAGAAGGATCTGGACGACGGGGTACGGCAACGCCTCCGCCACGTCGCGACCAGCGGCAACGTGCTGGTCTGGGAAGCCGATCTGATCAGTCCGCCGCACAACCCCGGCCACTGCCCGCCCGGCGTCGTCTGGCTGCACCAACTTCGGCAGGGGCGGACCCAGCGGCTGCGGATCTTCCATCCGGCACCGGCGAGGGCCGGCCGGATCGACTGACAAATTCCTCCGACGGACCGAACTTTTCCTCCGGTCGCCGCATCTGGTCGTTGTCCAGGCCGCCCGGGTCTGGCGCGAGCAGGGGGAATCTGAGATGACCGCCACCACCGGGGGCACGCCCGAGCTGCGGACCCACAGCCTGGAGCGCGACGGTGTACGTCAGGTGTACCACGTGGCCGGCACCGGACCGGTCTGCGTGGTGCATTCGGGCGGACCCGGCATCGAGTGGAAATACCTGCGGATGCCGGCGCTCGAGGAGCACCTGACCATGGTCTACCTGGAGCCGGTCGGCACCGGTGCGTCCGGGCGGCTCGCCGACCGCCGCGAGTACCGGTTGGAGACGTACGAGCGGTTCGTGCACGCCGTGGTCGAGGCGCTCGGCGTGCCGAAGGTGTACCTGCTCGGCCACTCGCACGGCGGATTCGTCGCGCAGCGCTACGCCCTGGCGTACCCGGACCGGGTGGCCGGCCTGATCCTGTACGACACCTCGCCGGTCACGGGTCCGTCGTTCTGGGCCGCCGCGATGGCGGGCGTGACGAGCTACCCGCAACGGCATCCGGACCGGCCGGAGGCGGCCACGGTCCCGGCGGCGTTCGAGGCCGCGGTGACCGCCGCCGACGACGAGTCGATGACGACGGAACTGCGGCGGATGATGCCGGTGTACTTCGCCGACTACTGGCGGTACGAGCAGCAGTACGCGCCGCTGGTCGCCTCGGTGCGGGCCTGGGCCGACCCGCAGCGCGGGGAGGAGCCGACGCCGTTCGACGTACGCGGGCGGCTGGCTTCCGTCACCGCCCCGACGCTGATCATGGTCGGCGCGCACGACTTCATCTGTGGCCCGCACTGGGCGGAACTGCTGCACGAGGAGATCCCCGGTTCGAGGCTGACCCTGCTCGGGGAGAGTGGGCACTTCGGCCACATCGAGCAGCCCGGCGTGTTCTATCCGGCGGTGATCGATTTCATCCACCAGTCCTGAACCGCCGCCGCTGGCTGGCCGGGCGGTGATCGAGCCGACCACCGCCCGGGACCGGTCGGTCGCGTCTGCTCGGCCGACGCGGTCCAGGCTCGCCCGATCGCCGGGCGGGCTTGGTGCCGCCGGTGCTACGGTGGATCGCGAACGATCTGGACCTGGATGAAACGGTCTGGACCTGGATGATCAGAGAAACATGGGAGACGAGACATGGTGGGTGACGACGACATCTCCGGGTGAGACCGGACATGTGATCGACCACCGGCCCGCGCCCAGGAGCGCCGTTGCCGTGGTCGTGTCGTCGTTGCTTCGAGACCATGTCCCCTGTCGGGCGGCTGGGGTCCGCCTGCCCTCACATCCGAGGTTGTTTCCCGATGTCCGATTCTTTCATCGTCTGCTCGAACCTGACCTTCTCCTGGCCGGATGACACCCCGGTCTTCCAGAACCTCTCCTGCACGATCGGTGGGGGCCGTACCGGGCTGGTCGCGCCGAACGGTTCCGGAAAGAGCACCCTGCTCAAGCTGATCGCCGGCGAGTACCGGCCCACCGCCGGGTCCGTCTCGGTCCAGGGGGTGCTCGGCTATCTCCCGCAGAGCCTGCCGCTGGTCGGCGACCTGACCGTGGCCGAGGTACTGGAGATCGCTCCGCTGCTCGGGGCACTGCATGCCATCGAGTCCGGAGACGCCAGCGAGGAACACTTCACCACGATCGGCAACGACTGGGACATCGAGGAGCGGACCCGCGCCCAGTTGGACCGGCTCGGCCTCGGCGACCTCGCCTTCGAGCGGCGACTGGACACCCTCAGCGGCGGCCAGGTCGTCTCCCTCGGCCTGGCGGCGCAGCTGTTGAAGCGGCCTGACGTGCTGCTGCTGGACGAGCCGACCAACAATCTCGACCTCGATGCCCGGCACAAGCTCTACGACGTGCTGGAGCAGTGGAACGGCTGCCTGCTGCTGGTCAGCCACGACCGGGCACTGCTCGACCGGATGGACCGCATCGCCGAACTCGACCGCGGCGAGGTGCGGTTCTACGGCGGGAACTTCACCGAGTACGAGGCGGCGGTGCGCGCCGCGCAGGAGGTCGCGGAGAAGAACGTCCGCAACGCCGAGCAGGAGCTCAAGCGGGAGAAGCGGGAGCTGCAGGAGGCCCGCGAGCGGGCGGCACGGCGGGCCAGCAACGCCTCTCGCAACCTCAAGAACGCCGGCCTGCCGAAGATCTTCGCCGGCACGATGAAGCGGGACGCTCAGGAGTCCGCCGGCAAGTCGAACGAGATGCATTCCTCGCGGGTCAACGACGCCAAAGCCCGGCTCGACGAGGCGGAGCGCGCGCTGCGCAACGAGCAGAAGCTCTCGCTGGTGCTGCCGGGCACCACCGTACCGGCCGGACGCACCCTCCTGGCCGGTGAACGGATGCAGGTCCGTTACGGCGAGCGGTCCCAGTTCGCCGCCGACGGCGTCGACCTGACGATCCGAGGGCCGGAGCGGATCGCCCTGCTCGGCCCCAACGGCGCCGGCAAGTCCACCCTGCTGCGCCTGGTCAACGGCGACCTGGAGCCCGAGAGCGGCCAGGTCAAGCGGGCCGCCGGCCGGATCGCGTACCTGTCCCAGCGGCTGGACCTGTTGGACCTGGACCGTACGGTGGCGGAGAACCTGGCCGCGTTCGCGCCGCAGGCCCCGGACGCGCAGCGGATGAACCTGCTCGCCCGCTTCCTGTTCCGCGGCGCCCGGGCCCACCTGCCGGTCGGGGTGCTCTCCGGCGGCGAACGACTGCGCGCCACCCTGGCCTGCGTCCTGGGCGCCGAGCCGGCGCCGCAACTCCTGCTGCTCGACGAGCCGACCAACAACCTCGATCTGGTCAGCATCGGTCAGTTGGAGAGCGCCCTCAATGCCTACGAGGGAGCGCTGCTGGTGGTCAGCCACGACGAGCGGTTCCTCGCGGACATCAACGTCAACCGTTGGCTGCGGCTCGCCGAGGGACGCCTGTCGGAGACCGGCCCCCCGGACGTCGACTGACTTCCCCCGGGCCGATCCGGCTGCGGACCGTCGAGCCCGCAGCCGGACCGGCGTCGACGATTCCCCTGATCCTCCCCTCGCGCCCGACCGGCGGCACTGTCCGGCGGGTCGCGGACGACTCCGACGATGGTGTGTGTCGCATGTCCAACTTTGCCCTGCTCGGCCACGACCTGGTTCGCACACTCGGAACCCGCCGGGTGCTCGACGGCGTCTCCCTCACCGCCGCGCCCAACCAGCGGATCGGGCTGATCGGCGAGAACGGCACCGGCAAGTCCACTTTGCTGCGGCTGCTCGCCGGGGCGGACGAGCCCGACGCCGGTACCGTCGTCCGCCCACCGGAACTGGGTTTCCTGCACCAGGAGATGCCCTTCGACCCGGCCGCCACGATCGGCGCCGTGCTCGACGACGCGCTGCGCGAGGCCCGGGCGGATCTCACCGAGCTGGACCGGCTCAGCGCCGCGCTGGCCGACACCCCGCAGGACGCGCCGGAGTACGCCGACCTGCTCGCCGCGTACGGCGATCGGCTCGACCGCGCGCAGACCAGCGACGCCTGGGACGCCGACCGGCGCGCCGAGATGATGCTGGCCGGTCTCGGCCTCGGGGCGCTTGGCCGCGAGCGGACGCTCGCGTCCCTGTCCGGCGGGCAACGCGGGCGGGTCGCGTTGGCCGCCCTCCTGGTACGGCGCCCCACGGCGCTACTGCTCGACGAGCCCACCAACCACCTCGACGACGACGCCGCGGCCTTCCTCGAGGAGCAACTGCGTGGCCTGCCCGGGGTCGTGGTGGTGGCGAGCCACGACCGGGCGTTCCTCGACGCGGTCTGCACGGACCTGATCGACCTCGATCCGGCCCTGGACGGCGCGACCCGCTACGGCGGCAACTACACCGACTACCAGGCCGCCAAGCGGGCGGAGCGGGAACGCTGGCAGCGCCGCTTCACCGAGGAGCAGGAGGAACTCGCCGAACTGCGCCGCCGGGTCGAGGTCACCGCGCACGAGGTCGCACCGGGGCGCGCCCGGCGGGACAACGAGAAGATGGGCTACGGGCACACCGCCGGGCGGGTACAGAACCAGATCTCACGGCGGGTGCGCAATGCCGCCCGCCGCCTCGACGAGCTGGAACGGGAACAGGTCGACCAGCCGCCGGAGCCGCTCCGGTTCCGGGTCACCACGCTGGCCAGCACCGCCATGGACGGGACCCTGGTGTCCCTGCGGGACGTTCGGGTACCCGGGCGGCTCACGCTCGACCGGCTGGACGTCTCGGCCACCGACCGGCTACTGATCACCGGGCCGAACGGGGCGGGAAAGTCGACACTGCTCGCGGTGCTGGCCGGCCGGCTGGAGGCCACCGGTGGACTACACCGGCGGCGTGAGCTGCGGGTCGGCCTGCTCGCCCAGGACACCGTCTTCGACCGGCCGGGCCGCACCGCGCGGGAGACCTACGAGGCGGCGCTCGGTGCCGAGCGCGCCGGGTCCGTACCGCTGCTCTCACTCGGGCTGTTCGGCTCCGCGGACCTGGACCGGCCGGTCGGCCAGCTCTCGGTCGGCCAGCGGCGCCGGCTCGCCCTTGCGCTGCTGGTGGCCGACCCGCCCCACCTGCTGCTGCTCGACGAGCCGACCAACCACCTCTCGCCGCGGCTCTGCGACGAGCTGGAGGAGGCGCTGGCCACGGGACCGGGCGCGATCGCGGTCGCCAGCCACGACCGCTGGCTGCGCTCCCGCTGGCCAGGGCGCGAACTGCGGCTGTCACCCCGGGCCGGCTGACCGGTCACCGGCGAGGTGACCGCCGAACGTGGCGCGGCCCCACCCGTGGTCCTGAGCGCCGAGGCATCCCGGCTCCCCGGCGTCCTCGAACCGTCAGCCGTTGAACGTGCTCCAGGCGGTGGCCCAATCGCGAGCGGCGCGCAGGGCTGCCCGTTGCCGGGCGCCGACGAAGACGTGGGTGCCGTCGCCGTACAACCCTGCGGTGAGGACGACGAGCCCGGGCGCGACGTAGAGATGCGTCGGGTCGGCGGGCACGGCCAGCGGTTGCAGCGGTACGGGGACGAGGTGTCGCCTGAAGCGTTCGAGCTGCTGGTTGTCGAGCACGGCGTGCCCGGTCACCGGCGAGGTGACCGCCGCCTCCGCCAGCGAGAACAGCAACAGATAGGCGCCGAGGGATTCACGTTCGGCGATCACCTGGCCACCGCCCGCGGCATGGTGGTAGACGGTCGGGTCGCGGTCGTCGCGGCCGATGAGGATGCTCCAGACGCCCTGGTTCTCCACGCCGATGATGATCCGGTCGTCGTCCTCGCCACCAATTGCCAGCCTGTCGGGCGGATAGATGGCGTCCTGCTGGCCGAGGATGTCGACGCGCCCTGCGGCAAGGTCGTAGAAGGCCTGCAGTGCCGGCGGGATCGGTACGGCGGGTGCGGGGAACGGCGCGGCGGCGGGCAGGTCGGCGTACCAGCCGGTCAGAAAGTCCCGCAGGGCGGCGCCCGGATCGTCGGGCAGGTGGGCCAGCCATTCGACGCCCGGCAGAGGCGTGTCCGTCACCGGCCGCGCCCGGTCGAGCAGTTCGGGCGGCAGCTTCCTGTCCCAGTTCAACTCGCACCGAAGCCCGCCGCTGCCGGGCGCGGAGAAGCTCTCCGACACCTCGCCCAACTCCAGGCAGCCCTCCGGCAGGCGGACCAGCGCGTAGCAGGGCGGGTGCGACCAGCCCTGCGGGCTCAGCCAGTCGAGCACTCCGTCCGGGAACGGCTCGTGCAGCATGATGGCTCTCTCGCCGGCGACGGCGTTACCTGACGGCCGGTCACCGGCGTCAACGATGATGACGACCGCGCCGTCCTCGCCCTTCGCGAACGTCACCGCATCGCCCCGGACCACCTCAGGCTTCGTGCCCAGTCGGGCAAGAGCCTCGTCTTCCGACACGATCGTCCACTCGCCAGCCACGTCCCGCTCCCTTGGACCAGGTTGGTTCCCGCAGCACGCTACGGCAGGTCGAGCCGGAACAGCTCGGCGGCGTTGCGCCAGGCGACCCGCTCGGCCGTCTCCGCCGGCAGGTTCGCGGCCAGCACCGCGCCGTACGCCGCCGCCGGATCGATCAGCGTCGCGTCGGTACCGAAGAGCAGGCGCCGGGGATCCACCGCCGACGCGACCGCCGCGAACCGACCCGTCCTGGTGTGTGAGAAGCACGGCTCCAGCCAGAGCCGGTCGACGGAGTTCGCGGCCTCGACCGCGTGCCGCCAGCCGTCGGCACCCATGTGTCCGGCGATCGCGCGCAACCCGGGGATGTCGGTGCAGGCCTGGGCGAGGTCCAGCGGCGTGGATCCCCAGGTGTGCACCAGCGCCGGCAGGTCGTGCGCGGCGACCATGGCCAGCGCCTCCCGGGTCTGGGCGGAGTCGACCGGCGAGCCGGTGTAGTCAGTGTGGATCTTCACGCCGACGAAGTTGCCGGAGGGCAGGAGTTCGCGCAGGTCACGTTCGGCGTTGCCGAGCTGGCGCGGGTTCACCGTGAGGTAACCGAGCAGCCGGTCGCTGGTTTCGAGCACCCGGGCCATCGCCCGGTTGCCGGCGGCCACGTCGTAGACGATCGCCTCGGTGGCCGACACGACGGCGAGGTCGATGCCGTACCGGTCCATCACGGCGAGGTTCGTGGCGACGTCGCCGACCTCCATGCTGAAGAACCACGGGCCCCAGTGGCCGTGCACATCGATGATCATCTGTCGAGTCCCAGGATCCGGTGGGCGTTGCCGCCCGCGACCGCCGCGCGGGCCGCCTGGTCGAGGCCGCTGCGGGCCAACCGGAGCCGGGGCACCACGGCCTCGTACAACGGGGTACGGGAGCCGTAGAGCAACCGTTCGGCGCCGAGCTGCGCCAGCACGGTCTCCAGGGCGTCGGGCGAGTTGAGCAACCGGGTCGAGGTGTGGAAACCGGGCTCGTCCCTGGCCACGACGACGAAGTCGCCCAGGTGGTAGAAGTGCGTGTCGAGAAAGACGACGGTCGCCCCGCGCAGTGGTCGCCAGAACCGGCGTACGTCGCCGCCCGCCAGCACCACCAGTCCGGCCTCGGTCGCCCGCCGCGCCACGTGCCGTACCGACGGGAAGTCGGGCTCGACGTGCTGGTCGTCGGGGAACAGCCGGATCGCCCGGAAGCCCCGCGCGGCAAGCCGCACGACCTCCCGTTCCGCCCCCAACGGGTCGCGCAGGTCGACGCCGCCGACGGGTACCACCCCGGGGCCGGGAAGGGCCGCCGTCTCGTCGTTGCCGCTGGCCATGTCGAACAGTGCCGCCCGCAGGTTGGCCACGGCCGCGCCGGCGATGCCATTGGCGGCGAGAGCCGCGGCGACGTCGGCCGGCTCCCCGCTCGGGCCCGGGCGGTCGGCGTACCGTCCGACGAGGACGTCGATGTCGAGGCCGATCGGCGGCAGGTCGTCCGCGGTGAACGGGTTCGCCACTCCTCCGGACCGGTTCGCTGGATCCTTCATCGCGCTCCCGCCACCCGTAGGACCCGCTCCCGGTCCTGTTCGGACAGGGTGGGACCGTACGGATCGGTCGCGTACTCCGCCGGAATCCGTCCCTCGCTGGCCGCGATCCAGAGCATCCGTCGCACGTACCCTTCCATCGGCTCGGTGAAGGTGACCTCGGCGAGCCGGTCGAGCCGACCGGAGGCGGCGACGAACGCGGCGTACTCCTTGTCGGCGAAGGCCCGCAGCACCGCGGCGGTCACCGGCACCGCCGCGGCGGCGATGCCGACCAGGGCCGCCTGGGCACCCCACAGCAGCGACGGGCCGAACATCCGGTCCTCACCGGTCACCGCCAGGCGGTCGGCCCGGTGCGCGGCGGCCAGCGCCGCCTGGCAGGCGATCGCGTCGTGCAGTCGGGCGACCTTGAGCCCGGCGATTCCGGGGTGCTCCAGCAGCGCCGCCAGTTCGGACCCGGAATACGGCCGGATGTAGAGGTCGAAGGCGAGCATCGGCAGGCCACTCGCCCGCCAGACCGCGTCGTGGTGCCCGACCGGATCGCCGGTCACCGGGAACACCAGCACTCCGGCGGCGCCGAGTTCGGCGGCCTGGACGGCCTCCGCCGCGACGCTGTCGCCGGTCTCGCCGGACCGGCCACCCACCCCGACCAGGACCGGTACCCCGGTCCGGACCGCCGCCCGGATGATCTCGCCGCGCGTGCCCGGGTCGAGGTACGGGCCGCGTCCGGTATCTG
>NZ_JADPUN010000083.1 GCF_015690345.1 Plantactinospora alkalitolerans | reverse complement strand
CCCGTAACGTCCGACTCGTCCTGCCCGGCCGGACGTTACGGGATCACGGGCGCTCGGACCGGGGTGTGGTGGGGAGGGCTCTGGTACCCGTGGCGGGGGGTGGTCGTGGCAGGCTTGGCCCGTGTCCACGCTGCGCGATCTCGCTGAGGAGCACACCGGCCTCCGTCCGGTCGACGTCGACCACCTGCACCGGGTGGCCGGCGACTGGCAACTGCTCTCCGACCTGTCCTTCGCGGATCTGCTGCTCTGGGTTCCGGTCAACTCCGGCGACGGCTTCGTCTGCGTCGCCCAGGTACGCCCGACCACCGCGCCGACCGCGTACCAGGACGACCAGGTCGGCCGGATCGTCGGCGGACCCGAGGTGGCGCACCTGGAGATCGCGTACAGCCAGGGCCGGATCTGGCGGGAGGGCGACCCGGTCTGGTACGGCGACACCCCGGCCCGGCACGAGGCGATCCCGGTCCGGCTGCGCGGCGGCGACGGCGAGGCGGGCGAGGTGATCGCCGTGGTGGGCCGGGACACCAATCTCTCCACCGCCCGCACGCCGAGCCAACTCGAACTGAACTACCTCACCACCGCCGACGACCTCGCCCAGATGCTCTCCGACGGCACCTTTCCGCCGGTCCGGCACCCCGGCGAGACGACCACCGCACCCCGGGTCGGCGACGGCCTGGTCCGGCTCGACGCCAACGGCAAGGTCACCTACGCGAGCCCGAACGCCCAGTCCGCGTACCGGCGGCTCGGCTTCGCCTCGCACCTGGTCGGCGAGGACCTGGCGGCGCTGAACGGGCGGCTCGCCGCCGATCCGCTGGAGGGCACCGAGGCGGCGAACCGGGTCCTGGCCGCGCTGCGCGGCGAGGCGCCGCCCCGACGGGAGATCGAGGCACGCGGGGCGACAGTGCTCACCCGGGCCCTGCCGCTGATGCCCGCCGGAGTGCCGATCGGCGCGCTGGTCCTGGTCCGCGACATGACCGAGGTACGTCGTCGGGACCGGGCACTGATCACGAAGGACGCGACGATCCGGGAGATCCACCACCGGGTGAAGAACAACCTGCAGACCGTCGCCGCCCTGTTGCGCCTCCAGGCCCGCCGGGTCGGCATCCCGGCCGCCAAGGCCGCCCTGGAGGAGTCGGTACGCCGGGTCGCCTCGATCGCGCTGGTGCACGAGACCCTCTCGATGTCCAGCGACGAGGCGGTCGAGTTCGACGGCATCGTCGACCGGGTGGCGTCGGCCGCGGCCGAGGTGGCGGCGACCGAGGTGCCGGTACGGATGCGCCGGCAGGGCAGCTTCGGCGTACTGCCCGCCGAGATCGCCACCTCGCTGGTGATCGTGCTGAACGAGTTGCTGCTCAACGCCGTCGAGCATGCCTTTCCGGCGCCCGAACACGCCTTCGCGGGGCCCGACGAGGGCGGCGCGGCCGGGGAGCCTGCCGAACTGGTCGGGGTGGCCGAACTGACTCTGCCGGCGCGACCGGTCGAGGAGGACGATCCGGCCGAGGTGGTCGTCTCGGCCCACCGGTTCCGCAAGCAGTTGCATGTCACGGTCGCCGACAACGGCCGTGGCCTGCCGGACGACTTCGACGCCGACCAGGGCAGCCGGCTCGGCCTCCAGATCGTCCGGGCGCTGGCCACCGGCGAGCTGCGCGGCACGATCGAGCTGCGCAACCGGGCCGCCGGCGGCACCGAGGCACTGCTCGTGGTCCCGCTGGCCCGATAGGGTCGCGCTCGCGGACAGAGGTCAGTGACCACCAACGGGTGGAGCATCGTCGGTACTACCCGGCCAGACGAGGGCCTGGGCCACGACGACGCGAGTTCCGTCGAAGGTGACAGCCGGACCGGCATGAAGGCGGAACCCGAGGTCAAGGGCATCGCTGACGCGCCGGCAGAATGTCTCGTCGTCTGGTCCGGTAAGAACCCGGTAGCGGGGCAGTCCTTCGGGTGGTTTGTCGCTCACACCTGCCAGCGTGACAGATGAGATGCGAGAGCCCCTACCGCGCCGAGGCAGGCCGAGTCGCCGGGCGCCGGTTCCGGGGTGCTCAGCGGCGGGCCGGACGAGGGGTCAGCAGCGCCACGGTGAGTCCCGGCACCGTCCACCGCCGGTCGACCCCGAACCGGGCCCGCAGCGGATCCGCCCGGCTGGCGGGCACCCCGGCCAGCGGATCGGCGTGCTCTCCCCAGACCAGCAGCCAGAGCCGGTCGACCGGCTCCAGGCAGCGCTCGGGCTGGGCGCACTCGGTCGCCCACAGGTCGGCGCGGCGTACCTGGTCCTGCGCGAGCAGCACGTCCCGGGGGCGGCCGGCCGGCAGGTAGTAGGCGATGGCGAGGTCGAGGAACGCCCAGCCGTCGCGGGGGGCGTACAGGATGCCGTCGCCCGGTTGCCGGTGTGCCGCGATGATGCGTACCGCCGCCGGATAGTCCACCGGAGCGGTCCGGGGCGACTCGTGGGTACGCCGGAGCGCTGCCTGCTCCGGTGCGCCGATTACGCCGGCAGCCAGCACGATCGCCAGCGCGGCCGGTAGGCGGAGCGGGGCGAGAGTCGCGGCGGCCAGCAGGGCGCCGAACGGCACGACGAAGACCAGGTAGCGGGGCACGAAGAGCGGGGTGAGCTGGCCGGCGACGAAGAGCAGTGCCGCCGGCAGCAGCACGGTCAGCCCCAGTACCGCGCCCCAC
Source organism: Plantactinospora alkalitolerans (assembly GCF_015690345.1). Classification (GTDB taxonomy): domain Bacteria; phylum Actinomycetota; class Actinomycetes; order Mycobacteriales; family Micromonosporaceae; genus Plantactinospora; species Plantactinospora alkalitolerans. Next base: position 21,432 of record NZ_JADPUN010000083.1, on the reverse strand, counting down.
CGGCCCCGGCTCGCGGCGCCGACGGCGGCGAGCCCGAACAGCAGCCCACCCACGATGCCGGCCTGCACCACGCTGCCGGGCAGCCCGACGAGCGCGGCCAGGCCGGGCCGGCCCACCCAGTCGAGTTGTCGGCCCTGCTGACTTCGGCCGAGCACCGCCAGCGGCACCAGCACCAGTCCGGCCGCGCCGACCGCCACGAGCCAGCGGGCCGGTACGCCGTCGCGCACCCAGCGGGCCGGTACGCCTCCCCTCCGGTGCTGGTCCCGCCGATCGAGGAGTACCGCGACCGCGTGCCCGGCCAGCAGGCTGACCGCGAACAGGTTGGCCAGGCCCAGCGCGGCGATCGTGGCCGCGTACCCGAGCCAGCACGGCCAGGCCGGTCGGTGCAGGGCCCGGACCAGCAGCAGGGTGGCCAGCACCGCGAGCAGGGTGACCAGGGCGTACGGCCGGGCCTCCTGCCCGAACCGGGAGGTGCTGGGCAGTACGGCGAGGAGCAGTCCGCCGAGCAGGCCGACCCGGGGACCGAACAGCCGGCCGCCGAGCACTGTGGTGAACGCGGCGGTGCCGGCCATGGCGAGCGCGGACGGCAGGCGCAGGGCGAGGACGGAGTCCCCGAGGACCGCGATCCAGGCGTGCATCAGCAGGTAGTACGCGCCGTTGACGGCGTCGATGTTGCCGACCAGCCGCAGCAGGTCGCCGACCGGGCGGGACGCCGCACTCCAGGTCGCCAGCTCGTCCCGCCAGAGCGGGGCGCGGTCGGGTTGGATACCGGTGACCACCAGCGTCGCCAGGGCGGGCCAGAGCCAGACTGCCCGGTACGCCCAGTCCGGCAGGCGGATCCGGCGAGCGGGGCGATCTGAATCGCCTTCTATGGCAGACGAAGCATGATCTGCCCCATTAACACCGATACGCGAGATCCTAGCGTGAAGCTGGCCACATCGGGTCCGCCAGTCGGGATCCCGTGGTCGGGGCTGTGGTCCAGGCGATATGGATATGGCAGCATGACGGTATGACCGCCGCCGAACGCCGATTCGCGAGGCCGGGATTCACCTCCCGCCGCCACGTCGATTACGGCCGCGTTCGCAGCGCGATCTGTCCGGCTCACTGACGCCGCCCGGACCTGTCCGTCCTGGGCGCGTATCGCGCCGGCTCTCCGACCCAGTCCTCGCTGACAGTCGTTCCCGGCCCACTAGGGCCGAGTGCCGCCGCCCTGCGCGTCCACCGAGCCACACCGAACAACGGAGGACGCCGCGATGGCGGTCAGCAGCACCCCGGCCCGACCCGGCGCCACGAGCGAACCGGCGGGTAGCAGCGTACCGGCGGCCCGACCGGCCCGCCGTAAGCGAGGCGAGGGGCAGTGGGCGCTCGGCCACCGGGAGCCGTTGAACCCGAACGAGCGGACGAAGAAGGACGACAACCCGCTGCACGTACGGGCCCGGATCGAGAACATCTACGCGCACGGCGGGTTCGCCTCGATCGACCCCGCCGACCTGCGTGGCCGGTTCCGCTGGTGGGGGCTCTACACCCAGCGCAAGGCGGGGATCGACGGCGGGCGCACGGCGGTGCTCGAACCGCACGAGCTCGAGGACGAGTACTTCATGCTCCGGGTCCGGATCGACGGCGGGCAGCTCAGCCTCGCCCAGCTCCGGGTCATCGCCGACATCTCGCAGACGTACGCCCGGGACACCGCCGACATCACCGACCGGCAGAACATCCAACTGCACTGGATCCGGGTCGAGGACATGCCGGAGATCTGGCGCCGGCTCGAAGGTGTCGGCCTGCAGACCACCGAGGCGTGCGGCGACTGCCCCCGGGTCGTGCTCGGCAGCCCGGTCGCCGGAGTCGCCGAGGCCGAGAAGCTCGACCCCACCCCCGCGATCGACGAGATCGTCCGCCGGTACGTCGGCGACCCGGCGTACTCCAACCTGCCGCGCAAGTTCAAGACCTCGATCTCCTGGCTGGTCGACACGCCGCACGAGGTCAACGACATCGCGTTCCTCGGGGTGGAGCACCCGGAGCACGGTCTCGGCTTCGACCTCTGGGTCGGCGGCGGGTTGAGCACCAACCCGATGCTCGCGCAGCGGCTCGGCGTCTGGGTGCCGCTGGACGAGGTGCCCGACGTCTGGGCCGGGGTGGTCGGGATCTTCCGGGACTACGGCTACCGCCGGCTGCGGCACCGGGCCCGGCTCAAGTTCCTGGTCGCGGACTGGGGCGTGGCCAAGTTCCGCGAGGTGCTGGAGAAGGAGTACCTGGGCCGGAGCCTGCTCGACGGGCCGGCGCCGGAGCTGCCGGAGAAGCCGATCGACCACATCGGGGTGCACCGGCAGCGGGACGGTCGCAACTACGTGGGGGCCGCCCCGGTGGTCGGTCGGGTCTCCGGCAGCCAGCTCGCCGAACTCGCGGACGTGGTGGCCGAGCACGGCAGCGACCGGGTCAGCCTCACCCCGTACCAGAAGCTGCTGGTCCTGGACGTGCCGCCGGAGCGGACCGACTCGCTGGTCGGCGCGCTGCGCCGGATCGGGCTGGAGGCCTTCCCGTCGGTGTGGCGGCGCGACACGATGGCCTGCACCGGCTTGGAGTACTGCAAGCTCGCGATCGTCGAGACCAAGGCCCGGGGCGAGGAACTGGTGGCCCGGCTGGAGGAACGGCTCGCCGGTGCCGACCTCGGCGATTCCGGGCTGAGCATCCATCTCAACGGCTGCCCGAACGCCTGCGCCCGGACCCAGACCGCGGACATCGGCCTGAAGGGCCAGCTCGTGATGGGACCGGACGGGCGTCAGGTCGAGGGCTTCCAGGTACATCTCGGCGGCGGCCTGGGCATGGCCCAGGGGCAGTCCGCCGGCTTCGGCCGCAAGCTGCGCGGCCTCAAGACCACGGCAGCGGAACTTCCCGAGTACGTCGAGGGGCTGACCCGCCGCTACCTGACGGGCCGTACCGAGGGCGAGAGTTTCGCGAGCTGGGTCGTGCGAGTCGACGAGGAGGAACTGCGATGAGTAGTGAAACCCGAGCCGCGCCGATGTACTGCCCGTACTGCGGGGAGGAGGACCTGCGACCGAACCCGGAGTCGCATGGTGCATGGGAGTGCCACGCCTGTGCCCGCGTCTTCACGGTGAAGTTCACCGGCCTGCTCGCCTCGGCGGTGAACCGGTGAGCCCGGTCATGGCGACGCATCTCAACCTGATCAAGCTCGGCCCGGGGGCGCCGTCCGGACGTGGTCCGGCCACCCGGAGCCCGGCCCCGGGGAACTCGGCCGTCGGAAGCCCGCTCCCGGGGAACTCGGCCGTCGGAAGCCCGGCCCTGCGGAACTTGTCCGTCGGAAGCCCGGTCCGGACCGATCCGGCCCGGCGGGATCCTGACGAGTTGCGGGCGCTGGCCGAGGAGGCGGGCCGGGAACTGGAGGGCGCGCCGGCCCCGGAGATCGTCCGCTGGGCGGTGAAGGAGTTCGGCGAGCGTTTCTGCCTGACCAGCTCGATGGCCGACGGGGTGCTCGCGCACGTGGTGTCCAGGGTGGTGCCCGGGGTCGACGTGATTTTCCTGGACACCGGACTGCACTTCCCGGAGACCCTCCGGGTGCGCGACACGGTGGCCCGGACCCTGCCGGTCAACGTACGGTCCATCCGGCCCCGCCAGACCGTGGGCCAGCAGGACGGTGAGTACGGCCCTCGGCTGTTCTCCCGCGCACCGGACGAGTGCTGCGCGATGCGTAAGGTCGAGCCGCTGGAGCGGGCGCTGGGCAATTACGACGCCTGGGCCGCCGGACTGCGCCGGGACGAGTCGCCGACCCGGGCGAACACTCCGGTGGTGGGCTTCGACCCGCGTCGGGGCAAGGTGAAGGTCAACCCGATCGCGGCCTGGACCCAGGCCGAGGTGGACAGCTACATCGCCCGCTGGAACGTGCCGGTCAACGAGCTGTTCCGGCAGGGCTACACCTCGATCGGCTGCTGGCCCTGCACCCGCCGGACGAAGGCGGGCGAGGATCCGAGGGCCGGCCGTTGGGCGATGTTCGAGAAGACCGAGTGCGGCTTGCACCTCTGACCGCTGTCCCGGCCCCGATCGTGCTGGTGGCACACGGGAGCCGGGATCCGCGGGCGGCGCTCGCCACCGAGGCGCTCAGCCGGGCCGTGGCGGCGGCCCGGCCCGGTGTGGTGGTCCGGGCCAGCTATCTCGACCACGGTCCACCCCGGCCGGCGGCGGTACTGGCCGAGTTGGAGGCGGCCGGTCACCGGCGGGCCGTGCTGGTGCCGTTGCTGCTCACCGCCGCCTACCACGGTCAGGTCGACATCCCCGACGCGGTGGCGGCGGCCCGCTCGGCGGGGTTGGGCATCCCGGTGCTGGTCGGCGACGTGCTGGGGCCGACCGAGGCCGGTGTCGATCCGCGACTGCTGGCGGGGCTGAGTCGACGGTTGACCGAGGCCGGCGGTTCGGTGGACGGGGCTGCCGACGCCGGACGTGTCGACGGGGTGGTGCTGGCTGCCGCCGGCACGAGAGATGCGGTTGCCCGCCGTACGGTCGAGGAGGCGGCAGAGGCGCTCGGTGCCGTCCTGGCCGTTCCGGTCCGGGTCGGGTACGCCTCAGCCTCGCCGCCGACTGCGGGCGTGGCAGTGGCCGAGCTGCGGGCCTCCGGTGCCCGACGGGTGGCGGTCGCCACCTACTTCCTGGCCCCGGGCCGGCTCTACGAGACGGCGATGGGCTCGGCCCGGGAGGCGGGCGCGGTGGCCTTCGCGGCTCCGCTCGGTGACGCTCCGGAGTTGGTCCGATTGGTACTGGCAAGGGCGGAAGCGGCCGAGCACGGATCATTGCCGAGAGTGGGCATGAACGAGACGGTCAGCGAAATTCCTTCGGTACGGCCGTCGTCAATTCGTGAATAGCTGAACGCCCTGGGGAACGTGTTCCCCAGGGCGTTCAATGCGATGGTGTGGTCGGTCAGGCAGAGTGAGCGCGCAGGACCCGCAGGCCACCACGGCGCTTGACGGCGCGCCGTTCTTCTTCGCTCATTCCGCCCCAGACGCCGGCGTCCTGACCGGATTCGAGTGCCCACTGCAGGCACTCGTCGGTCACGGAGCAACGCCGGCAGACGGCCTTGGCCTGCTCGACCTGCAGGACGGCTGGCCCGGACGTTCCGATCGGGAAGAACAGCTCCGGGTCTTCGTCGCGGCAGGCAGCATGGTGGCGCCAGTCCATGGCGGCAACACTCCTCAATCTGGGTGGGCGGCAGTGCTTTTGTGGATCTTTCCTATATGCGTCCGCGGTGCCGATCGCGACGGTATGGGCCCATCGGTTCGACAGCGCGAGAGCAGGCTTTGTCTTTGTGGAACCCGCAGTGGACAGGCTGCTTGTCGAGCGCGTCCATGCAATGTCCCGGTAACTCAAGTTCGCTTGTGAATACTTTCACGAACTCTCGTGATGTCAAGGGTAACGCCCCGAAAAACTCTGGGCAGGTGAGACAGCTCACGGCGCATTTGTCCGGATTGCCACCCTCGTCGGCACCCGGTGTGCCACAGCCAAGAATCAATATAGTACAGTGCGGCCGACATTGCTGGCATTTCCGGCACCGCCCTCACCGTTGCCGAGGCTTCTACCGGTCGATGTACCCCAGCGCTAGCAGATTACTCTTAGTGCGGCCGTAACGGAGGTGAATCGGACTTTGTTTCGCTCTCCGAGATAGTCGCCGTCGAGCTGGAACGCCTGCGGACGCTCTGCGACCAGGGAAAACTCGTCCAGATCGTGCAGTCGCAAGATTTGCCGGCCGCGAGGATCGGGCTGCCGGGACAGGCTCTGCGTCACCATCCGTGTTGTGCTCTGTACCCGCAGGCGGCGCATGGCGAGCACATCGAGGCCGAGGTCGAACGAGGCGTCCGGATTGGGATTGACCTCACGGTCGCCGACGTAGGTCCAGGGCGCGGTGTTCTGGATGATCACTGTGGCGAGTTCACCCTCCGTGATCTCACCCGGACGTTCCAGCCTGATCGTGGGATGCCGGCGTTCGTCACCCAGGAGGTACTGGCTGACGATCGACCGCAGGTACAGCGCCGGAGTCGAGACCCGACCGCGTCGACGGGCCCGCTCGACCCGGTTGATGACCGCCGCGTCGAGCCCGAGCCCCGCGCAGAAGGTGAAGTACCGGTCGTCGGCCCGCCCCAGCCCGATGGTGCGGACCCGGCCCAGCCGCAGTCCTTCGAGAATCACACCGGCGGCGTCCGGCCACTGACTGGGCAGCCCGAGCGCCCGGGCGAACACGTTGGTGGAGCCGCCCGGCACGGTCGCGAGGGCCGGCAGCTGCTCGGCCGTCGGACGGCCCTCGTCGGTGTCGGCCGGTCCGGACGTCATCAGGCCGTTGACCACTTCGTTGACGGTGCCGTCGCCCCCGAGGGTGACCACCAGGTCGACGCCCTGTCGCGCCGCGGCTCTGGCCAGCGCGACCGCGTGTCCCCGTCGCCTGGTGTACTCGACGGTGAGGTCGACCTCGCTGCGGAGCGCCCGGACGAGCACGTCACGGCCGCGGCCGGTAGTGGTGGTGGCCTTGGGATTGACCACCAGGATGGCCCGCATGGGCGGCACTGTACCGCGAGCCGCCGAGGTATCGTGGCGGCCGTGACAAGCGTCCCTGAACCTATGCCCGGCTCCCTGCGCTGGGCGGTGTGGCTGCTGCGGGCCGAGGGAATCGCTCTGGGCCTGCTGACGGTCTTCCTTGTCTACGCCACCCTGCGCGAGACCGCCAGCCTCGTCGGCGGGTTGTTCGTGACGGTCTTCGCGCTGGCCGGAGCCGCCACGCTGTGGGCGCTCGCCGTCGCGCTCGGCCGTCGCCGGACCATGGCCCGCGCGCCGGCCATCGTGCTGCAGTTCATGCTGGTGCCGATCGGCTACTACATGATCCAGGGCGGGCTGGCCTGGCTCGGCGTCCCACTGATCGTGCTCGGCCTACTGGTCTGTGGCCTGCTGCTGAGCGGGCCGACGAACCGGGCGCTGGGCCTCGACGCCGAGCGGGCCTGAGCCGAGTACCCGAGCGGGCCTGAGCCGAGTACCCGAGCGGGCCTGAGCCGAGTACCCGAGCGGGCCTGAGCCGAAGCACACCGGTCCGGCTGAGCGGGCCTGAGCCGAGCACGCCGGCCCAGGCCGGGCGGGCCCGCGCCGAGCGGGCCGGTCAGGCCGCGCCGGCCCGGCGGGTCAGCAGCATGATGGTCGCCCGGCCGTTGACGGCGGTAGCCGAGGCCGAGGTGGTCAGGGCGGTCAGCACCTTCCAGGCGAACGACGACTCGGCCGGAAGTCGTGCGCCCCGCGTCGTCGCGACGGACACCTCGACGGTCAGCGCGTCGTCGGTGACCGAGAACCGGCACTCGAGTTCGGCGTTCCGGGTCGCGACGGCCAGCAGCATCGCGCACGCCTCGTCGACGGCGATCCGCAGATCCTCGATCTCGTCCAGGGCGAACTGTAGCCGCGCGGCCAGTCCGGCCGTCGCGGTCCGTAGTACGCCGAGGTAGCCACCGTCAGCGGGCACGGTGAGCAGGACGACGTCGTCGCCGGTCTGCGGCGGTGTGGTCAGTTGAGTCACCAGGCATGTCCCCCCGTATCGGACTCTACTCGCCCGCCGGGCGCCGGTGGTGGCTCCGGCCGACGAGCGGTCCGACCCCGGCGGGTCGGTGCGACATTACCGGTTGGTCAGCGGAACGTTCCCGGTCAGCGGTGTTCCCGGATCAGGTCAGCGGTGTTCCCGGATCAGGTCAGCCAGCCATCGGTTCGGTCGGCACGGCGACAATGGCCGGCACGTCTTGGTGACGTGCCGGCCGCGTCGTCGTACCGGCGTCAACGCGTCGGGCGTCGATCGGCCCGGCGGAGACGACGGAAGTCACGCCTGCTTGGTCTCCCAGAAGATCTTCGCGATCTCGTCGATCTTCTGCAGCAGCTCGTCGGCCTTGGACGCGTCGGTCGTGGCCTTGGTGCCGCCACCACCACCGGCGAGCTTGGTGGCCTCGTTGAACAGCTGGTGGAGCTGTGGGTACTTCTCGAAGTGCGGGGGCTTGAAGTAGTCGGTCCAGAGCACCCAGAGGTGGTGCTTGACCAGCTCGGAGCGCTGCTCCTTGATGATCAGGGCGCGGGTGCGGAACTCGGGGTCGGTGTTGGCCTGGTACTTCTCGTCGATCGCCTTGATCGACTCGGCCTCGATCCTGGCCTGGGCCGGGTCGTAGACGCCGCACGGCAGGTCGCAGTGTGCACTGGCGACGATGCGAGGTGTAAGGATGCGTGGAAGTCGCATGTGACCCTCCAGGGCAAGTCTGTGATGATCCAGGATGACAGTACTCCTGCGATATGTCCCCGTAGGGGCGGAGGTGAAACTCGGTGTCCGCCAACACTCCCCGCGTCGGGCATCGGCTCCGGACGCCGCTGTTCGCCGTACTCGTGGCGGGGCCGTCGATGGTGCCGACGCTGCGGCACGGCGACGCGTTGCTGGTCCGGCGCGGTGGCCGCCCGATCCGGCCCGGAGACCTGGTGGTCGCGGTGTTCCGGACCCGGCCGGACCTGCTCGTGGTCAAGCGTGCGGTCCGCGCCACCGACGGTGGCTGGTGGGTACGTGGGGACAACGAACTGGTCACCGACGACTCGCGGGTGTACGGGGTGGCCGACGTGCGCGGGCGGGTGGTGTTCCGGTACTGGCCACGTCCGGGGCGGTTCAGTTACCGCTCGGTATGACCCCTGCGGGACGGCCTGCGGCCGCGACGCCACTATGCTCGGTAGTTGATACCGGGTGACCCCCGCACCGCTGCCGGTGATCGCCGATCTCGCGTCCAACCGGCCGCTCCGACTGCAACGACGCATCTTGGAGTCACCATGTCATCCACCGCTGTGGACCCCACCGATCCAGCCTTCGATCTGCATCGGGGGGGCAAGATGGCGGTCACCGCGACCGTTCCGCTGGCCACCCGGGAGGACCTGTCCCTCGCCTACACCCCGGGCGTCGCCCGGGTCTGCGAGGCCATCGCCGCCGATCCCGCCCTGGTGGACGAGTACACCTGGGTCTCGCACACGGTTGCGGTTGTCACGGACGGGTCGGCGGTACTGGGGCTGGGCAACATCGGCCCCCGGGCGGCGATGCCGGTGATGGAGGGCAAGGCGGTGCTGTTCAAGCAGTTCGGTGGGGTGGACGCTGTGCCGATCTGTCTGGACACGCAGGACGTCGAGGAGATCATCGCGGTGGTGACCGCGCTGGCTCCGTCCTTCGGGGGCATCAACCTGGAGGACATCAGCGCGCCCCGGTGTTTCGAGATCGAGCGTCGGCTCGACGAGGCGCTGCCGATCCCGGTCTTCCACGACGACCAGCACGGCACCGCCGTCGTGGTGCTCGCCGCGCTGCGGAACGCCGCCACCCTGCTCAACCGCAAGCTCGGCGACCTGCGGGTGACGGTCAGCGGTGCCGGTGCGGCCGGGGTCGCGGTGACCAAGATGCTGGTGGCCGGGGGTGTCAACCCGGCGGAGGTGGTGGTCTGCGATTCGCGGGGGATCATCGGCCTGGGCCGACCGGACCTGACCGCGACCAAGGTGGAGCTGGCCGAGCTGACGAACGCCGCCGGCCGGACCGGTGGCATCACGGAGGCGTTGCGCGACGCCGACGTACTGATCGGCGTCTCGGGTGGACAGATTCCCGAGGACGCGGTGGCCGGGATGGCTCCCGGCGGCGCCATCTTCGCGCTGGCCAACCCCACCCCGGAGGTGGACCCGGAGGTTGCCGCCAGGTACGCCTCGGTGGTCGCGACCGGTCGCAGTGACTATCCCAATCAGATCAACAACGTGCTGGCCTTCCCCGGGATCTTCCAGGGGGCGTTGGCGGCACGGGCGGTCCGGATCACCGAGGGCATGAAGGTGGCCGCCGCCGACGCGATCGCGACGGTCGCCAGCGAACGGGCGTGGCCGGGCGGGGACGATCCGGCCGGGCCGGAAGCCGGGCAGCTCCGGGCCGACGCCATCGTGCCGTCGCCACTGGACCCGAGGGTGGCGCCGGCGGTCGCGGCGGCGGTCGCCGAGGCGGCTCGCCGGGACGGCGTCGCCCGCGCCTGATCGTCGTTCGCGCCTGATCGTCGTTCGCGCCTGACCCTCGCCCGGCCTTGGTCGGCTCGGTCGTCGCCGGCCCGGTACGCCGGTCGCCGGCCGATCGGCCGGGCCGGTCGGGCGTGTAACGTCTGGATCATGCGTGCCGCGTACGCCTCGATGTTCGATGCCGATGATCCGCTCGCCGCGCTGGTTGTCGGTGATCGACCCGAGCCGACCCATCCCGACCCGGACTGGGTGACGGTCCAGGTACGGGCAAGCTCGCTGAACCACCACGACATCTGGTCCCTGCGCGGGGTGGGGCTGCCCGCCGACCGGCTGCCGATGATTCTCGGATGCGACGCGGCGGGGGTCGATCCGGACGGCAACGAGGTGGTCGTCTACCCGGTGGTCCCGGATCCGGGCGATCCACGGGGGATGTCGCTGCTCTCCGAGAACCATCCCGGCACCCTCGCCGAGCGGGTCGCGGTGCCCAGGGCCAACCTGGTGCCCAAGCCGGCCGGCATGTCCTTCGCCGAGGCGGCCTGTCTGCCGACGGCCTGGCTGACCGCGTACCGGATGCTCACCACGAAGGGTCGGGTGGCCGACGGCGAGGCGGTACTGGTGCAGGGCGCCGGTGGCGGCGTGGCGACGGCGGCCGTGGTGCTGGCGGTGGCGCTCGGTAAGCGGGTGTACGCCACCAGCCGGAACGCGGGGAAGCGGGACCGGATCGCCGCGCTCGGCGCGACCGCCTTGGCGCCGGGGGCACGCCTGCCGGAGCGGGTCGACGTGGTCGTCGAGACCGTTGGCGCGGCGACGTTCGACCACTCACTGAAGTCGGCCGCGCCGGGCGCCCGGATCGTGGTCAGCGGCGCGACGGCGGGGTACGAGCCGGCCGTGAACCTGCGCCGGGTATTCGCGATGCAGTTGGAGATCCTCGGGTCCACCATGGGCACTCCGGCGGAACTCGCCGGTCTGCTCGACCTCTGCGCGCGGCGGGAGATCCGGCCGGTGATCGACGAGACCCTTCCCTTCTCCCGCGTGCCGGCGGCCTTCGCCCGGTTGCTCTCCGGGGACGTCTTCGGCAAGGTGGTGCTGGACCACGCCGGTTAGTGCGGTGGTCACGGGCCCGGTCCGGGACCCGACACGCCCGGGAGTCGATTGAACACGCACGGGCAGCAGCATGTGAGAATCCGGACATTTCACCTGGAATCAAAACGGACAGCCGGGCGGAATAAGCCGCCGAAAATGCGCCACTAAGTCAGAGTAAAGCCGGACCTTAGAAGAACTAAAGGTTCGGTTTGATCCCTTTCCTTCGTACCCTCGCCCGCTTCCGACCGGCGGGTACAGTCGTCCCGTTCCGCCCCCCTCTGATCGCGGATGACGCATACGGCGAAGGAGTCGGATCTTGATGAGTTTCTCTGCGGCGGGCCAACGTAATCGGCATACACCGGCAGTCCGGCGAGGCGGCCGAAGGTGGGCCTGGCGTACGCCGCGTTCACTCGTGGTGGCCTCGGCGACCTTGGCGGTCATCCTCACGGGTATTGGTGTCGCGGTCGCCAGCAGCGGCGACGGGTCGTTGACGATTACCAAGAACGGCACCGTCCTGGAGGGGCGCAAGATCGACGGCTACGTGCATATCAAGGCCAACGACGTCACGATCAAGAATGTCACCGTCAAGTACGGCGGCGCGCACGCGGTACGGGTTTTCGAGGGCTTCTCCGGAGCGGTCATCGAGAGCACCTGGATTCAATGCACCCGACCCGAGACGAATGGACTCGTGTTCGGCAACTACACGGCCCGCAAGGTCCACATCTCCGGCTGCAAGAACGGCTTCATGCACTCGACGGACGCTCCCGCGACCATCGTCGAGTCGACCTGGAACGGCAAGCCGGTCGCGGCCGGAGACCTGCCCCCGGCGGAGCCGGACCCGACGGCGACGACACCCGGTGCGACGCCGACCCCGGCCGAGGAGTCGGCGGGGCCGGCGGCCAATGCGAGCGTGAGCAGGGCACCGAGCACCCGGATCCCGTCCACCTTCCCCGGCCCGGACAACACCGGCGTACCGCCGGGCACCAAGTTGACGGCCTCCGGCTCGATCAAGGTCACCGAGGACGGGCGGGTGCTCAGCGGCCTGAACATCACCGGCTGCGTGACGGTTACCGCGAAGAACGTGATCCTGCGCAAATCCCGGATCACCTGCGACGGCCTCTACTCGATCCGTACGGACGGAGCGGTGAACCTGGTCGTGGAGGACGTCGAGATCAATGGCCAGGGAAAGAACTCGGCAGCGGTCTGCTGCGGCGAGTACACGTTGCGCCGGGTCGACATCAGCAATGTCATCGACGGTCCCCGGCTCGGTAGTGACGTGGTGGTGGAGAATTCCTGGATCCACCACCTCACCAGGCAGCCTGGTTCACACAATGACACCCTGCAGACGACCGGTGCCTCCAATATCGTCGTCCGGGGGAACTCGCTGGAGGCGTACAACCCGGTCACCAGAGATCCGTTCAACGCCTGTCTCATGATCGGATCGACCACCGGCCCGGTCGTCTCGAACCTGGTATTCGAGGGGAACTACTGCAACGGCGGCAACTATTCGATAGGGGTACGGGAGGATCTCAACGCCTCCAATATCCGGCTCCAGAGCAATGTCTTCGGCCGGAACCACCGGTACGGCGTGATAGCCCGACCGGACCAGCGTGGCATCACCTGGGACCGGGCGACCAACCTGTACGCGGACAACCGTAGGCCGGTGGTCTGACCACCCTTTCGCGGGGCGCGGCCGGTCGGGACCGACCGGCCGCGCCCCCACCACGGGGGCGGAGCGGTCAGAGGCGGTCGTCGAGGGAGGCAAGGCCGCCCCGGGCCGCCTGGGCGGGCAACCGGCGCAACGCCTGCGGATCGCCGTACAGGGACCAGCGGAGGAACTCGACAGTGGTGTCGGCAACCACCTTGAGGGCCTGTTCGTCGCTTCCGAGCAGCGCTCCGACGTGGTCGCCGTCGGGCAGCGTCAGCATCGCCTTCGGCCACGGAACCCGGTCGTAGGCGGCCTTGCCGGCCCGGTACGACACCACGTCGTCGAGTTGACCGTGCACGAAGAGCTGCGGCGCGGCCTGCCCGCTGAACGCGGTACCCACGCCCAGCGCCGTACCGGCGAGCACGATACCGGCGTCGAGTCGCTCGTCCCGGCCGGCGGTGAACAGGCCGATGGTGGTCACCCCACCGGCCGAGTGTCCGGCCGCGCCGACCCGGTCGATGGCGAGGTGGCCGCGCAGCGGGTCACCGGCCCGGGTGTCCAGGGCCAGCACCCGGGTCAGCACGTACGACGCGTCGGCCGGCTGGTTCACCACATCGAGCACCTGGAAACTCGACACCCCCCGACTCGTGTGCGGATAGGCCGGCGCCACCACCACGAAGCCCGCCGCCGACCAGCGGTCGAGCAGCGGCCGGTAGTCCTTGGGCCGGGCGGTCAGACCGTGGCTGAACAGAACCACCGGAAACCGTCCCTGCGCGACCCGGGCGCCCTCGACCGCCCGGTTCCCGGCGGTTCCGGCGGCCGGGTACCAGACGGTGACCGGAAGCGGCCGGTCGCCACCCCGGTTGAATTCCAGCTCCCGGATGCCCACCCCGAACCGCCGGTTCGGCGCGACGCCCTGCGGCACCCCGGCGCGGCTGGGGCTCGGCGCGGCGCTGCCGACCGGGGTCGGGCCGCCCCCCGGTCGATCGGACGCCGATCCGCGCGGCTCGGCCGAGCAGCCGGTTAGGGTCACGGTGAGGGTGGTCGCAAGGGTCGCGCTGGCCAGGACGGTACGGGCGGAGCGTCGGCGCATGTGCTCCAGTGTGCCGCGCCGTCCACCTGGGCGGAGGATCGGTCAGTCGAGCTGGTCGGCGAACTCGGTGACACCGGGGGCGGTGGCGGCGGCCGGAAGTTGGCGACGGGCCTCGGAGTCGCCGTAGAGGGTCCAGCGCAGGAAATCGGTCGTCGCGCCCATCGTCTGGTCGAAACCGGGCTGCCCCGGGGTGAGGTACTCGCCGTGTCCCTGACCGGTGAGCGTGAGGAACGCCTTGGGCCAGGGCACCCGGCGGTAGGCGTTCCGGCCGGTGCTCACCGGCACGACCCGGTCGGCGTCGCCGTGCACGAAGAGCAGCGGCGCGGCCGGCCCGGCGAACGGACTGCCGGCCATCCCGCCGCCGGCGATCACGATTCCGCCGCGCAGCCACTCGGAATGCCCCGGCGCGAACAGGCCGGCGGTGGTGTAGCCGCCGGCGGAGTGTCCCACCGCGGCGATCCGGGTCACCGCCAGATGTCCGGCGAACCGGTCGCCGGCCAGCCGGTCCAGGCGGCTCACCTGCTGGATCACCTGCCAGGCGTCCGCGGGCTGGCGCCGGACGTCGCCCCGGTCGAACCGGGCCGTCCGGCGGTTGGTGTGCGGATAGGCCGGCGCGGCGACCACGAAACCGGCCGCCGCCCACCGGGAGGTCAGTTGGGCGTGCATTTCGGGCAGGCTGTGCAGACCGTGACTGAACAGCACGAGAGGAAACCGGCCCGGGGGCATCGCGGCGTTCCGGCTCGGCCTGGTCCGACCGTCGGCGGCGGGACCGGCCGAGGCGTCGTTCCGGGCCGGGTACCAGACGGTGACCGGAAGCGGGCGGGCGGTGCCGCGACCGAGATCGAGCGTACGCACGCCGACCGCGTACGTCCGATCCGGCGCCCCGCCCGGCAGTGCCGTCGGGGCCGGCGCGGCGACCGCCCACCCGCAGGCGGTGAGCGCGATCGGCAGCAGCAGGACCGTCAGCCCCGCGAGCAAGGGGTTCACGCGCACAGCACAGACGCTAGACGGCGGACCGCCGCCCGAGGCCAGCTTTCCGGTCCTCGTGCGGCGGCCACCCGGACGGTTTGTCCCACCGTCCGCCCCCGATTCGGTTGTCAGGACGTCGACGCCCAGGGCGACCGCTCGCCGTGCGGCGCCTCGCCGTGCGAGACCCGGGGCAGCCACTCCAGCCACCGGGGCAGGTACCAGTTGCGGTGGCCGAGCAGGACCATCACCGACGGCAGCAGCACCGCCCGGACGATTGTCGCGTCGATCAGCACCGCGACGGCGAGACCGAAGCCGAGTTCCTTCATCGACACCAGTGAGCCCGTGGTGAACAGGGCGAAGACCGCCACCATCACCACGGCGGCACTGGTGATCACCCCGGCCGTACCCCGGATGCCCCGGGAGATGGCGAGCCGGCTCGGCCAACCCCGGTCGTGACCCTCCCGGATCCGGCTGAGGATGAAGACGTGGTAGTCCATGGAGAGCCCGAACAGGATGACGAAGAGGAACAACGGCACCCAGTTGGTGATGGAGCCGACGGAGGTGAAGTCGAGCAGCGAGGCGCCCCAACCGTGTTGGAAGACCACGACCAGCAGCCCGTACGCGGCGGCGACGGAGAGCAGGTTGAGCACGATCGCGGTCAACGCCACCACCAGCGACCGGAACGACACCAGCATCAGCAGGAACGCCAGGCCCAGCACGAACCCGAACACCAGCGGCACGCTGCGGCCCAGCGCCGCGTTGAAGTCGACCGAACTCGCGGCCAGGCCGGTCACCAGCACCTCCGCGCCGCCGACCCCCTGGACGGTGCGCGGGATGACCTGTTCCCGCAGGGTTCGTACCGCCTGCTCGGATGTCGCGTCGACACCGGAACCGGACAGGCCCAGCCGGACCAGCGCGACCGTCCGGTCCGGGTTGACCTCGACCGTCACCGGTTCGTGCAGCCGGCCGGTGGCCACCGCCTCGGTCCGGAGGTTGTCGATCGCGGCGGTCAGGGCCGGGGTGGCGACGTCGTCGGCCCGGATCGCCACCACCGCCGGCTCGGCGCCACCGGGGAAGGCGGACTGGACCCGGAGGAAGGCGGTCAGCGCCGGCCCCGGGTTCTTCAGCGCGGTGACGTCCTCCTCGGCCGTCCGCATGCCGAGCAGCGGCAGCGCCAGCGTCAGCAGGGCGGCGACGGCCACCGTCGCGGACAGGCCGGGCCGGCGCAGCACCGCGCCCAGAAACGCGCGGGTGGCCCGGCCGCTGGACTGCCGCCGGTACAGCCCGGGTACCCGGCCCAGGTCGACCCGGTCGCCCAGCTTGCTGAGCACCGCCGGCAGCACCGTGAGCGCGCCGACTCCGGCGGTGGCGACGACCAGGATCGTGCCGACCGCGAGGCTGATGAAGGTGGCGTCCTGGGTCAGGAACATGCCCGACATCGCGATGATCACGGTCAGCGCCGAGATCAGCACCGAGCGGCCGGAGGTGGCGGCGGCGATCGCCAGCGCCTGCTCCCCGCTGGCGCCCTTGGCCCGCTCCTCCCGCTCCCGACGCAGGTAGAACAGGCAGTAGTCCACCCCGACGGCGAGTCCCATCAGCAACATGAGGTGCATGGTGGTGTCCACCGCCGGGGCGAGCCGGCTGGCCAGCGCGAGCAGGCCGAGCGAGCCGAGGAACGCGGTCAGGGCCAGCCCCATCGGCAGTACGGCGGCCAGCAGTGCCCCGAACGCCACGATCAGGATGCCCAGCGTCACCGGGATGGAGAGCATCGACAGCCGGTGCATGTCGGCGTCCAGGGTCTTGTTGAGCGCCTCGCCGATGCTCGCGCCGCCGGTCTGCGCCACGTACAGGTCGGGGTGGTCCCGCTGGACGGCGGCCACCGCGTCGCGTACCGGTCCGACCCGGTCGGCGGCGTCCTCGGCCGGCCCGGTCAGGTCGAAGGTGACCAGCGTGGCGTGCCGGTCGGCGGAGACCGCGTCCGACCGGATGTTCTCCACCCGGCCGGTGCGCTCGACCGCGGCGATCGTCGCGGCGACCGTGGCCCGGAAGGCGGGCGCGTCGGTGACCAGCTCGTCGCTCTCGATCAGCACCACCTCGCCGGCCCGGTCCGGGAAGCCGGCGGCGGCGATGATCTCGTCGGCCCGGCGGGAGTCGCCGTGCCCGCTCTCGCTGTCCGTCACCTCGACGGTGCCCAGGACGGTGCTCAGCGCGGTCGCGGCGATCACGAACAGGAGCCATCCGAGGACGGCGGTGGCCCGGTGCCGGGCGCTCCAACCGGCGATTCTCGCGGCGAGGTTGGCCGGCCGCCGGGCCGCCTCGGCGCGCGGATCCGCCCTCGTGGTGGGCGGCGGGAGAGTGCTCGTCGTCATGGTTCGACGCTATGAGCCGGGCTGGTCCGGATCGATCCGGGAAGCACCCGGGTGCGGGGTAGGGTCGGCCGTGCCGGGAGGGTAGGGCAAGCCCGACCCAGGCCAGGTTCGCTAGGGTGCTGGCATGGCTGAGCAGCACCCTGACCCGAGCGGTAACACCGAGGCTTTCCGGGTCTTCGCCCACTCCACCGAACCAGGCACCGTCGAACCGACGTCCAGGCTGCCACTGATCATCGGGGTCGCGATCGCGATCGCGGTGCTGGCCGCCCTGGTCGGTTGGCTCGCGCTGCGCTGACCGTCCTGATCGGCCGGCTCGGCCCGGGCCGAGCCGGCCGATCAGGCCAGACCCGGGTTGACCGGCGAGGTGCCGCCGGCGGTCCGGCCCGCGTCGGGCGACAGCCTCAGAGGTCGTCCTCGTCGTCCAGTCTGGCCAGCCAGGTGGCGAACCGTTCGGTCGGCGTCTCGAACTCGGGATTGAGGTCGACGAAGTCGCGCAGCCGCTGGCCGAGCCACTCCAGGGTCACCGTCTCGGTGCCCCGACGCTCGACAAGTTCCTCGATGCCTCGGTCGGTGAAGTACACGCCGCTCTCTTTCGTTGTTCCGTGACCCGCCCGCTCCGTTCCGAGCCGGTCCGCTGGCCGGGGACCTGCCGAAGTGGACGGATCCACATTCTGCCCGGCCCCCGGTCGGCGGGTGTCCGCTGTCAGGGGCGGGGCAGCGCCGCCTCGATCAGCGCGGCCTGCTCGACGTCGTGCATCTTCGCCGAGCCGACCGCCGGGGCGGCGGCCGCCGGACGGGAGATCCGGCGCAGCCGTACGCCCTCCAGGTGCTCCAGGAGGTTGAGCGCCACGAACGACCAGGCGCCCTGGTTGGCCGGTTCCTCCTGGACCCAGGCGAAGTCCTCCGCGTTCGGGTACCGCGCCAGCGCGGCCCGGATCTCGTCGACCGGAAGCGGGTAGAGCTGCTCCATCCGGACGATCGCGGTGTCGGTGATGCCACGGTCGGTCCGGGCCTGCAACAGGTCGTAGTAGACCTTGCCGGAGCAGAGCAGCACCCGCTTGACGGCCTCCGGTGCCGCGTTGGAGGTGTCGTTCATGACCGGCTGGAAGGTGCCGGTGGTGAAGTCCTCGACACTGGACACGCAGAGCTTGTGCCGGAGCAGGGACTTCGGGGTGAACACCACCAGCGGCTTGCGCTTGGTGGAGAGTGCCTGCCGGCGGAGCAGGTGGAAGTAGTTCGCCGGGGTGGTGGGGATGGCGACCCGCATGTTGTCCTCGGCGCACATCTGGAGGAACCGCTCCGGCCGCCCCGACGTGTGGTCCGGGCCCTGGCCCTCGTGCCCGTGCGGCAGCAGCAGGGTCACCGCCGACTGCTGGGCCCACTTCACCTCGCCGGACGAGATGAACTCGTCGACCACGGTCTGCGCCCCGTCGGCGAAGTCACCGAACTGGGCCTCCCAGAGGACCAGCGCCTCGGTGTTCTCCACCGAGTAGCCGTACTCGAAGCCCATCGCGGCGTACTCGCTGAGCAGGGAGTCGTGCACGAAGAACCGGGCCCGGTCGCCGGCCATCGCGGACAGCGGCACGTGCTCGGCACCGGTCCGCGAGTCGACGATGACGGCGTGCCGCTGCACGAAGGTGCCACGTCGAGAGTCCTGCCCGGCGAGCCGGACCGTCACGCCGTCGTGCAGCAGCGATCCGAAGGCGAGGATCTCGCCGTAGCCCCAGTCGATGTTGCCAGCCTCGGACATCTTGGCCCGCCGGTCCAGCAGTTGCTGGATCCGCTTGTGCGGGGTGAAGCCCTCCGGCAGCGTGGTGTGCGCCGTGCCGATCGCGTGCACGGTCGGCACGGTGGTGGCGGTCTCGACCTCCGGCTCCGGCTCGGCCTGCCGGCGGGGCCGGGCGGCCGGTCGGGCCGAGGAGGCGGCGTCCCGGGTGGCCTTGAAGACCCGCTCCAACTGCGCCTGGAAGTCGCGGAGCAGTTCCTCGGCGTCCTCCAGGGTGATGTCGCCGCGGCCGATCAGTTCCTCGGTGTAGAGCTTCCGGACCGAACGCTTCGAGTCAATGATCTTGTACATCAGCGGGTTGGACATCGCCGGGTCGTCGCCCTCGTTGTGCCCGCGCCGCCGGTAGCAGACCATGTCGATCACGACGTCCTTGTTGAACGCCTGGCGGTACTCGAAGGCGAGCCGGGCCACCCGGACCACGGCCTCCGGGTCGTCGCCGTTCACGTGGAAGATCGGCGCCTGGATCATCCGGGCCACGTCGGTGCTGTAGAGGCTGGAGCGTGAGTACTCCGGAGCCGTGGTGAAGCCGACCTGGTTGTTGACCACGACGTGCACGGTGCCACCGGTCCGGTACCCGCGCAGTTGGGAGAGGTTGAGCGTCTCCGCGACCACGCCCTGGCCGGCGAACGCGGCGTCGCCGTGTACGGCCACCGGCAGCACCGTGTAGCCCTCCAGCTTGAGGTCGATCCGGTCCTGCTTGGCCCGGACGATGCCCTCCAGCACCGGGTCCACCGCCTCCAGATGGGAGGGGTTGGCGGTCACCGAGACCTTGATCGAGTGCTCGCCGTCCGGGGTGGTGAACTTGCCGGCCTGGCCGAGGTGGTACTTGACGTCGCCGGAACCCTGGGTCGACCTCGGGTCGAGGTGCCCCTCGAACTCGGAGAAGATCTTCTCGTACGGCTTGCCGACGATGTTGGCCAGCACGTTCAGCCGGCCACGGTGGGCCATCCCGATGACCACCTCGTCGAGGTCGTTCTCGGCGGCCGACTCCAGCACCTCGCCGAGCAGCGGGATCAGCGACTCGCCGCCCTCCAGCGAGAAGCGCTTCTGGCCGACGTACTTGGTCTGGAGGAAGGTTTCGAACGCCTCGGCCGCGTTGAGCCGGTTGAGCACGTGCTTCTGCTCGTCCGCCGCGGGCTTGGTGTACTTGCGCTCGATCCGCTCCTGGATCCAGCGCCGCTCCTCCGGGTCCTGGATGTGCATGTACTCGACGCCGACCCGGCGGCAGTACGAGTCCCGGAGCACCCCGAGGACGTCGCGTAGCTTCAGCTTCTGCTTGCCGGCGAAGCCGCCGACCGGGAAGGTCCGGTCCAGGTCCCAGAGGGTCAGGCCGTGCTGGAGCACGTCGAGGTCCGGATGCTTGCGGATCTTGAACTCGAGCGGGTCGGTGTCGGCCATCAGGTGCCCACGCACCCGGTAGGCGTGGATGATCTCGATCACCCGGGCGGTCTTGTCGATCTGCCCCTCGGAGCTGACCGCGACGTCGCGCATCCAGCGGACCGGCTCGTACGGGATGCGCAGCGAGGTGAAGATCTCGTCGTAGAACCCGTGCTCACCGAGCACCAGCTCGTGGACGATCTTGAGGAACTCGCCGGACTGGGCGCCCTGGATGATCCGGTGGTCGTACGTGCTGGTCAGCGTGATGATCTTGCTGACCGCCAGCTCGGCGAGGGTCTCCTCGGACATCCCCTGGTACGGCGCCGGGTACTCCATCGCGCCGACGCCGATGATGGTGCCCTGCCCGACCATCAGCCGCGGCTGGGAGTGCACGGTGCCGATCCCGCCCGGGTTGGTCAGCGAGATCGTGGTGCCGCCGTAGTCCTCCATGGTCAGCTCGTTGCGCCGGGCCCGCCGGACCACGTCCTCGTACGCCTGCCAGAACTGCCGGAAGTCCATCTGCTCGCAAGCCTTGATCGACGGCACCACGAGGGTGCGCGAACCGTCCGGCTTGGCCAGGTCGATCGCGATGCCCAGGTTGACGTGCTCGGGCCGGACCATCGCCGGCTTGCCGTCGACCTCGGCGAACGAGTTGTTCATCTCCGGGTGCTCGGCGAGCGCCTTGATCAGGGCGTACCCGATCAGGTGGGTGAAGCTGACCTTGCCGCCACGGCCCCGGGCGAGGTGGTTGTTGATGACGATCCGGTTGTCCACCAGCAGCTTCGCCGGTACGGCGCGCACGCTGGTCGCGGTCGGCACCGACAGCGAGGCGTCCATGTTCTGCACGATCCGGGCGGCCACCCCCCGCAACGGGGTGCTCTGCCCGCCGCCGGCCCGGCCGGCTCCGCTCTTGGCGGCCGGGGCCGGCTTGCTCGGCACCGGGGTCGCCTTCGGGGTCGCCGGAGTCGCCTTCGGGCTCGCCGAGGCCGGCTTCGCCGGGGTCGCCGCCTTGCCCGCAGGCGTCGCCGCCTTGCCGTCCGACGTCGCGGTCGCGCGCTTCGGCGCCGCCGGGGCGCTGGTC
>NZ_JADPUN010000073.1 GCF_015690345.1 Plantactinospora alkalitolerans | reverse complement strand
GGCGCGGACCGGGGAGGCCGGAGCCGACGGCCGGGGCGCCCACCGCCGCTCGGGCAACGGATCCGGCTGCTCCCCGCGCAGCCCGGCGCGGAGCAGTTCGGCGAGGTGGATCGCCTGCCGCCCGAACACCTCGCCCTGTTCGATCTGGGTACGGCAACTGAAACCGTCGGCCAGGATCACGTCGGACGGGTCGGCGGCGCGCAGTGCGGGCAGCAGCACCCGTTCGGCGCATGCCTCGGAGACCTCGTAGTGGCCCTGCTCGAAACCGAAGTTGCCGGCCAGTCCGCAGCACCCGGAGTCGAGGAAATCGGCGTTCACCCCCGCCTCGCGCAGCACCGACCGGTCGGCGGCGGTGCCGAGGATGGCGTGTTGGTGACAGTGCGTCTGGACGAGGGCCTTGCCGGAAACCTGCGGCGCCCGCCAGCCGGGACTGTGCTCGTGCAGCAACTCGGCCAGTGTGACGGTCTGCTGCCGCAGCTTGCGGACGTCCTCGTCGTCGGGGAAGAGTTCGGCCGCGTCGGCCCGGAACACCGCCGTACAGCTCGGTTCGAGGCCGACCACGAGGGTTCCGGCGCGCAGCCACGGACGCAGCGTCTCGACGGTCCGCCGCAGCGCCCTTTTCGCGATGTGCAGTTGCCCGGTCGAGATCCAGGTGAGTCCGCAGCAGACCGGGCGCCCCGGCATCCGGACCCGCCAGCCGGCGGCCTCCAGCACCTCGACCGCGGCCTGGCCGACCGCCGGCTGGAAGTGGTTGGTGAAGGTGTCCGGCCAGAGCAGCAGTTCGCCCCGCGCACCCGTCCCGCCCGGTTTCCGGCCGGCGAACCAGCGCGCGAACGTCTGTTCGGCGAAGATCGGCAGGTCACGTCGCTGGTCGACGCCCCCGACGGCCTTGCTCAGCCAGGCCAGCCCGGGAGTGTGGCCCACCGTGTTGACCAGCCGGGGCGCCCGCGACGCCAGCGCCGCCACCAACGGCAGCCATCCCATCGAATAGTGCGCACGCGGACGCAGCCGGCCGGCGTAGTGGTGCGAGAGGAACTCCGCCTTGTAGGTGGCCATGTCGACGTTGACCGGGCAGTCCGACTTGCAACCCTTGCAGGCCAGGCAGAGGTCGAGGGCGTCGCGGACGGCGTCCGAGCGCCAGCCGTCCGCGATGGTCCCGCCCCGGCCGGCGCCGTCGAGCATCTCGAAGAGCAGCCGGGCCCGGCCCCGGGTGGAGTGCTTCTCCTCCCGGGTCACCATGTACGACGGGCACATGACCCCGTCGTGCTGGCGCCGACACTTGCCGACCCCGACGCAGCGCAGCACGGCCTGCCCGAAACTGCCCCCGTCGTCGGGGTACCGGAACACGGTGTCGACCACGCCGTGGTTGTAGTCGACACCGAGCCGTAGCTGACCGTCCAGCGGGTGCGGCGCGACCACCTTGCCGGGGTTCATCCGGTTCTCCGGATCGAAGATCGCCTTGACCTGGCCGAACGCCCGGACCAGCCGGTCGCCGAACATCTTCGGCAGCAGTTCGCCCCGGGCCTGTCCGTCGCCGTGCTCACCGGAGAGGGAACCACCGTGCGCGAGGGCCAGGTCGGCGGCGCGTTCGACGAAGGACCGGAACCGGGCTATCCCGTCGGCGGTACGCAGCTCGAACGGAACGCTGCTGTGCACGCAGCCCTGGCCGAAGTGCCCGTAGACGGAGGCTCGCTCGAAGCCGTACTCCTGATAGAGCCGGCTCAGGCCGCGTAGGTAGTCGCCGAGCCGGTCCGGCGCCACCGCCGAGTCCTCCCAGCCGGGCCAGGTGTCGGGCATGACGGTCGGGTGGGCGGTGGCGCCGAGGCCGGACTCGCGGACCGCCCACAACTGCACCTCGTCCGCTTCCTCCTCGAAGCGGACCACGCTGGGGCC
This sequence comes from Plantactinospora alkalitolerans, assembly GCF_015690345.1. Taxonomy (GTDB): domain Bacteria; phylum Actinomycetota; class Actinomycetes; order Mycobacteriales; family Micromonosporaceae; genus Plantactinospora; species Plantactinospora alkalitolerans. Next base: position 22,227 of record NZ_JADPUN010000073.1, on the reverse strand, counting down.
GCCGGCCCGGTCGATGGCGTTCCCGAACCGGTCCGCCGCGGCGGCCGCCTCCTGCGGGGTGTCCCCGCCGAACTGCACCATCAGCCAGGCGCCGGCCGGGGGCAGCTCGCGCAGCGACGCCGGATGCAGGTTCTGCTGCCGCTCGAAGTTGATCAGCTTGTCGTCGATTCCCTCCAGCGCGATCGGCTGGTGGGGCAGGATGCGTGGCACGTCGTCGGCGGCGGTGGCGATGTCGGGGTAGCCGAGGATGACCAGCGACCGGGCCCGCACCACGGGCAGCAGGCGCAGCCGGGCCCGCAGGATCGTCACCAGGGTCCCCTCGGAGCCGACCAGCGCCTGGGCGACGTGGAAGTTCTTCTCCGGCAGCAGGCTGTCCAGGTTGTAGCCGGAGACCCGGCGCGGGATGTCCGGGTAGCCGCGCCGGATCTCGTCGAGATACTCGTCGCGCAGGGCCCGCAACTGTCGATGGATCTCCGCTGGTCGACCGCCCTGGCGCTGGATCTCGGTGTACCGGTCGTCGCCGGTTTCGCCGACCCACATCCGGGTGCCGTCGTAGAGCAGTACCTCCAGCTCGATGACGTTGTCGACCGCCTTGCCGGTGCGCTGGGCACTGGCCCCGCAGGAGTTGTTGCCGATCATGCCGCCGACCGTGCAGTGATCGTGGGTGGCCGGCTCCGGGCCGAACTCCAGCCCGACCGGAGCCAGCAGTTCGTTGAGCGTGTCCCGGACGATCCCGGGTTCCACCACGCAGGTGTGCCGGTCCCGGTCGACCTCCACCAGCCGGTTGCAGTACTTCGACCAGTCCAGCACCACGGCCGCGTTGGTGCACTCGCCGGCGAGGCTGGTGCCGCCGCCCCGGGACAGCACGGATGCCCCGTACCGCCGGCACACCGCGACGGCCGCGACCGCCGCGTCGACGGTGCGCGGCAGTACGACGCCCAGTGGCACCTGACGGTAGTTGGAGGCGTCGGTCGAGTACGCCGCCCGGGAGCCGGCGTCGAAGCGCACCTCGCCGTCGACGGCGGCCCGTAGATCGGCTTCGAGGCGCGACAGGTCGACGTCGTCCGCGCCGACGCCGGCCCGGGCGTCGGTCCGGACGTCGGTTCGGGCGTCGGTCCGGGCGATCGGATCGGGCAGGGAGACGGCGCTCATCCGCTCGCTCATGACCGGAGTTGGTTGATCTTGTCACGGGCCACCGTGGCGAGGGTCGCGATCCGGTGCGGCTGGCCGCGCAGGAACGCCTCGGTGAACTCCTTCGCCTGCTCGTACCGCACCTTGCCGGGCATCGGCGGCTCGTTCGGGTTGACGCTGCAGTCGACCAGGGCCGGTCCGGGATGCGCCAGGGCCTCCCGGACCGCGTCCGACAGCCGCCCCGGATCGGTGACCTTGACGCCGTAGCCACCACAGCTCCGCGCCCAGCCGGAGAAGTCGGCCTCCGGCTCCCGGTGCCGGACCGCGTACTCGGGATAGCCGAGGAGGATCTGCTCCCAGAGAATCTGCCCGTACGAGTTGTTGTTGTTGACCATCACCTTCACCGGAAGGTCGTGCCGGGCCGCGGTGAGGAACTCGGCCATCAGCATCGCGAAGCCACCGTCCCCGACGAAGGCGATCACCTGCCGGCCGGGAAAGGCATGCTGCATCGCGATCGCGTACGGCAGGCCCGGGGCCATCGTGGCCAGGTTTCCGGACAGGTAGTACTCCCGACCGCCCCTGATCGTCCAGTGCCGGGCCGACCAGGTGGCGATGGTGCCCGAGTCGCAGGTCAGGATCGCGTCGTCGGCGGCCAGTTCGTCGATGCACCCCATGAAGTACGACGGCGCGATCGGCCGCCGCGACGGATCCCGTAACGCCTTCATGCTGGCCCGCCACTCCGTACCGCCGCGCTGGTACTTCTCCAGGAACGACCGGTCGGCGGTCGGGTTCAGCAGCGGAAGCAACTGCCGTAGCGCCGTCCCGGCGTCGGCGGCCAGCGCGACCTCCACCGGCAGCCGCAGGCCGATCCGGCTGGCGTCCCGGTCGATCTGCACCACCCGGGCCTTTCCGGGTGCCGGCAGGTAGCTGCTGTACGGAAAGGAGGTGCCGACCATCAGCAGGGTGTCGCACTCCTCCATCAGTTCCTCGCTCGGCTTCGTACCGAGCAACCCGAGGCCGCCGGTGGTCAGGGGATGCTCGTCCGGCACCACCTGCTTGCCGGAGAGGGTCTTCACGATCGGGGCGGCGAGGCAGTCGGCGACGGCCAGCACCTCCTCCCGGGCGTCCCGGGCGCCGATGCCGACCAGCATCGCGATCTTGCCGCCCGCGCTGAGCACCCGGGCGGCCCGGTCCAGTTCGTCGTGCGCCGCCGGCACCGGCGGCCGGGAGAGCACCGGGCTGCTCAGCGGCGGCTTTCCCGGACTGACGTGCCGGTACGGATCGGCGGACGCCTCGGCCACCTGGATGTCGTTCGGGAAGCTCAGGTGCACCACGGTCCGCTTCGCCAGGGCGGTACGGATGGCGACGTCGACCACGCCCGGCAACTGCTGCGGGTTCGTCACCATCAGGTTGTACTCGGCGACGTCCTCGTAGAGCGCAGGTGTGTGCACCTCCTGCTGGTAGAGCGAGCCGAGCACCGACGTCTCCTGCATGCCGGTGAGCGCGAGTACCGGCGCGTGGTCGAGCTTCGCGTCGTACAGCCCGTTGAGCAGGTGGATCGCGCCCGGACCGGAGGTGGCGGCGCAGACGCCGAGCCGGCCGGTCGCCTTGGCGTACCCGGTCGCCATGAACGCGGCGGCCTCCTCGTGGTGGACGAGGACGAACCGCAGCCGCTCGCGCTGCCGGCGGAAGCCCTCCATCAGCCCGTTGATGCCGTCGCCGGGCAGTCCGAAAACCGTGTCGACACCCCAGTCGACCAGGCGCTTGGCCAGCGCTTCTCCGACGATCTCACGCATTGCGGTCCCCCCGTGCTGTGCTGTCGTGGGCCTGGCCGGCCGCCCGCGTTCTCAGCGCCGCCGATGCGTCCGGCGGCCGAGCAGGTAGCCGACGACGACACCGAGCGCGATCAGGACCGGCACGGTGGAATGGTTCCGGAGCTGTCGTAACCCCTGCCTGGGGTCCACGACGGTGCCGGCGGCGGTACCGATCGCCCCGGTCGCCAGGTCACCGACCCGTCCGTCGGACATGCCCCGTTCCCTTCGACGTGGACCTCCGGACCGGAGGTCGCGGTCATCCGCGTCCTGCCCCGGCCGGTCCCCCGCCGTGCCGCCCCGCGGGCCTCCGTCGTCTGCTCGGCGGGCCTCCGCGGGACCGGCGACACGAGGAGCGAGCGACAACCGGGACCTAACCGACCATAACTAATTGTTTCCGAAGAACGAGACAGACGGTAAATTCCGCCCCACCGGCCCTCCGGCCACCCATCCCGACCAGCACCGTCGGTGGGTGGAGCTTCTGCCCCGGCCGTCGGGAGCCGTCGATGGTACGGGCGGTCCGTGCGTACGTCCGGATGCAGTAATTTCACCTATATCTATCGCCCGGCCGCACTGGGTACGTTCGCCCTGCCACCCGTTGGAAGGAGCAGCCGTGACGGCGACCGTGTCCCACCTCGACGACCGTGCCGCGGCCGCGCCGGCCCCCGAGCGGTACACCATCGACAGCCTCGCCCGAGTGGTCGGAATGTCACCTCGCAACATCCGGGCGCACCAGGCCCGGGGCCTGCTCGCGCCGCCGACCCGGCACGGCCGTACCGCCTACTACGCGGCGGGACACGTACGCCGGCTGGAGAGCATCAAGCTGCTGCAACGGCAGGGCTTCAACCTGGTGGCGATCGAGGCGATGCTCGGGGTACGGCGTTCGGCGACACCACCGACCGAGCCGCTCACCGCCGCGCTCTCCCGGCTGGCCACCGAGCGTCCCGCCACCGTCCGCACCCTGACCCGGCACGGCGTGCTGGCGCACGGTCCGGACGGGGTCGTCACCGTGACCCGGGCCCGGGCGGTCCAGCCGGCACTCGATCTCCAGCGCGCCGGTGTGCCGGTGCCTGCCGGGCTGACCCTGTTGAGCGAGGTCCTGGACGAGCTGCGCCTCGTCGCCGAGGAGCTGGTCCGCGACGCCGGCAGCCGGATGCTGGCGATGCGTCGGCCCGGATCCGTCGCCACCGCCCGAGGGCAACTGGACCACGAGGCCACCGCGCTGACCCAGAGCCTGACCCACCTGCTGAGCGAGGCGTTCCGGGTGGTGGCGGAGAACTCCGGCGAGGCCGCGATGTCCGACTTCGTGGCCGGGCCGCCGCCCGTCGACCGGGGCGTCGAGGAGCGGGACGGGTCAGGGGCCGCCGGCCGGACCCGTACGGACGCGATCAGCCCGGCCAGCCCGGACCTCGGGCCAGCAGGCTGACCAGGGCAACGCGGGAGACGACGCCGAGCTTGCGGTAGATCCGCATCAGATGTGCGTCCACCGTGCGGGGGCTGACCTGCAACTGCCGGGCGATGATCCGAGAGGTGGCGCCGGTGGCCGTCAGCTCGGCGACCTCGCGTTCCCGCGACGTCAACAGCGCCAGCGGGTCCGGGATGTCCGGCACCGCCCCCGGTCTGGTCTCCAGGGTGATGCGCCGGAACACCGCGTCGCCGACCGCGCACCGGGCCGGCCGAGGCAGCGGCGTACCCGGCCGCCCGGCGAGCATCAGCAGCAACGGACCCCGGACCGGATATCGCGCCAGGTGGTCGATCAGTTCCGTCGAGGCGGGATCCGCCCAGTGCAGGTCGTCGAGGACCAGCACCATCCCTGTCCCCACCCGGTCGGCGACCGCCCGACGCCAGCCACGGTAGAGCTGGAACCGCGCGACGCTGAGCAGCCCGCCGCAGCCCTGCCTGGCCACCTCGGCCCACAACTGGTTTCCCGGCCCCAGGTGCTCCGCCGCCTCGTCGCCGAGGGCGTGCAGGAACACATGGAACGGTATCCGGCGCTCCGCCTCCGCCGCCGCTCCGGCGAAGATCCCGGTACCGGGCCGGTCGATCCGGCGCAGCCCCTCGGCGATCAGCCGAGTCTTGCCGGTACCCGCCGCACCGACGACCTCGACGACCACCTGCCGTCCGCCGTCGAGCGCGGCGACCGCTGCCCGGATGCCGGCCAGTTCCGCCTCCCGGCCGACAAAGGGCGCCGCCCGCTGATGGTCGGTTGTCAGAGTCACGGTTCAGCCCGCCCGCACCGTCGCCCGGCCGAGCCGGTCCAGGCAGATCCCGATCTGTCTACGCGCCGCCGGATCAGCGGTGGCGGCATGGACCTCGGTGAAGTCGGCGAGCGCCTCCTCGCACCGGTCCGCCTCGACGAGTGCCATGCCTCGGCGCAAGCGGGTCGCGGGGGTGTCGGCAAGAGCCAGCGCGCGGTCGAAGTCGGCGACCGCGGCGGTCAGGTCGCCACGTTCGTAACCGGCGACACCCCGGGCGGCCCAACCGTCGGGGAACAGTGGGTGCGCGCCGACCAACTCGGTCAGCGCCGCCTCGCCGGCCCCCGGATCCTCGGCCATCAGAAGCTGGGCCCGTACACAGAGCAGACGTGGGCTGTCCGGCTCCAGGGCCAGCCCGTGATCGACGTCCTGCCAGGCACCGTCGGTGTCGCCGAGGTCGTAGCGGAGCACCGCCCGGTTGACGTAGGCGTCCAGCTGGGACTCATCGAGTTCCAGCACGTAGCCGAAGTCGGCCTCCGCACCGGCGACGTCACCGACCACGAGCCGCGCCTCACCCCGGTGGTGGTACGTCTGCGGAACCGGCGCGGACAGGTCCATCGCCCGCCCATAGCTGACGATCGCCTCGGCCGGGTGGCCCAGTCGACGTAACAGGTCGCCCCGGTCGACGTGGTACTCCGGACGGTCCGGGTCGGCGGCGATCACCGCCTCGACGTCGGACAGCGCGTCGTCGTACCGGCCGAGCGCCAGCAGCACCTGCGCGCGGTGGTGCCGGAGCATCGACCGGAGCCAGACATGTCCAGCCGCGCCGAGTTCCCGGTCAAGCAGGTCGAGCCGGTCGAGTCCGGCGCCGACCAGCAGCAGCGCCTCGTCGAGCCGCCCCTCGTGTACGGCGACCGAGGCCAGTCCGTTCTGATGGAACACGGTCTCGACGGCCCGGGTCACCGGGTCGGGCAGGCACCGGGCGAGCGCGACGGCCTGGTTGGCCCAGCCCCGGGCGGCGTGGTGGCCGCGACCTCCCTCCGACAGGTACCGGATGTGCAGCACCGCGATGCCGTACGCCGCCCCGAGGTGCACCACCGGACTGCTCGAGTACGCCCTGGCCTCCTGGTAGAGCCCCAGCGCCTCCTCGGGCAGGCCGAGTTCGGCCAGTGAAATCGTCATCCGGTCGACGAACGCCCACGAACGCTCCGGCTGCCCGGCCCAGTCGACGACCGCCCGGCCGCGCCGTCCACAGTCGACGGCCGCGTGGTGGAATCCCCGGTCGACGCAGTGGTCAAGGGCGTTCAGCAGGGCTTCGGCGCCGGCGCCGGCCGGGTCACCGCCGTGCTCGGCGTGGTAGGCGAGCGCCCCCAGCCCCAGCCCCGGTGACCAGTCGCCGGGTCCGGACAACCGGGCGGCCCGTTCGTCGTGCAGCCCGGCCCGCCGCTCCGGGGAAAGCCGCTGGTAGGCCTCGCGTACCCGGGGATCGTCGTCGGTGCCGTCGGTCGCGACGAACCGGCGGGCCAGGCACTCGTCGACGGCCGGATCATCCACTGTGGCCGGCTCCGTGCCGGGCAGCGTCGGCGGCTTTGGCAGTGCGGGCAGCTCCGGCAGTTCGGTCGCGGTCACCCGCACCGGCACCGCGTACCGGTGCAGCGCCGCCGGTAGGGACACGTCGAGCGGACCGAGCGGATCACCGATCGGCTCGGTACCGGTGGCCAGATGCAGGCGCAGCAGGCGCCGGTCGGCCCGGCGCAGCAGTACGACACAGAGTTCCTGGTCGGTCGGGTCCGCCTCGTGCAGATTGTCGATCAACAGATCGCGGCGACCGCCACCGAGCCGGTCCAGGTACGCGTGGAGGAACTCGACGAGTCCGTGGGCGAACCGCAGCGTGCCGGGCCGGGGGTGGACACGAATCCGCTCCTCCGGCGGCACCGGTTCGGCCGGGGCGTGCCGGATGGCCGGCACCAGGTCGCCTAGCTCCGGGGCGAGGGTGAGGATCTCCACCTCGTGCCGGGAGACCAGCTCGGGCCAGCTCTTCCGCGCCTCGGGCACCAGTGTCCGCAGCAGATCGCCGGCCGCGGTGTACGGCCCCCGACGACGCCGATGGGCGTCGAGGCTGGCCAGCAGCGGGCCGCTGGCACCGGCGGCGAGTTCCCGGCGGCGGTCGTGCCCGTGCCGCGCGCGGATCCAACGGTGCGGCGTCTGGAGCATGCTCGTCTCCCCTTGTGCGATTCTCTCGGCGGTGACGTGTCGCCGGTGCGGGGGCCCGGGCGCTCTCGCGTTCCGCCGATACTCGTGCCTTCCGCCCGATCCCGGACGTTCGTCCGGTCGCGTCGCGGGCCCGACCCGACCGGACGACTTCGTCCGCCCCTGTGCGGCAGCACGGCGGGCCACGGGACGGATGCGACACGAGATTCACCTCCTTCGCTACGATCGTTGCCTCACTGTGCACTTGGGACGGCCGACTTAGGATCCGGGGAAACACCTAACCCGTACCGGCCGACCACGCTGCGTCATCGACAATCGGTCTGACCGGAGGCTGTCGGCAGGTCCGGTCACCGGGCCCGCCGGGGCCGTCCCGTTGTCGGGCTCACAGCTGGCGGGCCACCGCGGCCCGGGACGGAACGCCGAGCTTGGCGATGATCCGGGTGACGTGGGTTTCCACGGTGCGTGGGCTCAACACCAGTTGACCTGCGATCTGATGGTTGGTCAGCCCCTGCGCGACCAGCTCGGCGACCTCCCGTTCCCGGGCCGACAGGGTGACCGGCCCGTCCGTACGCTGCCGGGGCAGCCGGGCGGCCAGTCGACGTTGCGCCCGGTCCGCCTGTCCGGCCAGCCAGCGCGCGCCGCTGCCGGAGAAGAGCCGCTTGGCCCGGCCCAGTTGCTCGCGGGCGAGGTGCGGGTTCCCGGTCCCGAACTGCGCCTCGGCGAGCAGCATCCGCGCCTCCCCTTCGGCCACCGGCATGCCGGCCCGGGTGAAGTGGCTGATCGCCGGGGCGGCCTGCCCGACGGCCTCGTCCGGACGCTGCCGCGCCAGCGACAGCGCTCCCCGGGCCATCCCGACCGCACCGAGCCGGGCGGGTAGCTCCCCGGCGATGGCCTCGGCCCGGGTGAGCCAGTGCTCCACCTGCGGCGACTCGCCCCCCGAGCCGCCGGTCGGCCCGTGGATGCCGACGGAACGGGCCCGCAGGGCGAGGACGGTGGCCTCGGCCGGCCCGAGACAGCGGTAGGTGTCCGGATCGGCCAGCAGGCGCTGGCAGTCGGCATGGTCCCCGACCGCGTCGCAGGCCTCCGCCAGGTGGGTCTGCACGACGGCCCGGTACAGGGTGGACCGTGGTGCGGCACTGCCCTTGAGCCGGTCCACCGCCGGGCGTACGGCATCCGGGCCGGCGAGCCAGAGCAGGGGCCGGAGCCGGACCGCCGCGGCCAGCGTCGCCGCCTCGGCACTCCCCTGCCACCGGGCGATCTCTTCCGCCTCCTCGGCGTCCCGCAGTGCCTCGTCGACCCGCCCGACCGCGCCGTACAGGACCGAGCGGGCCGAGTAGAGCAGCGGGTGCACATGGATCCGGCCGTACCGGAGTCCCACCTCGATGCCACGTTCGGCGTGACCGAGCCCGTCGTCGGTCCGGTCCAGCATGGCCTCGATCCAGGCGAGCAGGGCGATCGCACCCAGCTCGTCCCGGAGGGTGACGTCCCCCAGTGCGTCGATCATCCGTTTGGCGTACGACACCCGTACCCGGGCGGTCGACAGCGGGCCGCTGGCCACCACGCAGGCGGCGAGTACGGCGCTCGCCGCCGCCTCGATGCCCCAGTGCCCGCCGGATCGGGACCGCTCGATCGTCTTGCCGGCGTGCCGGGCGCCGGCACGCCAGCGACCGGCCAACATCTCGGTCACGGCGAGTTCCAGCCGGAGCATCGCCTGGGTGGCGCCGGTGGCGTCGAGTCGTTCCAGTTCGGTGCTGAGCAGCGCACTGGCGACGTCGAGGCGGCCGGCGAGCCGTTCCAGCACGGCCAGTTGCTCGACCGCCGCGTGCCGGTGCGGACCGGCGACCGCGACCAGGTCGTGCAACACGGTCCGGGCCTCGTCGAACTGGCCGGTGACACCGAGGGCCTTGGCGAACAGCAGCCGCAGCTCGGCCCGGCGGTCGGCGTGGCCGGGTCCGTCGGGCAGGGCGGACAGGGCGGCACGCAGCCATGCGGCGCTGCTCCTCGGGGCCGTACCCATGGTGCTCCTGGCCGCCATCGCGAGCACCTCGACGGCGGCCTCGTCGCCCGGCCCGATGGCCTTGGCCAGATGGTGGGCCCGCAGCGGAAGCGGGGCGGCCCGGCGCTCCAGGTGGGCCGCTGCCCGGCGGTGCGCACCGAGTCGCCATGCCGGGCCCGCCAGCCAGTACGCCACGGCCCGGACCAGCGAATGCCGGAAGTCCAGATGCCCGCCGACCTGGCGCAGCAGGTTCCGTTCGACCAGCGCGTCCAGCGTGGTGGTGGTCCGGAGCGGATCAAGCTGCGCCGCGGCGGCGACGGCGGCCACGTCGAGACCGGGACCGAGCACCGCGATCGACTGGAGGACGAGCCGCTCGATCGGCGCCAGCCCCCGCACCTCGACCGCCATCGCACCGTGCAGGGCCGCACTCAGCGGCTCGTCGGGAAAGTCGCCCCGGCGCAGCGCGCCGAGGACCTGTGTCGAGGTGCCGGCGAGCAGTTCCAGGTACAGCGGGTTGCCACCACTGACCTGGTGCAGCAGCCGGCGTCGGGACGCCGGCTCGGCGGGCAGCAGCTGGTCGATGTCGGCGCCGGAGAGCGGGCCGAGATGCAACCAGGTGGGTACCGGCACCAGGTGGGCGAGCCCTTCGGCCAGCCGCGCGGGGCACTGCTCCGAGCGGAACGCGAGCACCACGGTGACCCGGGCCTGCGGGGGGTGCCGCAGCAGGTATCCGAGAAACTCCACGGAGGCGTCGTCGGCCCACTGCACGTCGTCGAAGACCAGCAGCGTCCCGGTGGGCCGGGCGACCGCGGTGAGCAGGTTGCGCAGCCGCCGGTGCCGCTGGTGTCGCTCGACGGCGCCCGTCGCCGGAACCCCGCCGGCCGGACCCGGATCGCCGCCGTCGGGGTCCGGGAGCGCTAGCGCGTCCAGCAACGCGTGCAGGTCGGACCGATGATCCGGTACGGCGGCCAGGGCGTCGAGCACGACGCCGTACGGCAGGAAGCGCTCGAACTCGGTCGCCCTGCCGAGCAGGACGGTACGACCACGGTCGCCGGCGATCTTCGCGAACTCGGTGGCGAGTCTGCTCTTGCCGATGCCAGGCTCCCCCTCGAGCACCAGGAAACGTGCCCGCGATACGGATTCGTCGAGCAGTTCGACCATCCGGGTCAGGTCCTCCCGGCGCCCGACAAGCTCGCTGATCCCGGTTGTTGTCTGATTCGGGACGGCGGAAGGCTCCGATGTTGACTCGACCCGCACTCCGGCACCTCCATGGACACGCGAAACACCTGTCCCGAGATAACCGCGTTGACCGTTATCCATGCCAGACCGATCAGGCCGGACTATAAGCAGTCATCAGTCCATTGACACCGACACGGCGGGAATCTATGGCGGCGGATCGTCCAATGTTTCCACATTGCGGGACATCCCCGCCGGCGGACCCGTTGGGCTGGGCATGGCGTCAAATCCCGCACCGTGTGGCCCGGAGTCGACTGTGGACCCGAACATCCGGGAAGCACGTGCCGGCCGGTCAACATAGTGACATTCGAGCGTCGTCACCTCCCGAAATGCGAGACGGGTCGGTCCCGCAGGCGGGACCATTTCACCGCGCACCGGAACAGTCGCCACCGGCAGGGGTTCGGGTACCCACTAAAACTGCTCCGGCCGCCGCCGGAGTTGGTGCCGGCCTTCCACTTTCGGTTCCCAGGTCCACGCGTTCCGTCCCGCCGGTGTGACCGAACTGACGATCGCGGACACTGTCCCTCCTCGGCACAATGCCCACCGCCGCCGGCCGTCTGACCCACTCGAAAATTCGGCCACAAAATACGCCGGAAACCTTGTCGTGGTGCGCAAGAACGGGATCGGTCACCGTCCTCGGGAACGAGATCAATTGCCGGGCCAGATGTACCCGCCGCTCCTCCCGGGCCGCCCGGCCCGGTCCCGGATCCCTGGCCGCCGGCCGGCGTCCGGGGCTCACCGCCCCAAACGCCGGCCGTTGTGGACCTCCGAGGTACGCCAGGACTCAGTGCTGCCGGACCCTCGCCATGGCCTGTTGCCCCACCCGCATGCCGACCTTTCGCATCCCCAACGGCATGCCCTTCGACACGACCATCGGAATGCCCCTCGACATGCGCTGGGACATGCCCTTCGACATCATCGTCGGCGCACCCTTGGCCAAGCGCTGGGACATGTCCCTGGACATGCCGGTCAGCCCGCCCATCCGCCGCAGGACTCCCCTGACGACCTGGCCGGGCTTCTGCTGCTCCCCGGCGAGCGCGGTGACGATGATCAGACCTCCGGTGAGCGCCGGGATGGCCCACTGCAACACCCTCAGCTGGCGCTGCCGGGAGGCGAGTTGTCGAGGCGTCTCACGACCGGGTTCGGTCACTCCTGTCACCGGCGTACCGCTGAACCTCTCCAGCCGCATGCCGAGCAGCCGGCTGTAACCCGTCACCGCCAGTGCCGCGACGGTGAGCCCGGTCTTGACGACGCTCATCCGTCCCACCCCCGACTGGGCGAACACCCGAGGGCTCTCGGTGATCAGTTCGCCGGCGGCGCCGGCAACGTGGGCGCCGATCGCCGCCGCGTTGACGGGCGTCCATCGGGACCAGCCGGCCGAGGCCACCCCGATGCGCTGTCTCGAGTCGCTTACCTTCGCCGCCGCGCCGTTGACCCCGATCGCCCCCATCAGGGAGCCTCCGAACCAGGCCGCCAGGCCGAGATCGTGGATCGAGCGCATCACGGTGTGCCGTTCCGACATGTGCCACCCCCGGAGATTGGAGATCCGCCGCGTACCCGCTGGCCAGTGGTCCAATCCTGCCCGGCCCGGACGTACCGCCGCCGGGGCCCGCCGTTCGGGCGATCGCTACCCGGTCGTTTCGGATCGCCCGGACAATGGGTACTGGTGAAAGGATGCTGATCGTGCGGATGAACTCGTCCCCGTACGGGCGAAATCGGCTCCGTGGCGGTTGGAGGGAGACTCGTGGACTCGCCGGTTGACGTCGGACTTCTGATCGCGATCGGGGTGGCCCTCGCCGCCGTGCTGGGGGTCGCGGTCTACTTCCTCGTGAAGCTGCTCAAGATGGGCCGGCTCGTCCGGGCGGACATGATGCCCGTACAGGGGAAGTTCGCCTACTGGGCCGCCATCGTCTATGCGATCTTTCCGGTCGACGTCCTTCCCGACCCCGTCTATCTCGACGACATCGGCGTGATCGTCGGCGCGATCACCTATGTCGGACACCTGGCGAGGAAGCACGGGATCATCGGTGGTCGACCGACGGATTCGGAAGTCGAAGGGCCACCGAGGCGGCCGTCGCTACCTGGGTCGAGACAACGTTCCTGATGTGGGGACGCGGGTGACCCGTACCGCGTCGGCGATGATGTAGCCGGTACCGGACGTCCACCGGCTCACCCCCACCCGGTCACCGTCCCCCGCGGCCAACGGAAAGACCCCGAGCGACACCCACCGGCCGCCGTTGGTGCGCTGGTTGACGCGTACGGTCTGATTGCCCGTGGTGGTGGCCACGATGTACGGCGTCGAGTCGTTGTAGCCGGGGTCGGCCGGGTACCAGACCGAGACCTCGTAGCTGGCGGTGGCCGGAATGTTCACCCTGTACCAGGCGACGTCGCTGGCCGAGACCGGGTCCGCGAACCGGTAGTCGGTGCCGTACCGCTGGCTGGAGTAGCTTGACGTACCCCAGTTCGCGCTCGCGGTGAACCGGCCGGCGGTCGTGTTGTCGACCGTGGCGCTCCAGGCCTGCGCCGTGGAGACGAATCCGATTCCGTTCGGTACCAGCCGTTGCGATCCATCCGACGGCGTGTTGCGCACCGATACCGATGTGTCGCCGGGCATCCGGGCGACCATGGTGCTCGAACCACCGCCATCGAGATTGATCGCGTCGTCGGCACCGATCGACTTCAGGTAGTTGGCAAGCTCGACGTAGGTCATCCCGACGCTGTTGGTGGTCCGGCCGTCGACGACGACCATCCACATCTTCAGGCCGTCCGCGGAGAAGCCGACCGCGGTCCGTGGGTTGCGTGGGTGCGACTCCGTGGTCACCACGCCGTCCCTGAGCAGTACGAGGTTGCCGCCGATCGCGACCTGCGCCGCTCCGTCCCCGCCGCGCGGGGTGTAGTTCACCGTGACGGCGTCGCCGACCGCGACGCCGGCCAGGGCGTCGGCCCCGGCGTTCATGCCCAGCACGGCAACCGTGCCGGCGGCCACCTTGCCACCGGCGGTGGCGCTGACCTTGCTGACCCGACCCGCCGTTATCTCGATCTCGCGGGAGCGGGTGGCTCCGTCGAGCACCTGGCTGCGTGGCTCGTCACCCCAGAGTGAGTTGTAGACGCCGATGCCATTGGCGGCGATGTTCGGCGAGTTGAGGTTGGTTGCCGGCAGTTGGGTGCCGCCCGGCAGCGTGACCTTGGCATCGAGGAAGATCTGGGCCAGGCCGCCCCGGCTGCCCGCGCCGTTGGCGTACAGCGCGGCCACGTTGTTCCAGCCGGAGGCCGGGCCGTTGAGCAGAGTGCCGTTGTCCAGCCCGATGCCGCGTGGCGCGCCGGTGACACCGATGTCGAAGAAGTCTCCGTTGACGGCGGCGACCGCCCCCACCCGGTTGGCCTGGCTGCTCAGGGTCGCGGTGGCACCGACGGTGCCGGGATTGAGGTACTTCGGCGTCAGGGTCGGCTCGGCCAGGTCCGCGGTGAGGATGTTGACCCGGTTGGGACCGGTCGCCGTCGTGTTGCTCAGGGAGAGTCCGGGTGCGAGCGCCGTGGTGGCGAGCACGCCCGCGTCGGGCCCGGCGAGAACCGCGACCGCGGGGGTGGGCGCCGCACCGAGGCCGACGAGGGCGATCGATGCGGACAGCAGGACAGCGAGGGCTGGTCGTCGCATGGCGTCTCCTGGGAGAGCAGTGCCGAGATCGGACATTGACGAATATCGCGAAAGATATTGTCACCCGTCGCTACACTCCTGGCAAGAATCTTCGCCATCGCGACGCGCCGCATCATCAGCTGAGGCGTTAAGAAGGGGCCCTTCATCTACAGAAAACGATAAGCGGGGGCCCTTCCTTACACCCCTTCCTTGCACGCGGGTCTCCTCTGTGGTCGGAGATGCTACGTTCTGTGTCACGCCCGGCACTCGACCCGGAGAGCGCCAGTGACGAGGGTTTACGTCTCGGCAACGTTCGCGGACCTGCAGGAGTTCCGTGCTGCGGTCCAGTTGGCGCTGCGGCGGTTACGGGTCGAGGACGTGGCCCTGGCGTCGTACGCGGCCGAGGACGGGCGGCCGCTGGAACGTTGCCTTGCGGACGTCGCGGCGTGTGACGTCTATGTCGGGATCTTCGCCTGGCGCTACGGCCTCATACCGCCCGGGTACGACCGGTCGACCACCGAACTGGAGTACCGGGCGGCGCTCGCCGGCGGCAAGCCCTGTCTGATCTTCCTCCTGGACGAGAACGCGCCCTGGCCCCGGCGGCTGATGGACCGGGGTCAGGACGCGGAGAAGATCGAGGCGCTCCGGGCCGAACTGGCCGATCGACACATGTGCAGCACGTTCCGGGATCCGGCCGAACTGGCCGCCCTGGTCACGGCGGCGGTGGCCAACTGCCTGACCGACGAGGACCGGCCGGCCGGCGGCGGTCTGCAACTGTTCAGTCAGGAAACGTTGCGGCAGTACTTCGGTCGGCTGCGGCAGCACTACGGGGTGCTGGACCTGGACGCGTTGACGCCGGAGCAGACCGAGGAGTACCTCCAGGTCCAGTTGCTGTCGGTCTTCGTCGAGCCGTGGGTACGCGAGGACCCGCCGCCGGCCGAACTGCCCCGGGAGTGGCGGCAGCGGATGCAGTCCGACGGACGCATCGGCACCGAGGACCTGCCCGAGGAGGTGGACCCGCAGGAGTTGGCGCACCTGCACGAGTCGTACCGGGCGAAGCCGCTGCGCCGGCTGTTCGACGTACTCGGAGAGCCCGACCAGCGGGCTGTCGTGCTGCTCGGCGATCCCGGCTCCGGCAAGTCCACCGCCGCCCGGTACCTGGCGCTGAGTCTCGCCGACGGCCCGACCGACATCCGGCTGGCGGCGCTCGCCGACCATCTGCCGCTGCTGATCGAGGTGCGCGCCTACGCCACCGGAGTCGCCGAGGGCAGATGCGACAACTTTCTCGACTACCTCGACGACCGGGCCCAGACCGACGGGCTCGGCATCGAGCGGGTGCTGCTGGAGCGGCACCTCAGCCTCGGTAGCCGGACACTTGTCATCTTCGACGGGTTGGACGAGGTGTTCGACCGGCGTCGGCGGGAGGACGTGGCCCGACAGATCGCCGGATTCGCGGCCGAATATCCGCAGATCCGAATCATCATCACCTCCCGCATCATCGGCTACTCCCGGCGCGTCCTGACCGAGGTCGGGTTTGCCCACTACACGCTGCAGGACCTGACCGAGGACCAGACGGCGGAGTTCCTGTCCAACTGGTACCGGCTGACGGCCAGAGACCAGCCGGGAGATGTGCGGTTCCTCCAGGCCAGGTCGCTGGCGGCGATGCGGCACTCACCCGCGATCCGGGAACTGGCCGGCAACCCGCTGCTGCTGACGATCATGGCGATCGTCGGTAAGCACCAGCCCCTGCCCCGGGAGCGGTGGCGGCTGTACGACCACGCGGCCACCATCCTGGTGGAGCAGTGGGACACCGATCGGCATCTGCGGGAGCAGTCCCAGGTCGCCGGCTTCCTCGACACCGAGGACAAGAAGGAGTTGCTCCGCCGGCTGGCGTACCGGATGCAGTCGGCCGAGCGGGGCCTGACCGTGAACTACATCGACCGGGAGGAGCTGAGCGAGGTCTTCGAGCAGTACCTCGTCGAGCGGTACCGCCACGACCCCGCCACGGCCCGGTCCATGGCGCTGACGATGATCAACCAGTTCCGGGAGCGGGACTTCATCCTCGGCCGGTACGGCCCGCAGCTGTACGGCTTCGTGCACCGCGCCTTCCTGGAGTTCTTCTGCGCCGACGCGATCCTGACCCGGTTCCAGTACGACCAGGCCCTCTCCTTCGAGCAGGTGAAGGACCTGTTCCGCCGGCACTGGGCCGACCTGTCCTGGCGGGAGGTGCTCCGGCTGCTCGCCGGTGCCCTGCACCAGAACCACACCGCGCAGCTCATCGACCTGCTCACGCGCGAGGTCAACCAGCCCTGGCCGCCGGGCGAGTTCGTTCCACCACCGTGGAACCTGGCCCTCGCCGTGCAGTGCCTCGCCGAGGTCCGCGACCTGCCGGCTGCCGCCGGGCCCGCACAGGCGCTACTTCGGCAACTGGTCCTGCTGCTCGAACACTGCGTCTCGATCGACGACCGGGAGACCGCCGGGCTGATCGAGAACAGGATCCTGCCCGCCGTGAAGGCGATCGGTCCCGGCTGGCCCGGCCGGCAGATCTACCTCTCCTGGTACCGCCGGCGCGGTGTCCGGATCGTCTGGAGCCCCGTCTCCAGCCACGCGGCCCGGCTCGCCGCGATGCTCTCCACCCCGGCCGAGCGGATCGACGACCTCTTCGACGAGGTACTCGGCGCCATGGACGACGGTCCCGCCGGCTACGCGGCCGTCGCCGGGCTGACCGAGGTCGCCCGACTCACCGCCGACACGGAGGACAACCTCGCGCACCGGGACACGGTCGCCCGCACCCGCACCCGACTCGTCAGGCGGGCCCGCGAGGACGAGCGAGCCGGAGTACGGCTCGCCGCCATCCAGGCCCTCGGCGAACACTTCGGCACCGAACCCGAAGTCCGCAGCGTGCTCGTCGAACGCGGTCATGTCGACGGATACGCCGGGGTTCGTCGCGCCGCCCTGCAGGCCCTCGACGCGGGGTTCCGCGAGAAACCCTCGGGCCACGACCTGCTCCGCATGCTGCTCGTGGAACGCGTTCGCGCCGATGTACATCCCAGCGTCCGCCTGGTCGCGGTCCGGCTGTCGGGCGATCGTTACGGCGGCGATCCCGCACTCCGCGAGACCCTCCTCAGGTGCCTCCGGACCGACCCCGACGCCGAGGTCGTCCGCACCGCCGCGCACGTCCTGGCGGAACGCTTCGCCGCCGGCCACGAGATCCGCACCTCGCTCGTCGAACGCGTCCGTACCGGCACCGACGCCGTTCCCCGACGCGCCGCCGTACGGGTCCTCGGTGAGCTGTTCGCCGGCGACAACATCGTCCGGGCCCTGCTCGTCGACCTGGTCCGTACCGACCGCGACCCGGGGGTCCTCCGCGCCGCCGCCCAGGCCCTGATCGGCCGGTACGGCCGCGACGCCGCCATCGGAGACCTCCTCGTCCAGCGAATCCGGACGGATGTCGACGAGATCGCCCGCCGCATCGCACTACAGGTCATGATCGACAACTTCGGGCTGGACGCCGCACTGCGTGACCTGCTGGCGAGCACCGCCCAGCGGGACCGGGACGCCGAGGTACGACTCGTCGCCGCCCGCGCGCTGAGCAACCAGGCGGGCACCGACCGGTTCTTCAACGAGATGTTGAGCGGCCTGGCCCGCGGCGACGACGACGCCCGGATCCGGCTGGTCGCCGTCGAGGCCCTCGCCCAGCGGGTCGGCGTCGACACCGAGGTGTCCGAGTTGCTCGCCGGACTCGCCCGGAACGACGTCGATGCCGTCGTGCGACTCGCCGCCGTCGACGCGCTCGCCGACACCGCACGCCGTAGCCCGGCGATCCGGAACGCCCTCACCGAACGCGCCCTCGGCGACAACGATGCCGAGATCCGACTCGCCGCCCTTCGCGCCCTCACCCGTGATTCGACGATCGACGACGAGGTCTACCAGGTGCTGCTCGACCTGGCCTATCGTGACCGCGACGCCAGAGTCTTCTACCTGGCCACGACGGCACTGATCGGCCGAACCGGCTCCCGGGTGGAGCTGCGGCGGCTACTCACCGAACGGCTTCGTGGCGACGGCAACGCCCAGGTCCGGCGCACCGCCGTACGCCTGATGATCGAGCTGTTCGGCATCGACGCCGAGGTCCGGGAAGCCCTCCTGGAACGGATCCGACACGACCCCGACGCCGAACTGCTCCGGGAGGCGGCCGCCCACCTCGCCACCCGGTCCGGCACCGACGCCGAGCAGTCCGAGGTCCTGACGATCCGCGCCACCGACAAGGACCCGCAGATCCGCGCCGGGGCGGTACGCGTCCTCGGCGAATTCTTCGGCACCGACCCGAGCGTCCGGGAACTCCTTGTCGACCGGGCCGGCAACGACCCCGACGTACGGGTCCGCCGCGCGGTGCTCCGGGTGCTCGGCGAACACCTCCCCGGGCACCCCGAGATCCGCGAACTGTTCATCGAACGGCTCCGCGACCAGGACTGGTCGGTACGCGCCGCCGCCGTCCTGGCCCTGGGCACCCACTTCGGCGACGACGGACAGATCCGCGCCCTGCTCGCCGAACTCGCCCGCAGCGACCCGGATCCAGGGTTCCGGCGCCGCGCCGGCCAGGCCATCACCTGGCTCCCCGGCGCGGATTCCGACCAGTTGCCCAGCATCGGGAGCGGAGCGCCGCTGAACCCGCTCGGACAGGTGACCGACCCCGCCGACGAGTCGCGGCCAGGGACGAAAAGTAGAGGTGACGTCATCTTCACGTACCAGCTCAGCGATGTCTTCAAGCGGAACGGCATTCCGACGCTGACCTTCGTGGAGCCGCCGAACTTCTCGATGTTCCGGATGGCCCTGCGGCAGCCGGGCCTGGGAATCGTGATCGAGGGGCCGTCCGGGATCGGCAAGAGCACGGTCCTACAGCGGGCGGTCCGGCTCGAGCGTGAGCGGGGCCTGAGAATTCCCGTCCTCAGCGCCAGACGGCGGGACGACGTGGAGGCGATCAGGACGCTTCCGAGCACGCGCGGGCGTGGCGTGGTGGCGATCGACGACTTTCACCGGCTTCCGCCCGAGCTGCGGGAATCCCTGACCGACCACCTCAAGCTACTGGCCGACGAGGAGTCGCGCGATGATCGGCTGATCATCGTCGGGATTCCGGGGACCGGCCGCCACCTCGTCGAACTCGCGTCGGACCTGGCCACCCGGATCCAGATCTTCCAGGTACCGACCGCCACCGACGCCCTGATCCTCGAGATGGTGCGCAAGGGCGAGGCGGCCCTCAACGTGTCGTTCGCGCAGGCGGGGGAGATCGTCGAGCTCTCCCGAGGCAGCCTGAGCACCGCCCAGATGCTCTGCTGGTACCTGGCCACCCAGAACGGCATCGAACAGACCCAGTTCGGCTCGGTGTCGGTCGAGCGAGGGCTCGACGAGGCGTTGCAGGAGGTCGAACGGACCCTCGCGGCGAGGTACCAGAAGGTGGTGCGGTCGTTCGCGGCACTCGACGGTGAACGGCAGCAGGCGTGCATCGAACTGTTGCTGATGCTGGCGGCCACCGACGGCGTACTGTCGCTCGACGAGGCGGCCGAGCAGGATCCGCGACTCTCGGCCGCGATCGACCTGCACCTGCTCCGCCGCTTTCCCGGCGGCTTCAACGGACACGAGCAGCTCGACGAACACCTCTTCCTCGACCCCCGGGCCCGCCAGTTGATCATCGAGGACCCGCAGTTCCTGATCTACCTCCGCAGGCAGCGCCAGGACGAACTGGCGAAGGCGGTGGGAAAGCGGATCAGCCCGCGTCGGAGCCAGGTCTTCATCAGTTACAGCCACCGGGACGCCGACTGGCTCGCCCGCCTCGACCAGCATCTCAAGCCACTCGTCCGGCGTGGCCTGGTCGACGTCTGGGCGGACACCAGGATCAGCGCCGGAGAGATGTGGCGCGACGAGTTGGACGCGGCGATGGGTCGGGCCCGGGCCGCCATCCTGCTGGTGACCGCGGACTTCTTCGCCTCGGCCTTCGTGGACGAGGTGGAGTTGCCCACGATGTTGCGGGCGGCCCGGGAGGACGGCTGCCGGATCCTGCCGCTGATCGTCAAGCCGAGCCTCTTCACCAGCCTGCCGGAGGTCGCCGGATTCCAGGCGTTCAATCCGCCGAGCAAACCGCTGAGCGGACTGACGGAGCACGAGCAGGAGCATCTGCTCTACGAACTGGCGGCGTTCGTCCTGCGGCTGTTCGACAACTCGGAGCGCCGACCCAAGGCCGGCTGAGCCGGTCGACGCGGCACGGACGGCGTCCGGACCAGCCCGCGCCCGATGATGGTCCGCCGACCTCGCCGCGTGCCCAAAACTTGGCTCGCTGTGCAACACTCCGAGCCTGCGCCCACGGCGCGCAACCTCGAGGTCGCCCCGGCCGGTCACGGCGGGCACCCCCCACACAAAAGGAACCCCCGAATGCAGCTCGACATGCTTCAGGCCCAGCAGCAGTTCCACATCCGGCAGCGGGTCCGGTTGATGGTCAACCAGTACCAGGTCCACGCGGTCTCCCCGGACGGCTCCGAGGGCGAGATGCTCGCCTTCGCCCAGCAGAAGCGGATGGCCTTCAAGGAGCAGGTGACGCTCTACACCGACGACACCAAGCAGCAGCCGGTGCTCGGATTCAAGGCCCGCCAGGTGATGGACCTCGGCGCGACCTACGACGTGACCGACGCGAACGGCAACCCGATCGGGCTGTTCCGGAAGGACTTCAAGGCGTCCCTGCTCCGCTCCACCTGGCACGTGGAGCAGCCCGGCCTCGGGCAGGCCACCGGACAGGAGCGCAGCCTCCCCGTCGCGCTCCTCCGTCGTTTCGTCGACTCGCTCTCCTGGTTGCCGTACCACTTCGACTTCACCATCGGTGGGCAGCCGGCGTTCTCGGTCGTCAAGAAGTGGGGCCTGCGCGACCGGTACGTCATCGAGATCCACCAGCCGCAACTCGACCGCCGACTGGTCATCGCCATGGCGGTGGGCCTGGACGCCCTGCAGAGCCGCTGAGCCGGACCGGGCGCGTGCCCACGCCGGACACGCGCCCACCAGCGACGACACCCGGACGGCGCCGAGGCGGCGGAATCGGCCGGTACGACACGGTTCGGCGGCGCGGCGGGGACCCGGCTGGCGCGTGACCCCATCGAGGGGGCAGCATGGCGGGCGTGTCCCAGCCTCCACAACTCGCCGCCGTCCAGGGCCGCGCCCGGGCGCTTCGCGACGGCGGCGACGATCCGGCCGCCCGGCGGCTGCTCGCACAGGCGCTCGAAGCGGCCCGGCCGGCGTACGGCAAGGACCATCCCGAGGTGCTGGCCACGGCGAACCTGCTGGCCCAGTGGCACCGGGAGGCCGACGATCCGGCGGCGGCCCGTCGCGTTCTCGAAGAGGCGCTGATCGACGGTCAGCACCGCTTCGGTGACGCGGATCCGCTGATGCTCGCGCTGACCTTCGAGCTGGGTACCGTCGCCGAGGAGTTGGGCAACCGGCACGAGGCCCGGCGCAACTTCGGCCGGGTGGCCACGCTGGGGCCCGGGGTGCTCGGCGACGACAACTGGCAGGTCCGGGCCGCCCGGAACTATCTCGGCGAACCGCCGTCGGACGGCGGCGGCACGGCTGGGCAGCCACCCGGGCCGCCCCCGATACCGGTCTCCGCGCCGCACGCGCCGTTCTCCGCACCACCCGCACCCGTGTCGGCACCGCACGCGGCGACACCGGCGTCGGCGTCACCCGGGCCGCTCCAGCCGCAGGCCGGCGGGCTGTACCCGGCGACGACCGGGGTCGGCGGGGAGTGGGCGCCGGCCCCGACCAGCGGGCCGGGCCATTCGGCGCTCGACGAGCCCACCTCCACGTACCCGTCGATCTCCGCCGGTCATCCGTCCTCGTCCTACCCGGCGGCGCAGGCCGAGCAGGCGGCGTCGACGTATCCGCCGTACTCCTCGCGGTCGGTGCAGCCGGAGCCGTACCCGGTGATCGCCACGAACCCTCCGCCGGCGCCCGCTCCGGCTGCACCGAGCGCGAGGA
>NZ_JADPUN010000075.1 GCF_015690345.1 Plantactinospora alkalitolerans | reverse complement strand
GCGCGCTGCCGGCGAACAGGAACGGCAGATCCGGGTACGCGTCGTGCCAGGCCGGCATCGCGGTGCCGGCGAGCAGCACCCCGGTGTACGTGGCCAGCGCCGGCGCGGCCACCGCCGAGGCGAGGCCAGCCACGCGTCCGACCGGTGGCAGCAGCCGACGGGCCACGCCGAGCGCGCCGTGCCGGGGCAGCGCCGGAGCGATCTCGCTCACCGCCGCCAGTCCGGCCACCGGCCCGAACGCGGCCAGGATCCAGGTGCCCATCGACATCGGCGAGGTCGGCTTGATCACCCGCAGCATGTGGTGGAACCGGGCCGGCCGGCCGAGGTCGTTGACCAGGAAGTAGGTGCTGGCCCCGATCGCGGCGAGCGCACCCAACCGGCCCGCCCGGCGCAGCGCGGGGCGGCCGGTGAGATCGGCACCGGCGGCCAGCAGCGCCGTGCCGGCGGCGAGCCCTCCGGTGAACAGATACGCCGGAATGTCATACCGCCACACCGGTGCCTTCACCACCGGCCGGCCGTAGTAGGAGGCGAACTCGGCCGGCGGCACCGCCGTCGGATCCCCGCCGACGACTCCCGGCCCGGGTCCGTCGCCCCGCCCGGACCGCCGACGCCGTCCGCCACCGTTCGGCTGGTCGAGGCTGGCCCGGAACTCCCCGAAGCGCTCGCCCAACGGTCCGCCGGAACCTCCCCGGCCCAGGCCGCTCATGCCGTCTCCTCGCGTCGCTCGGTCACGATGGCCGACCGATGAACGCGGCGACCGTGGCCGCCGCCATGGTGAGCGCGGCCAGTCCGGCTCGGCGCCACATCCGGGGCAGGTCCCGGGTGGTCACCACCGGGTCCGGCGGCAACCCGTACACCTCCGGCTCGTCGAGGAGCAGGAAGAACGCGCCGTCGCCGCCAACGCCGTCGCCGGGGTCGTCTCCATAGAGGCGCGCCTCCGGAACACCGTCGGCGTGCAGCCGCTCGACCCGGACCCGGGCCCGCTCCCGCAGCTCGTCGACCTCGCCGTACTGGATCGACTCGGTGGGGCACGCCTGGGCACAGGCCGGGGTCTGGCCCGCCCCGATCCGGTCGTAACACAGCGTGCACTTCCAGGCCCGGCCGTCGTCCTTGCGCTGGTCGATCACCCCGTACGGGCAGGCGGGTATGCAGTAGCCGCAGCCGTTGCAGATGTCCTCCTGCACCACCACCGTGCCGAACTCGGTGCGGAACAGCGAGCCGGTCGGGCAGACGTCCAGGCAGGCGGCGTGGGTGCAGTGCTTGCAGACGTCCGACATCATCAGCCAGCGCAGATCGGTCCGCTCGTCCCGGTCGCCCCGGCCCGGCAACTCGCTGCCGGGCATCCCGAGGAACTGCGTCCCGTCCGCCATCCGGCCAGCCGGGGCGGGGTCCGGAGCCGGTGGCAGGCCGGGCCGGGTGCCGAGATCGACGGTGGTTTCGGCGCCCGCCTCGGCGGTGGCCGGACTGATCGGCGGCCCGGTCGGGGTACCGACCATCGGGGGCGTCCGCTGCCAGCCGACCGGCCTGGGCTGTTCGATGAAGGCGACATGCCGCCACGAGTTGGCGGTCAACGCGCCGGTGTTGTCGTACGACATGCCGAGCAGGTCCAGCCCGCTCTCCGGTACCAGGTTCCACTCCTTGCAGGCCACCTCGCAGGCCTTGCAGCCGATGCAGACGCTGGTGTCGGTGAAGAAGCCCATCCGGGGTGGCGGATCCAGATGCCCCGCCTGCTCGGCGGGGTTCACCGAGGCGCCCGGGGAGTTGACGTCGACCATGTTCAGGCCTCCCGGTCCGTACCGTCGTCGCTGCCGTCGTCGTCGGCCCGGGCCGTGACGACGGGTGGGTAGTGGCCGTCCACCCCGGCCCGGCGGCGGTAGTCGGCAAGGTAGTCGAGCAGGGGCGGTCCGGTCGGACGGCGCCCGGCGCGGATGTCGCAGGTGCCGACCTTGCTCTCCTGGATCAGTACGTTGGGGTCGAGAGTGATGCCGAAGAGGTCGTTGGCCGAGTCGCCCCGGACCAGCCCTTCGGCACCGAAGTGGTACGGCAGCCACATCTGGTGGATCACCCGACCCTCCACCCGCAGCGGGGTCAGCCGGTCGGTCACCAGCACCCGGGCCTCGATCACGCCCCGGGTGGTGACCAGGTGGGCCCAGCCCAGATGGGTCAGTCCCCGCTCGACGGCCAGTTCGGGCGAGACCTCTACGAACATCTCCGGTTGCAGCTCGGCCAGGTACTTCACCGTCCGGCTCATCGCGCCCGCGGTGTGGTGCTCGGTCAGCCGACTGACCGTGAAGACGTACGGGAAGACTTCCGAGTGCTGCTCCGGCGGGCTCGGGTTGGTCGGATTGTCCGGCCGTTCGTAGACCTTCCGGGTCGGGTTGGCCTGCTGCCCGTAGAGCGGGTTGCGGACCGGGGACTCGGCCGGTTCGTAGTGGGTCGGCAACGGCCCGTCGAGCACCCCCACCGGCGCGAAGAGCCAGCCCTTACCGTCGCCCTGCATGATGAACGGATCGTCGCCGCTGAGCCCGGCCACTCCGACGTCGTCCTCGCCGGGCCGGTAGGACGGCGGCTTCGTCTTCTCGAAGTCGGGTACGTCGTGCCCGGTCCACTGGCCCTGCTCGGCGTCCCACCAGACGTACCGTTTCCGTTCGCTCCACGGTCGGCCCTCGGGATCCGCCGAGGCCCGGTTGTAGAGCATCCGCCGGTTGGCCGGCCAGGCCCAGCCCCATTCCGGGGCCACCCAGCTCTGCTCCCGTCCGGGCTTGCGTCGGGCAGCCTGGTTGACGCCGTCGGCGAAGACCCCGGTGTAGATCCAGCAACCGCCGGAGGTGCTGCCGTCGTCCTTCATCTCGGTGAACGAGGCGAGTGGGCGACCGGTGGCCACCTCGTACCCGTTGATCTCCCGCAGTACGGCGGTGGCACTCGGCTCGGCGTGCGGACCGTGGGTGGGGTAGTCCCAGGCCAGGTCCAGCAGGGCGCGGTCGCGCGGCAGGGTGGAGCCGGCCAGCCGCTCCCGGATGATCCGGCCGAGGTGGTAGAAGAACCACAGCTCGGAGCGGCTGTCGCCGGGGGCGTCGACGGCCTTCTCCCGCCACTGCAACAGGCGCTGGGTCTGGGTGAAGGTGCCCTCCTTCTCCACGTGCGAGGCGGCGGGTAGGAAGAAGACCTCGGTACGGCAGCGTTCCGGCGAGATCTCGCCGGTCTCCACCTCCCGGCTGTTCTTCCAGAAGGTGGCACTCTCGATCATGAAGAGGTCCCGGACCACCAACCAGTCCAGGTTGGCCATGCCGAGCCGCTGGGCGCGGCCGTGTGCCGAGCCGACCGCCGGGTTCTGGCCGAGCAGGAAGTATCCCTTGATCTTGCCGTCGATCATGTTGAACACCTGCTGGTAGGTGCCGTGGTCGCCGGTCATCCGGGGCAGGTAGTCGTAGCAGAAGTTGTTCTCCGGGGTGGCCGCGGCGCCCCAGTACGCCTTGAGCAGGTTGACCGCGTACGCGCGGGCGTTGTTCCAGAAGCCCTTCTGCCCGGGGTGCTGGATGCTGGTGACCCAGTCGTCGAAGGTCGGATGCTGTGCGTGTTGCGGCATCGGCAGATAGCCGGGCAGCAGGTTGAACAGCGTCGGGATGTCGGTCGAGCCCTGGATGCTGGCGTGTCCGCGCAGGGCCAGCACGCCACCGCCGGGCCGGCCCATGTTGCCGAGCAGAAGCTGGATGATCGCTCCGGTGCGGATGTACTGCACGCCGACGGTGTGCTGGGTCCAGCCGACGGAGTAGACCAGCATGCTGGTCCGGTCCCGCCCGGAGTTCGCGGCCCAGGCCCGGGCCACCTCCTCGAACCGCTCCTTCGGAATGCCGCAGACCCGCTCGACCATCTCCGGGGTGTAGCGGGCGTAGTGCCGCTTGAGGATCTGGTAGACACAGCGCGGGTGTTGCAGGGTCTCGTCCCGCATCACCTGTCGGGCAACCGGTGGGCCGTGCGACTCGTGCCGCAGCCCGGCCGCGCTGTCCCGCTCGGTGGCGGTGTCGTTCGCTCCGTCGCCCTCGTTTCCCTCGTACTGCCAACTGCTCTGGTCGTAGCTGGTCGTTGCGGGATCGAACCCGGAGAAGAGCCCGTCGAGGTCCTCGGTGTCCCGGTAGTCCTCGCTGACGATGGTCGCGGCGTTGGTGTAGGCGACGACGTACTCCCGGAAGTCCAGTTCGTTCTCCAGGATGTACCGCACGACGCCGCCCAGGAACGCGATGTCGCTACCGGCCCGGATCGGCAGGTACGTGTCGGCCAGCGCGCTGGTACGGGTGAACCTGGGGTCGACGTGGATAACCTTGGCACCCCGTCGCTTGGCCTCCATCACCCACTGGAAGCCGACCGGATGGGCCTCGGCCATGTTCGAGCCCTGGATGATGACGCAGTCACTGTTGATCAGATCCTGCTGGAACGCCGTCGCGCCACCGCGACCGAAGCTGGTCCCCAGACCGGGGACGGTGGCGGAGTGTCAAATCCGGGCCTGGTTCTCGATCTGGAGCGCACCCATCGCGGTGAACAACTTCTTGATGAGGTAGTTCTCCTCGTTGTCCAGGGTGGCTCCGCCCAGGCTGGCGATGCCCAGGGTGCGGTGCAGCGGACGCCCCTCGTCGTCGACGTCCTCCCAGGTCGCTTCGCGGGCGGCGAGGACCCGGTCGGCGATCATCTCCATCGCCGTGGACAGGTCCAGCTCTTCCCAGTCCGTCCCGTAGGGGCGGCGGTAGAGCACCCGCTGCTGGCGCAGTTCGCTGGTGACCAGCGTCTTGCTGGCCGCCCCCTTCGGGCAGAGCCGGCCACGGGAGATCGGGCTGTCCGGATCGCCCTCGATCTGGGTCACCCGGCCGTCGGCGACGTAGACCCGCTGTCCGCAACCGACAGCGCAGTACGGGCAGACCGACCGGGCCATCGACTCGGCACTGTCGGTACGCGGGGTGAGCGCGTCGGACCGGGCGGACTTCGCCGCCGCCCCTCGGCCGAGCGGGTCGGTGCCGGTGAGTTGCCGATAGACGGGCCAGCCCTCGATCCAGGTGCGGACTCCCATTCCCGACACCTCCTGCCAACGAGGCCGGTGAGCCAACCCCCCGAGAGTAGATCACCCGGCCCGTTCCCGCTCGTGACCGCCGAAATCGCCACCGACCGACGGGCCCCGGAGATGTCCGAGCCGGTTTCCCACCGCCCCGCCGCCTGGGAAACGGAACGGGATCGGGAATCGCTCCAACAGAAATCCGAATGATCATGACAATGAGCGTGTATTCGACAGTAGTCTGGCGCGATGTCTGTCGATCAATCCACCGACACCGGTTCGGATTCCGCCCCCAGTATCGACTTCGACCACCACTCCCCCGACTACCGCGCCAACTGGCGGGCGGTCTCCGACGACCACCTCGCCCGCTGCCCCGTCGCGCGGACCAACGCGTACGGCGGCTTCTGGGTGGTGTCCGACCACGCAAGCGTCAGCCAGGTGATGCGGGACGACGCCACCTTCAGCTCCGGCCGCAACACCGAGGACCCGTCGGATCCACAGCAGGGCATCGTCATCCCACCCAACCCGTTCCGCCAACTCCCGCTGGAGCTGGACCCGCCGGAGTACACCCCGTACCGGCGGATACTGAACCCGTACTTCTCCCCGACCGCCGCACGCGAGGCACTGCCCTTCGCGGAGCAGGCCGTCGATGCCCTGCTCGACCGGGTCTGCGCCAGCGGGCGGCTGGATCTCGTCCTCGACATCGGCAACCCGATGCCGGCGCTGGCCACGATGAAGCTGGTCGGACTGCCGTTGGACGACTGGCAGACGTACGCGGAGCCGATGCACCGGGTCGTGGCCATGTCCCCGAACGACCCGGACTACATGCACAACGTTCAGGTCATGGGACAGCTCGGTGGCGCCATCGCCGCCGAACTGCCGAGACTGCGGACGGAACCGGGCGAGGGGCTGCTCAGCGGGCTGACCAAGGCCACCATCGACGGCAGGCCGCTGCCCGACGAGGACGTGGTGATCATCGCGCTGCTGATGATCCAGGGCGGCGTACACACCACCACAGCGCTGTTCGCGCACACCATGCTGTGGCTGGCCGACCATCCTGAACACCGCGAGCGGCTGGTGGCCGACCCGACGCTGTGGGACCACGCCACGGAGGAGTTCCTCCGCATCTTCCCGCCGGCGATGGGGTTCGCCCGGACCGTCACTCGGGACGTGGTGGTCGGCGGGCAGCAATTCCGGACCGGTGACCGGGTGATGATGTCCTTCGCCGCCGCGAACCGGGACCCGGCGGTCTTCGCCGACCCCGACCAGGTCCGCCTGGACCGGGCACCGAACCGGCACACCAGTTTCGGGCTCGGCATCCACCGCTGCATCGGGTTGAACTACGCCCGAACCTGGTTCCCACTCATGGTGCGGCGGGTGCTCGAACGAATGCCGGACTACTCGATCGACCGGGAAGCCACCCGGCAGAACGAGAGCGTCGGCATCATCAACGGCTTCGTCACCATGCCGGCCACCTTCACCCCGAGCGCACCCCTCGGCACGACGATGCCGACCTGAACGCTGAACCGCCCACGCGGTGTCCCGGGCCACCGGCGTCCCGGTCAGCCAGTCACACAGCGGCGCCGGACCACCGAACCGGTGGGCGAGGACGGCTGATCCGGAGCCGGACGGTTTAAGCCTCGCCCCAATGGCAATGACGCCGCATGGCCGACCGCACTCCGGTGGACGTCATCCTGCCCTGCCTCGACGAGGCTGACGGATCGCTGCCGGTCTCGCTCGGCGAGGATCGCACCGGCTGGTGGGCAATCACGGCCGAGGACGCCGACCGGCCCGGGGCGGCCGGGCCAGGCGCGCCCGACGCCGGCCCGGACCGGGGATCGGACGGCCCTGATCCGGCCGTCGGCGGCACCCGGGCGGCCACCCCGTGAGCAACAGCCGGATGTACCGCGACGGCGCCCTCGTCGCGGAGGACTTCCCGGCCAGCGAGGTCGGGGAGCGACTGGCCGCGGACGATCACGCGGTCATCTGGCTGGACATCTGTGGACCACGTGAGGACGATCTGAAACTGCTCGCCGAGGAGCTCGGCATGCACGAGCTGGCGCTGGAGGACGTCGTCCAGCAGGCCCAGCGGGCCAAACTCGACCGGTACGACACGCACCTGTTCCTGAACACGTACATGGTGCGGCTGGACGCGGCCGGCGGGCTCACCGACGTCGAGGTGTCGGCGTTCGTCAAGCCCCGGGCGCTCGTGACGGTGCGCTACAACGACCGGTTCGACATCCGCGAGTTGCTGGCCCGTTGGGACGAGAGCGCCGAACTCGCTCCGCACGGCGTCGCCTTCCTGCTCTACGGCCTGCTCGACACGCTGATCGACGGACACTTCACGGCCGTGCAGCAGCTCGACTCGACGTTGGAGCAGGTACAGGGGGTGATGTTCAAGGGCGGCGCGACGAACCGCGACGAGGTCCAGCGACGCATCTTCACCGCCCGGCGCAACCTGGTCCGGCTCCGCCAGGTCACGCTGCCGATGCGGGAGGTGGTCAACTCCCTGATGCGCCCGACGATGCACACCGTCGATCCCCAGATGCTGCCGTACTACCAGGACCTGTACGACCATGTGCTGCGGGTCATCGAGTGGAGCGACTCGTTGCGCGATCTCAACACGACGATGCTCGAAACGAATCTGATGTTGCAGAACAACCAGCTCAACCTCATCGTCAAGAAGGTCACCGGCTGGGCCTCCATCATCGCCGTACCGACGGCGGTGACCGGATTCTTCGGGCAGAATCTCGCGTTCCCGTGGCGGCACACCTCGGCGGAGTTCGTCATCTCGCTGGTCGTGACGTTCGGGTTGGCGATCTCGCTGTATCTGGTGTTCAGGAAGAAGACCTGGATCTGACCGAGGTTCCGGATCGCGCCGGCGTTGGCAGCGCCGGGAAGGCTGACGGATTGCCAGCCTTCCCGGCGGCGATACACGGGTTACCGGGACCAGACGTCCTGGACGATGTCCGCGGCCTGGTTCTCCCACTGCGCGTAGGCGAACGGGTACGCCGACACCTGCACCGCCTGCGCGGCGTCGGTCAGCGGCAGGTCACGCCAGTTGTTGATCCGCCTCAGTCCGTCGAAGAACGCCCCGGCCGAGTAGTCGCGGTCGGTGATCTGATCCGGCGACCCCCAGCCCGACGACGGACGCTGCTGGAACAGGCCCAGCGAGTCGTGGTCGTTCCAGTCACCCAGGTGACCGAGGTTGCGCAGCTTCGACTCCTGAAGTGCGGTCGCCACGCCGATCACGGCGCCGCGCTGACCCATATTCAGCTTCCGGGCCGTCCGGACGATCTCCCTGGCGTTGTCCCGCTGGTCGTCGTCCAGGTCGATCCGCGACTGGTAGCCCTGGACACCGTGCGGGACCAACTTGTCCCGGGACGGCTTGGCGTCCGAGTTCCCGTCGTCGGTCTTCCCGTCCTCGGTCTTCCCGTCCTCGGTCTTCCCTTCGTCGGTCTTCCCGCCGTCGGCCGGCTTGTCCTGGGCCGACGGGTCCTGGGCCGCGCCGTCCTGCGGTTGGTCCGCCCGCACCGTCTGGCTGTACGCCGCCGGCTGGGTACCGTGGTCGCCTCCTCCGGCGGCCACCGTGCCGGCAGGTCCGGCGACGGCCGAACAGGCGGCCGCGCAGGTTAGCCCCGCGACGGCCAGTGCGGTGCGACGAGCTACCGGGGTTTCCGCGACGGCGGGAAGCCGGCGTACGGCCGGATGTGCGGCGATGGCGGGAAGCCATCGTGTGACAGCGGTCTCCGCGATGGCGGGAAGCCATCGTCCGAAGATCGGATTCATGGTTGCCCTTTCGATCTGGGATTCCGGGGAGGCACTGCGACGCCACGGGTCTTCCGCCGACCCGGCGCAAAGCGGTACGCCCGCAATCCAGGGGGCTGAGCTCGCGGGCGTACCACGTGACACAACCGGTGGCCTAGGTCCGGCATTCCGGATTTGCGCCGTCGGTGAGCCGGGCCGCCGACACCGTCCCGAACGGCCCGCCGGTCGACCTCCCGAGCACCGGTAGGGTCCGGACAGACCATCGAAATCGGGTACGGATCATCCGCACCCGCCAGGTTGGGGCTACCCTGACCCCATGCAGTACGCCGCCGCGGCCGGAACCGGCGTGGCCTACCTGGCCCGTCCGGGCCGTCCTGCCGTGGTGCCGTCGACCGTCGCCGAACTGGCCGGGCCGACGCGCGGGACAGTGACCCTGCCGCTGCGGCTGATGTGGGGGCCCGACCGTTCCTTCGACCTCGACGATCCGGACCAGTTGCTCTGGATGTACGAGAACGTGCTGCGCGAGACCACCCGGTCCGAGGACCTGCGCCGGTTCGTCAACGCCGGGATCCTCCGCCGGGTCTGGTCGATGCTGAACCTGCCCCGGGGGGTGCGGGCGGCGTGGGAGCGACGGCACCCGTCACTGACCACCGAGTACGGCGACCAGTCAGGTGACCGCCAGGCGGCATGACCACCACCCATCTCGACGACTTCTACCGCCAGGTCGCCCGGGTCGCGCTCTCCGTGGCCGACAAGCACGGATTCGTACTCGGCGGCGGGGTGGCCTGGGCGGCACACGGGTTGGTGTCCCGGCCCACCGAGGACGTCGATCTGTTCGCCGACGTCGACGGCGCGGCGGCCAGTGCGGCGACGGAGGTCCAGGTCACGCTCGAGGCGGCCGGCTTCACCGTCACCGACGAGGACCCGTCGGGCGACCTCGCCGGGCTGTTCAGCGGCTTCGAGCTGGACATGAAGGATTTCCTGGTGAGTCGGGGAGGCCGACGGCTCCGGCTCAGCCTGGGCCGGCTGGACCGGCACAGGAGCCCGGTCGTGATGGACCTCGGACCGGTCATGCACGTCCAGGATCTGGTGGCCAGCAAGACCGCCGCCCTGGTCACCCGGCGCGAGGTACGGGACTACATCGACGTCGCCGCCGCGCTCGACCGGTACTCCGTCGACGATCTGCTCCGCCTGGCGTCCGAGTACGACCCGGCGATCGAGCCCGACGACGTCACCGCCGCCGGCCGGTACCTCGACCGACTACCGGACCAGCGTTTCGCCCGGTACGGCCGCGACCTCGAACAGGTACGACAGATCCGCGCCAAGCTCGCGGGCTGGCCCCGCTGACGGCGACCTTCCGGACATGACGCTGGCCGGGTCCCTTGGTGCGGGACCCGGCCAGCGGGATGTCACGTGTCAGGTGTCAGGTGTCAGGTGTTCGGTCAGCTGTTGTTCCAGGCGCCCGCGACCAGGTCAGCGGCCTGGTTCTCCCACTTGGCGTACGCGTCCGGGTACGCCGAGACCTGTACCTTCTGCGCGGCCACGGTCAGCGGCAGGTCATGCCAACCCTCGACCTGCTTCAGCCCGGTCAGGAACGCGATGGTCGAGTACTCCGGATCGGTGATCTGCTCCGGCGTGCCCCAACCCGAGGACGGCCGCTGCTGGAACAACCCCAGCGAGTCATGATCGTTGGCGTCACCCAGATGACCCAGGTTCTCCAACTTCGACTCCTGCAACGAGGTTCCGACCGCGATCACCGCGGCACGCTCGTCCAGACCAGCCTTCTTCGTCGCCTTCACGATCGCCCTGACGTTGCCGGACTGCTCACCCGACAGCGGGATCGACGACTGCTCACCCTGCACACCACGGGGCACCAACCGGTCCCGCGACGGCCTGCCCTTGCTGTCCTTACGGTCCTTGCGGTCCTTGCTGTCCTTGGCACCCTTGTCAGCCTTGTCGGCCTTGGCACCCTTGTCGGCCATGACCGACTGCGACACGGCACCGGTGTCGTGCTGCTCCGGGGCGGCCTGGGCCGCTACCGCCGGACCGGCCACCGCGCCACCGACGAACGCCAGACCAGCCAGACCCAGCGCGCTCTTACGAATGATCGAAGTCTGCTCGATGGCCGGGAGCCATCGGCTGAACAGAGTCGTGTTCTTCACGATGGTTACCTTCCACTCGGGGATGAACACCCCACAGGGGGACGTGGGATGTCAATGGAACTCGTCGGCCCACACCAGGATCACGTCCCGGGGACCGGACACTGCCCGACCAGTACTGGGGGGTACTCCGCCGAACACAATATGTAACGACCGGGGGACCTGGATCATTCCCGGCCCGCCGTCTACCAGCCCAGGTCACGGGCCGTGGTACTCGGTCGTACGGGTAATGTAACGACCGGCCCCCCGCCAACATTCCACCGGACCAACTCGATCATGAACCCGAACCGGACACCGGGACCAGGTGGGTGGCCATGGTGAGTTCAGCGGGTGATGCCGAGCGTGGCGATCAGGTCCTCGTGGAGTTCGAACCAGACACGGTGGCACGAATCGACCTCGACGCCGGTGATCCAGGCCGGATCATGGTCGGCTTGGATCACCGCAGCGGCGAACCGGTCGTGGTAACCGGCGAACCGGCCGAGGGAGGCGACCAGGGGCCGTTCGAGGTCGCGTAGCTCGGTGGCGAGATCGGCGAGCTGGTGAAAGGTGTCCGTGGGACTACCGGGGCCCAACTGCCACGTGGTGAAGATCCGGGACGCTCGGGCGTTGAGCGGCAAGAACCGCTCGTGAACGGCGGTGACGGTCCCACGGGCACCGACCCGGTCGAGCTCGTCGCGGAGTTGTACCTCGTTGTGCCGGTACCCGGTCCCGGTGAGCGACCACCCAGCCAGGTCCGCGAAGGAGGATCGGCTGACCCATCCGTGCGCCTGAGCGTCGAGGAGTTCCTCCCGGGTCTGCTCGGTGTCGAGGCCGAACCGGGCGGCGACGGAGGCGGTATCAGCGAATCCTTTGAGCCGGACCGCGTGGAGCACCAGCAGGTCGGTGGGAGACGGGTGGGCCATCACCCCCCTCCTCCGGTGATGGTGCCGACAGTGCCGTCGATGGTGACGACTGCGCCGTCGGTCAGTCTGGTCATCGCCTCGCCGGCGCCGACGACGGCCGGAATCCCGAACTCCCGCGCGACGATGGCCGCGTGGCTGAGGACACCGCCGGTCTCGGTGACGACGGCGGCGGCAAGGCGGAACAGTGGAGTCCAGGCCGGGTCGGTGGTCCGGCACACCAGGACGTCGCCGCGTCGGACCCGGGGGAAGTCATCGACCGATCGTGCGAGGCGTGCCGGTCCCCACGCTCGGCCCGGACTGCCGGGCACACCAGTGGCCAGCGGCCGAGCCGAGCCCTGACCGCCCAGGGCCGCCGGGGCGCCGAGGGCGGTAATCGGGCGTGCCTGCAGCAGCCAGATCCGGCCGTCGCGGACCGCCCACTCGACGTCCTGGGCCCCGCCGAGGAGGTTCTCACACCGCCGGCCGAACGCGACGAGCCGGAGTACCTCGCCTACCGGCACGCAACTGCGTGCTCTGTCCGGCTCGGGGACGGGCGAGCGCACCAGTCCGTGCTCGCGCAGGTCGAGCCGGGTCTGTTTGGCGCCGATGGTGACCCGGACGGTGTCCGCCGGCGGGGTCACGATGACCTCGTCGGGGATCACCGCCCCCGAGACGACAGTCTCCCCGAGGCCCCAGGATGCGTTGATCACTACCGCGTCGGCGCCGGTGCGGGGGTCGCGGGTGAACAGCACGCCCGCGTGGTCGGCCTCGACCAACTGCTGCACGAGCACCGGCGCGGTTGGCTCATCATCGCCGTCATCGTCGAGGTCGAGGTGTGCCCGGTAGGCACGCGCCCGGTCCGTGTGCGGGGAGTCGGCGCAGCGCCGGACCGCGGCCAGGACCTCGTCGAGGCCACGGGCGCCGAGGACGGTCTCCAACTGCCCGGCGTAGGACGCCGTTGCCGAGTCTTCCGCCAACCCCGATGACCGGACCGCGACCGCCCGACCGGGCAGCCTGTCCAGGTGCTCCGCAACCACTATCGGGTCGACGGCCGGGTCGGTCACGACGAACCCGTCCGGGACGGGAAGGCCGGCGCGCAGCAGCGAGGCGAGCCCGTGGGCCTTGCGCCCGCACGCGGGACCCGCGTCGACGAGGGGGACGACGCTCACGAACCGGTGTTCCCGTCGAGCCGGGCCAGTACGCGCTCGTGCCGCTGCTGTGCCGCCTGGGCGGTCCGCAGACCCAGTGCCTGCGCGACCTGGGCCCAGGTCAACCCCTCGGCTCGGGCGACGAACAGCAGACCCGCCTCGAGCTGGTCCACCTCAGCGCGCGCGGCGGCCAGCAGCGTGATCGCGGCCAGCAGCTCGTCGGGCAGTTCCAGGGCGCTCCGGTCGGTTTCGGCCCGCCACAACGCCTGACGAATCAGCGTCACCGCGTCGTGCGGCTGGCCGTCGGCCTGCCAGGGCAACCGTGGCAGGTCCTTGCCGCCGCCGGCGGTCAACCGGTCCCGCGCCCCCCGCTCAGCGCCCGCTGCGGCCCGATCGTCCCATCCCTCGTGCACGCCCCCAGCGTGTCCTTCAACAAGATGTTTGTCAACAGACTGTTGAAAGATGCGGTGATGCCCCGAACCCGGGGTCGGCCGGCGCCACATCGCCCGCCCGTGCCGGACCCGAAGTGTCAGAACTGCTCCGACGGGACCGCTGACATGTCGATCACCTGCGCGACGGGCAGACGTGGCGTGCGCGGCAGCGGCCCGTCCGGTTCGGGCTCGGCGATCCCCAGCCGCATCGCCAGGTAGGGCTGGCCGAGTCCGGCGAGCAGGCGGCGCAGGGTGTGCCAGGTGGCGGCGACCTCGATGACGCCGCTCAGCGGCACGACCGACACTCCGACCGTGGCGGCGGTGAGCCAGGCGGCGGACAGCGCTTCTCCGGCGTGCAGCCAGTCCCGTGGTCCGTCGTTGTCGCCGAACAACAGCGCACAGGTCCAGCCGGTCCGGGCGTACCCGCCAGAGCCACGGTTGGGTGTTGAGGATCGACGGCGCATGCCGGGCGGCGGCCGCCGCGTCGGCGAGCACGGCGGCCGGCGGCCGGTCGATGGTGATCTCGTTTCTCACGGTCGGACCTCCTGGGATCCAGATACTGCGGCGCCGGGACACTCGTCGCCGCGCGCATGATGGTCGCTGCGTGGCCGAAGTGGCCGCGCGCGAGGCGGAGCCGGCGGTATCCGGTACCGGATCGTGGGCTGTTCAGGTGTCCTGCAGGAGTTCGTTGAGTACGGCGGCCTGGCTGTGCTCGACGTCCCTGCCGGCGGCTCCTGGGTTCACCGCGTGGCGCCACCGCCAATCCTCGTCCGGACGTGCGCCGCCGGCCAGGTACCTCGCCAGCATCTGCCGTCGGGACAGATTGCCGATTTCCGGCAACACACGACCGCCCGGTTGCCCGATCCGGCGTCCCGCCCGGAGCCCATCCACCTCGCCAGTTGGCGGCAGCAGGGTTGCAGCGGCACCGCGTCGGTGGGCGCCGGCCGTTCCGGGAGAGCACCAGAGGCCCGGTGCTTGCCGACCGCCGGCAATGTGACCCCACGGTTATTAGCCGGTGGCGTCCCCTGCCGTCTCTCCTCGCACGGCGCAGGCTTGGTCCGACGGGCTGTTCCGGAGCGAGCGAGGAGGCGAACGGTGACGAGTCACATGCTGACCCCGGTGCCGGGCGTTTGCGCTGCTGGGATGCGGGTTCATCCGGCCGGATACCCGGTGCGCGTCGGTTCCGCACCGGATGAGCGCAGGGCGACGATCAGCCTGGCGGCTGGCCCCGGCTATGCGGTGTCGCGCGCAGTGCCAGTGCAGCGCTGAGCCTGCGGCCCGCCCCGCACCCCCTACACCTCGTAGTCCCCTCTCCGCACGCCGTGGCGCCACCGCACCCGAAACACCCCTGCCGCCCGGCGTCGTCTTGTCATCCGACCTCATGCACGAACCGTAGAAAGGACCAGTGAGGTGACCAGTACCGTGCGGGATCCGATCGATCTGCTCCGCTCCAACCTGGAGAAGCAGTTCAGGCTGTATACCGACCAACTCACCGAACTCACGGCGTACAGCCGGCAGCCGGGGCGCGGCGGCTACGACCGCGACACGCTGACCGCGCTGACCGGATCGGCCCGTCAGTCGCTCGCCGACACTGCTCAGGCGCTGCAACGCATGGCCGAGGGCAGTTACGGGAGGTGTGAACGCTGCACCGGCGACATCCCGCTGGAACGGCTGGAGATCCTGCCGCACGCCCGGTTCTGCGTTCCGTGCCAACGTCAGCAGACCGGCTGACGCGGCCGGCACGGGGCGGGCGTCCACAGCGTGTCGAGGTACGCGGCACGGAGATCGGTACACCGTAAGGAGGGGCGTCGCCGCGTCGAACGGCGGGTCGCGGCGGGACCACCTGTCGCGTCGTCCGCCGGGCTGTCCCGCTCCCAGCCGGGCAGGAGTTGGGGACGGACCTGTGGTCGGGCCGTACCCGCCGCAACCTTTTCCCGATGTGTGGAGGTCCGAATGAGACACACCGCCATCGTCGTCGGCACCGACGGCTCCGAGCAGAGCAGGGCGACAGTTCGATGGGCCGCCGCCGAGGCGCGACTCCGCTCCGCCCCGCTGAAGATCCTCACCGCGTACCCATGGAACGGGCCGCCAGAAGCGCTCGACGGTGTCGGTGAGCTGCCCGACCCCGTTGCGCAACGGTTCGAGCAGCTGGCTGCCGCAGCCGCAGCCGAGGCGCGGGCGCAGCAACCGGGCATCGAGGTCACCGGCGCCGCGGTGATCGGCGACCCGGCCTTGGTCCTGGTGGAAGCCGGTCGGACCGCGGCCATGCTCGTCGTGGGTAACCGCGGACGCGGGGGCTTCACCAGCCTCGTGCTCGGCTCCGTGAGCCAGCACGTCGCCACCCACGCGGCCGGCCCCGTTGTCGTCGTGCGCGGTCGGGCCGACACCGCGTCCGGTCCGATCGCGGTGGGCGTCGACGGCTCCGCCTCGGCGCAGCGCGCCCTGGCGCTCGGATTCGACGAGGCACAACGGCGCGGCTGCGAACTCCTCGCCGTCCTCTGCTATCCGCTGCCACTGTACGCAATGGACGTGACGCCGCTGCCGTACGACCCGGATGCCGCCCGGCGCGACGCGGCCAGCTGCCTCGACGCCGCAGTGACGCCGTGGCGCGACAAATACCCCACGGTGCCGGTGAAAACCGTCGCCGAGCCGGGGAGCCCAGCCAGAAACCTCATCGACGTATCCGGACACGCCACGCTGCTCATTGTCGGCAACCGGGGCCACGGGGCGCTGGTCGGCAGCCTTCTCGGCTCGGTCAGCCAGCAACTGCTCCACCACGCCGACTGCCCGGTGATGATCGTCCACGCTGAGCAGCCAGCGTGACCGCGTCGGCCGGTGGCGGGTGGCGGAGAGCAGCCGTGGCGGCCGCCTCGCGGTGGCAGACGACCCAGCGCCATCGCGGTGAGACAGGGCCGACGTGGTGAGCACGGAGATTCACCGGCCGCGGTACGCGGAAGTGTTCACCGCCGGGCGGTCGTCGCCGAGGCGCGGCGCAGGGTGTCGTCCTGCCGGGCGGTCACCGGGTGGACGGGTGGCGGGCTGCCGACAGGGCGGCAAGGCCCGCGCCAGTGAGCGCGGCGGTCCACGGTGCGGACGCGGCCTGCACCGGGATACGCAGGTTCGCGGCGATCTGCGCAATCAGGTCGGGCGTCCCGGCACCGTCGCCCACCACGAGCAGGCCGCGGCGCAGCGCCGTGGGGACCACGGCCCGGGTGGCGGCGTCGCCGCACAGTTCTTTGATCATCCGGGCAACGGCGTGGGAGAGCATTTCGGTAGGTGCGCCGTGCGTGAGGTCGCGGGTACCGATGTCGGTCCGACGCGCCGCCGTCACCCTGCCGTCCCGCAGGATCGCCGCCTCGCTGATCTCGGCACCGATGTCGACGACGAGCAGACCGCCCGTGGCCGCGCCGGCTCCGATGGCCGCCGCTCGTACGGTGTCGATGAACAACACCCGTGACGGGGCGAACACGGCCTCGACGACCTGGCCGAGCGCGTGCTGTTCCGTCGTGGTCGTCTGCACGGGGCGGCAGACAACCACGACGGGTCCGGCCGGGATCGGGTCGCGGTACTGGCGGATCAGCTGCGACAACACACCGGTACAGCCGGGTCCGTCCACGACCCGTCCCCGGCGCACCGGTACGCGGGACGTACCGGCGGTGCCGGCGCTCGGGCAGCCCAGGCCGCCGCGACCGGCCGCCCACACCTGGATTCGGCCGCTTCCCAGGCTGACGGCGATCGCGTTGGGCGGGGTCGTCGCGCCCGGCCGGGCATCGGTGCGCGGCCCGGTCGACGGTTGCGGGACGGGGACCACCGTGGGTACGAACATGCCGATCTCACTTCTGGGGACTCGGGTAGGGGCAGTCGGGCGACAGGTGTCGTCGGTGCGGCAGCTCGTGCCGTAGGGCTGCCGCACCGCCAAGGGTGCGTCGCGCGTCGCGGAACGACAGGAGCTCGGACCGGTAGAGAGCCCGCCTCGATCTTCCGGGGGTCGGCAATCCAACGAAGCGGGCCGTACGGCCCACCGCCGGCCTACCGCGGTGGCCGGCGGTCCTCCGCAGACCGGCGGTGGCCTTGGAGCCGAAGTCCGGCACCCATGCCTGGCACACTCGGCGCGTTGACGAAGTCCGTGCTCGCCTTTCAGTCGTCGGTGCCGGTGTCACCAGTTGGCTGGCGGGTCGCTGGCGGGAAACGACTGCCTGCCCCACTCGTCGACGATGCCGTCGGTGATGCCGCCGATGTCGTCATTGACGTCGGGCGGAGGACGAGGCACGTTCGCGGCCCGGACGAGCGAGTCGACGGTCGTGCCATGCTGTTCGGGCTCCGGGCTCAGTGTCACCGCCGCTGGCGGGCCCGCTGGCTGTGTGATCATTGCAGTACCTCCCGTCCTGGTCACGGTCTGCTCAGCGCGGCGAACGGGCCCGCTCCCGACTGACCGGCCGGCTGATCGGACAGCGGGCGTCCGATCAGCCAACCGCGCATCGGGTCAGGCTCGGTCGCCGGGACAGCGGCCGCCACGGTGTCGTCGAGGTCGAACCCGAGCCGGTCGACAACGTCGGTGACGCCCGGGACCGCCTCGGTCAGCCGCGCGGCGGCGATGGCCGTCGTCCTGCTTGCGACGCGACCGGCGAGGGTGACCACACCGCCGTCAACGGTGACTCGGACCGTCCGGGGCGGGATCCTCAGTGTGCGGCCCAGGACGCGCTGCACGACCTCGTCGCGGATCACGGCGTCGAGTCGGGCGTGGATCTTGAATAGGTCCGATCGGGTGACGATGCCCCGCAGCCGACTGCCGTCGTCGACGACCAGTAACCGGCCGACGCCACTTCGATACATCACCCGGGCGGCGGCCGGCAGCGACGCGTCGGCTCGGATGGTCAGCGGTGGGCCGCTCATCACCTCCACGGCGGTGCCGGCCGGCCACTGCACCGTCGACGGCACCCACCGGCGCCACCAACTGGCGCGGGGAGCGCCGTCCGGCGCACCGATCTCGATCCTCTTGAACAGGTCCGTCCAGGACACCACGCCGAGCACGACATCGAACCTGTCGATGATCGGCACGGCGCTGATCTGACGGTCGGTGAGCAAGGTGACGATCTGCGCGACCGACGCGTCGTCGGGAGCGGTGATCACCTCGCTGGTCATCACATCGCCTACTCGCCACTGCGGCATGCTGCTGCTCCTCTCCTTGTGGGATCCGAGCGCGCCCAGCGGGTGTCGTTCCGGCTGGCGCGGGACTTGAGCGTGGGTCAGCGGGGCGGGGTGGATGGGAACCCCAGGCGCGACCGGGCTGCCGTCCGTCCTCCGCGGATCCGCTGCTGACCGGCTCGTACTCGGATTCGGTGCGCGGCACCCGTCCGCGCGGCCCGGCACACCTCTGCCAGGGCCTCCGCGCTGGATGTCGGGCGTGGCCTCCCGGCTGACCTCCATCCTCGCCCGATCGAGCCGCTGGGGGCAGGGGCTGGGAGCACAGACATGGCCGGTCTAAGCTGCCGACTGTCGGCAACGAACGCGGAACGCCGACCAGAGCCTTCATCGTGCACCGCCCGGTGGCTGGCAGATGACGGGTGCCGAGCCTGGCTGGACTGCGCTGGTCGGCGCCGGGCACCAGAACATGTGCCCGTGGCACCAGAGGCTCGGAAGGCGAGGCAGAGGTGACTGACAGCAGTCGGCGGCGCGGCGGGCGTCGGCCGTCGGCACCCGGCCCGGAGGACGGGTGGCTGGTCGAGGTCGCGGAGGGCGCCAGCCGCGACGCCGGCGGGGTTCCGGTGGAGTTGCTCGGCGACTATCTGCCGCTGCTCGCCGATGCGGCGGCCTACGGACGACAGGTCAAGCGCGGCGAGCTGGACGCGGTCGGTCTGCTCGGCCGGCGCGCCGCCGAGCAGGGCATCTCCGCGGGACGAGTGGTGCAGCTGTACCTGTCCGCGGCGCGACGACTGTGGCAGGACCTGCCGATCGTGGTGCGGTCCCGCGACCGGGAGGCGGTACGCGCGGCGGCCACGGCCGTGCTACAGGTCGTCGACGAGGCGGTCGCGACCCTCGCCGAGGGCTACGCGGTAGCGCGCCGTGACCTCGTACGACGGGAGGAGGCACTGCGCCGGGAACTGATCGACGATCTGCTGCGCGGCGATTCCGACCTCGGTACCCTGGTGGAACGCGCGGAACCGTTCGGGCTCGACCTCGCGCGGGTCCATCAGGTGGCGCTGGCCGCGCCGAGCCGGCGGCTACCGGACGCCGAAGCGGCGATCAGCGCCCTGGAGGCGGTCGTGTTCGACCGGCTCGGTGATCGGGACGTTCTCGTCGCGACCAAGGACGGCCTGCTCGTGGTCCTGGCACCGGCCGATCCCGCTGCGGCGGGCCGGTTGTCGTCCGCTGTCGACGCGAGCAACGAACTCGGTCGGCTCATGCATCGCGAGCTCAGCCGGCTGCCCCGCGGACGACCCTGGCGAGTCGCCGTCGGCCGGGGCCACCCCGGCCTGTACGGCATCGCCCGCTCCTACGAGGAGGCCCGCGAGGCGCTCGCCATGGCTGGCCGGCTCGACGCGGACACCCCCGTCGTCAACGCCCACGACCTGCTCATCTACCGGGTCCTGCTGCGCGACCAACCCGCCATCGTCGACCTGGTCCAGGCCGTACTCAGCCCACTCACGCAGGCTCGGGGCGGCGCCGCACCGCTGCTCGACACGCTGGACGCCTACTTCGCCACCGGCACTGTCGCCACCGAGTCTGCGAAACGACTACACGTGTCGGTACGTACCGTCACCTACCGCCTGGACCGGGTCAAGACGTTGACCGGCTACGACCCGGCCGACCCCGCCCACCGCTTCACGCTGCAGGCGGCGGTACTCGGCGCCAAGGTGCTCAACTGGCCGCAGGAGCCGCTGCCGAATCCGGGGTGACTTGAGCGGACCTGCCGAAGCCGGCGGTCACCCTGGTCAACCGTGCCGCACCCGCCCCTCGGCCAGCGGCGGCTGCGGCAACACGCATCCACACCGACTTGACGGGCGACGGGGCTAACCGTTAGACATGGGGCTAACGGTTAGAGGGAGTCCCCATGCAGCAGGAGATAGTGCTCGCGATGCTGGCCAAGGAGCCGTCGTACGGCTACCAGCTGCGCGCGCGACTGCGCGACGCGCTCGGCCCGCTCGGAGACGCACTGAACGCCGGCCAGATCTACGTGACCCTGACCCGGCTGGAGAAGGCCGGTCTCCTGGCGGTCGAGAGGTCCGCCGATGGCGGTGACCGGTCGGATCGCAAGGTGTACGTGCTCACCCCCGACGGTCAACAGCGAGTCGCCGAGTGGATCGCCGAGGTGAACTGGCCGAAGCCCGACCTCGCGGAGTTCCACCTCAAACTGATCGCGGCCTCGTCGGCCGGGTTGGCCGATCCGGTCACCATCGTCGACATCCAGCGGCGGGAGTTGCTGCGCCGGCTGCGGGACGCCCAGCGCGCCGCGATGGCCGAGCCGCGTCACTCGAACGCGGCGTTGTTGCTGGAAGGCGTGGTGCTCCGGCTTCAGGCGGATCTGCGCTGGCTCGAGGCGTGTGAGAAGAACTGGACCCACCGAAGGAGTGGATCGTGAACAAGGCCGCCGGCACGCCCGTACTACGCACCCGCGGATTGCGGAAGGAGTATGGCAAGGGGGAGGGACTGGTACGCGCCGTCGACGGCGTCGATCTCGACGTCAGCGCGGGCGAGACCGTGGCGATAATGGGGCCCAGCGGCTGCGGAAAGTCCACGCTGCTGCACCTGCTCGGCGGGCTGGACCGGCCCTCGGGCGGAGAGGTCTTCATAAACAGCCGCCGCATCGACAACATCAGCGAGAAGGCACTGGCCCGGATCCGACGGACCGACGTCGGCTACGTCTTCCAGTCCTTCCACCTGATGGAGGAGCTCACCGCCGTAGAGAACGTCGAGCTGTCGGCGCTGCTGGCCGGACGCCCGCCGAGGGCCGCCAGACGGCGTGCCGAGGAACTGCTGGATCAGCTCGGGCTCGCCGGACGGGCACGTTTCCTACCCTCCGCGCTCTCCGGTGGCCAGCGGCAGCGGGTCGCGGTCGCCCGGGCGTTGAGCAACGAACCGTTGGTGGTTCTCGCCGACGAACCGACCGGAAACCTGGACAGCGCCGCGACCCTGGACGTTCTCCAGCTCTTCGAGGAACTGCACGGGTACGGGCAGACGCTGGTCATCGTCACCCACGACGCGCGGATCGCGGCCACCGCGGACCGGTTGTTCTCGATGCGCGACGGCGCGCTCGTGGACGAGACCAGGCTGACCGGAGGCACCGCCGGGAATCTCGGTGCGCTCATCGGACTGGAGGGCTGACGGGAATGGGACGCATCCTCCTCGTGGGCCGCCTCGCCCTGCGGGATCTGCGACGGCGCCGCACCGAGGCCGCGCTTCTGCTGATCGCCATCCTGGCGGCCACCACGACGTTGACCCTCGGGCTGGTGGTGCGTGACGCCGCCAGCGACCCGTACGAGAGCACCCGGGCGGCGACCCGGGGACCCGACGTGGTCGCCAGCACCGGCGATTTCGCGCAACCCGCCGACCTCGAGAAGCTGGCGACCGACCCGGGCGTCACCGAGCACAGCGGACCGTATCCCGTCATCCCCGGCGAGCTGGAGGCGTCCGGCCGCAGGTCGG
The DNA here is from genome assembly GCF_015690345.1 of Plantactinospora alkalitolerans. Classification (GTDB taxonomy): domain Bacteria; phylum Actinomycetota; class Actinomycetes; order Mycobacteriales; family Micromonosporaceae; genus Plantactinospora; species Plantactinospora alkalitolerans. Next base: position 2,115 of record NZ_JADPUN010000075.1, on the reverse strand, counting down.
ACGTACAGGTCGAGGGGCGTGACGCCACGGTCGCCGCAGTCGACCAGCCCGTGGTGACGCAGGGCAACTGGGTCAGCGACGACGGTGTGGTGCTCGAGGCCGCCTTCGCGCAGTTCCTCGACGCGCACGTCGGTGATCCGGTCACCCTGGGCGGCAGGTCGTTCACGGTGGTCGGCCTGGCGGTCACCGCCGCCATGCCGCCGTATCCGGGGACGTCCTGCATCGTCTCCGTCGGTTGCGCCAACGGCGCTGTCCCGGACGACCGAGACCTGCCCCCCGAACTCCTCCACAACCCCGGGCTGGTCTGGCTCACCCAGGCGGACGCGCGGAGCCTCGCCCCGGCACGGGGACCCATGTCGTACGTGATGAAACTCAAGCTTGCCGACCCGGACGGGGCCGAGGCGTTCGTCGACGCGAACAGTGGCGACCACGGCGGCACCATGATGCCGATGCAGAACTGGCAGAGCATCCTCGCCGACGCCACCGAACTGGCCAGAGACTCCCAGATCCTGCTGCTGATCGGCGCCTGGCTGCTCGGTCTGCTCGCAGTGGCCAGCCTCTCGGTTCTGGTCGGCGGCCGGATGGCCGATCAGACCAGGCGCGTCGGACTCCTCAAGGCGGTCGGCGGCACGCCGGGCCTGGTCGCTGCCGTGCTGCTCGCGGAGTATCTCCTGGTGGCCGGCGTCGCGGTGGCGGCCGGGCTGGCGATCGGGGCGCTGGCCGCCCCGTTACTCACCGAGTCGAGCGCGGGGCTCGTCGGCAGCGCGGGGACGGCGTCGCTGACCTGGTCCACGGTCGCCCTGGTGACCGCTGTGGCCCTCGGGGTCGCGGTCGCGGCGACCGCCGTTCCGGCCGTACGCGGCGCCCGCTCCAGCACCGTCAGCGCGCTGGCCGACGCGGCACGGCCACCCCACCGCACCGGCTGGCTGATCGCCGTCTCGGCACGACTTCCCGTCCCGTTGCTCCTCGCCCTGCGGGTCGCCGCCCGTCGGCCGCGTCGGGTCGTGCTGGGCGTGGTCAGCATCGCGGTCACGCTCAGCGGGATCTACGTCCTCCTGGTGCTCGACAGTGTCCTCGGCGACCTGGCGGGCACCGGCGCGTACACCGAACCTCAGGTGGCGGTGCTGCGGCACGTGCTCGGAGTCTGGACGGTCATCCTGCTCTGCCTGGCGGCGGTCAACGCCATCGTTCTCACCTGGGCGACGGTGCTCGACAACCGGCACGCGTCGGCGCTGGCCCGCGCCCTGGGCGCAACCCCGCAGGACGTCACCGTCGCGCTGGCGACCGCGCAGGTGCTACCCGCGCTCCTCGGTGCCGTCCTGGGCATCTTCCCGGGAGGCTTCCTGCTGTTCGCCGCCATCATCACGATCACCGGCGGCGACGGCGACAAGGCCACGCTTCCCGGGCTCTGGCAGCTCGCCGCCCTGGTCCTGGCCACCGTGCTGGCGGTGGCCGCGCTCACCGCCGTTCCTGCCCACCTTGGCGGCCGCCGTCCGGTGACCGCGACTCTGTGAGCCGGGCCTACCTCGACCTCCGCACGCCCACGGCATGTCTACGCCTACCGCACGGGGCTCAGATCACCAGCCCCGTGCGGTAGGCGTAGACGACCGCCTGTACGCGGTCCCGCAGGTCGAGTTTGGTGAGGATGCGGGACACGTACGTCTTGACGGTCTCCTGGCTGATCACGAGCGTCGCGGCGATCTCGCCGTTGGACAGGCCGTTGGCGAGAAGCCGCAGCACCTCCAGTTCGCGCGGGGTCAGCGCGCCGCCGACCGGGGTGCCCTCGGCAGGACGGATCCGCGCCGCGTACCTGCCCACGAGCTGGCGGGTCACCTCGGGTGCCAGCAGCGCGGCGCCGGTGGCGACGGTGCGGATGCCGTGCAGCAGCTGCGCCGGTGGGGCGTCCTTGAGCAGGAACCCGCTCGCTCCCGCGCGCAGCGCCTCGTACACGTACTCGTCGAGGTGAAGGTCGTCACCACGAGCACCTTGACGGGATGCGCCACCCCGACACCGGCCAGCAGGCGGGTCGCTCCGATGCCGTCGAGTACCGGCATCCGTACGTCCATCACCACACGTCCGGGTGCAGCCGGCCGGCGAGGTCGACCGCGGCCCGCC